>JBOGFJ010000232.1:0-20714 GCA_050743385.1 Acidimicrobiia bacterium
GTGCCGCGGCACGAGCCGCCACCTCACGGCCCCATGCCGTGCTCGGCGCCAGCACCGCCCACGGTTCACGATCCGACGCCCACGCCGCGGTGGCGGCGGCGATGTCCTCTTCGACGCGCGCGCCGTCGATCACGACGACGGTGTCGGCTCCCCAGGCACCGAGATCAGCCGGCTGGGACTCGCCGCGATCGGCGGTCAGCGCGACCGCGCTACCGCCGAGGTCGGTCGCGAGCGCGGCGGCAGTGCCGAGCAACTCCCGGGTGAGGCGCTCACGCCCCGGCTCGACCAGCACCGCCACGAGCGGGCCCTCGGCACGGTCGCGCGCGGGTGGAACGCAGCCGACGTCGCCGGCATGGTCGAGAGCGGGGTCGAGCGCTCCCCGCTCGAGCAACAGGTCGACCGCCTGGTGCACCTGCGCGGCGACCGGCGCGCCTGGCGTCAAATGACCGAGACGGTCGGTGCGGTGCACGCGCACCGGCCCGACCCACGTGGGACTGCCCTCCTGGCCCCACGGGCCCGGCCCGAGGTCGGCGGCTGCGACTCGCCGGATGCGATCGGCCGACACCGCCGCCCGGCCGTCGGGATCGACCTTGCACGGCTCGCACAGTCGCTCGGCCGTCGACAGCACCGCCGGGAGCGAGACCTCGAGGCGAACCCAGCCGTCGTCGTGCTCGCAGCGGAGCGCGAGCGTCTCGCCGCGCTGCTCGAGCTCGCGCACGCCGGTGGCGAACGGCAGGTCGAGGAGCTCGGCGACCTCGGGTCCGACCTGACCGGTGTCGGCATCGACCGAGTTGCGGCCGACCAGGACGAGGTCGAACGGCCCCTCGCGGGCCAGCGCGGCCGCCAGCGCCCGTGCCGTCGCCAGCGTGTCGGAGCCCGCGAACGCCGTGTCGGTGACGAGCAGACCCTCGGCATCGACCTGCCGCGCGGCTGCCCACGCGATCGCCTCGCGGAGCGTGTCGCCGGCCGACGGCGGCCCGAGAGTGATGACGGTGACGGTGCCGCCGCTGGCGGCCGCGAGCTCGACGCCTTCGCTCACCGCCCGCCGGCAGTAGGGGTTCATCTCGAGCTCGAGACCCTCGCGCTTGAGCCGCCCGTCGGGGCCGAGCTCCATCTCCTCGAACGCCGGGATCTGCTTGACCAGCACTGCGATGCGCATCGAAGCGGTCATCGTAACGAACCTGACTACCATGTCAGGTCCCGTCGAGGGAGCGCGCGTGAGCCTTCGGGAAGCCGTCATCGTCGACACTGCTCGCACCGCCATCGGCAAGCGCAAAGGCGCGCTCGCCGGGTGGCACCCGACCGACCTGCTCGGGTTCACGCTGCGGTCGCTCCTCGAACGCAACGACGTCGACCCCGGTCTCGTCGACGACGTCGTCGGGGGGTGCGTCACGCAGTCGGGCGAGCAGGGCTGCAACGTGACCCGCAACGCGTGGGTCGCCGCCGGGCTGCCGTGGCATGTCCCCGCGACGACCGTCGACCGGCAATGCGGCTCGTCGCAACAAGCCGTCCACTTCGTCGCCCAGGGCGTGATGGCGGGTGCGTACGACCTCGCGATCGCCTGCGGCGTCGAGTCGATGACCCGCTCGCCGATGTCGTCGAACGCACGGGGCGGCACGGGGCCGTTCAGCGCCGACTTCCTCGCCCACACGGACAACACCCTCGGCATCCAGTTCTGGGTCGCGCAGGTGCTGGCCGACCGGTTCGGGATCACGCGCGAGCAGATGGACGCCTTCGCGCTCGAGAGCCACCGTCGCGCCGCCGGGAGCACCGACAGCGGTCACTTCGCCCGCGAGATCCTTCCCGTCCCGATCAAGGACGAGCACGGCGAGGAGACCGGGGAGTTGCTGGGAGCCGACGAGGGGATCCGGCGCGGTGGTACGCCCGAATCGATGGCCGCGTTGCATCCGGCGTGGGAGTCGGACGATCAGCCGGCCCCGGAGATCACCGCCGGCAACTCGTCGCAGATGAGCGACGGAGCCGCAGCCATGCTCATCGCCGACCGGGCCACGGCCGAGCGCCTCGGGTTGGCGATCCGGGCCCGGATCGTGCACTTCGCCGTACTGGCCGACGACCCGGTGCTCGTGCTGTCGGCACCCAATCCGGTGACGCGCAGGCTGTTGGAGCGAACCGGCATGAAGATCGACGAGTTCGACGCGATCGAATGCAACGAGGCGTTCGCCGCCATCGCGCTCATGTGGGCGGAGGAGTTCCGTCCCCACATGGACCGGCTCAACCCGCGCGGCGGCGCGATCGCCCTCGGCCATCCGCTCGGGGCCAGCGGCGTCCGACTGATGACGACCCTGCTCAACCACCTCGATGCCACCGGCGGCCGACTGGGCTTCCAGACGATGTGCGAGGGTGGCGGGCAGGCCAACGCCACCGTCATCGAGCGCCTCGCCTGATGACCGTCGCGGCGACTACCGCGGCGGGCCGAGCCGGAACACGGGGTGGCGGGAGGCCTCGGCCTCGAAGTCGGTGACGGGCGCATCCTTGGTCGCATCGAAGAAGGGCCGCGTCACTGGGATCTCCCCGACGTAGCGCTTGAGCACCGGCGCGGCCTCGGCCGGTTCGACCTCGGTGACGGGATACGTGTTCGAGGTGCGGCCGCGGGCGAGCGTCACCTCGCCGGCCGCTCGCGCGTTGCGCACCCACGACACCACGCCGTATGGAGCGGCCAGATAACGGTGCCCGTCGTGGTCGATCAGGTGCACCGGATTCGTGCGCCGCTGACCGGTACGACGGCCGGTCGTGGTCAACAGGTGGCTCCCGCGCGGGGCGAGGCCGAGCCGGATGAGGGGCGTGGCGACTGCATTGATCAGGCGGCGCCCTGGGCCGAGCTCGTACGTCCGGGCCACGCCCTCACGCTACCGGTCGACCAGCGGCGGCAGCGCGGCCAGCTGCTCGAGATAGTGGTCGAGGGAGTTGTGCACGACCCGCACGTTGAGGATCGTGGTGCCGAGCTCGCGAAATCGATCGATTCGCTCGGTCACGCGTCCGGGTTCACCGATCGGGTCGAGTGGACGTTCGTTCTGGAGGATCAGCTCGAGCGGGCGCACGCGGCGCGCCCACGCGTCGGTCGCGCGCGCTCGTTCCAGCATGGCGGCAAGGTCGGCAGTCCGGAGACCGAACGGCGCCCAGCCGTCGGCGAGCTCGATCGCTCGGCGCAGCGAGCGCGCGGTACTTCCACCGATCCAGATGGGCATGTTCGTCTGCACCGCGTGCGGGTCGATCACGAAACCGGAGAACTCGTAGTGCGTGCCGGTGTAGGCGGGCTCGGGCTGTGCGAGCGTGGCCCGGAGGGCGCGGATGGCGTCGTCGCCGCGCTCGCCCCGGTCGGCGAAGGGCGCGTCGAGCAGTGCGAACTCCTCCTCCAGGGAGCCGACGCCGACACCGAGGATCAGTCGTCCGTTGCTGACGCGGTCGAGGGTGCCGTAGCGCTTGGCGATGGCGAGGGGGTGGTGGTACCCGAGCACGAGGACGAAGGTGGCGAGGCGGATCGTGGTCGTCCGCGCCGCGAGGTACCCGAACGTCGCGAGTGGATCCCAATAGGTCCCGCCCCGGATGTCGGCCACGGGGCGGGGAATGCCCACGTGCTCGCTGCAAGTCAGGTGGTGATAGCCGAGCCGCTCCGCTTCGACGGCGACGCGCTCGACGTCGCCGATCCCCGCGTCCGGTTCCCACGCTGCGTGCGCTCCCGGTAGCCGGGTGAGCACCGGCGTGATCACCCCGAGCTTCACGCGCTTCCCCTGCAGCGTTGGGTCACTTTCGCGGTCATATACCGAGAAAACGACCCAACGCGGAAAGGGGGGTCGTTACTGCCGGGGGAGGAGGGCGCGGTCGGCGATGATGTTCTTCTGCACCTCGGTGGCGCCGGCGCCGATCGAGGTGTAGCGCTGGAACGAGTAGAGGCGGGTCCAGCTACCACCGTCGACGGCGTCGGGCCCGCCCTTGGCCAGCAGCCCCGCAGGGCCCAGCAGGTCGACGGCAAGCTCGGCGAGTGTCTGGGCAAGGTGGCTCCACTGCAGCTTCGCCAGCGGTACCTCGGGCCAGTTCTTCTGCCCCTTGATGATCTTCGTGAGCGCCCGGTAGTTGAGCAGCTTCGTGAACTCGATGTCGGTGTACGCGCGCGCGATGCGCTCGCGGATCTCGGGATCGTCGAGCGCGGCGGGGTTGGTCGCGCGCGCGGCCGAGATCATCGCCCGGAGGTCCGACGACATCGCGATCGCGAGTCCCGCAGTGCCGACGCGCTCGTGCCCGAGCGTGCCCATCGCCACCTGCCAGCCCGCGCCCTCGTCGCCGAGGCGGTAGTCGGCCGGGATCCGGGCGTCGGTGAACCACACCTCGTTGAACAGCTCGTCGCCGACGAGGTCGCGGATGGGCCGGATCTCGATGCCCGGCGCCTCCATGTCGATGATGAACGCGGTGATGCCGTCGTGCTTCGCGCCCCGCTCGATCGCGGTTGGGTCGGTGCGGAGCAGGAAGAGGCCCCACTTGGCGAGATGCGCGGTCGAAGTCCAGGTCTTCTGGCCGTTGACGACGTACTCGTCGCCGTCGCGGATCGCGGTGGTGCGCAGGTTGGCGAGGTCGGATCCGGCCTGAGGCTCGCTGAACCCCTGGCACCAGTGCTCCGACGCGTCGAGGATGCCGGACAGCCAGCGTTGCTGCTGCTCCGCGGTGCCCCAGCGGATGATCATGGGGCCGATCTGCCAGATCCCGTTGGCGTTGTAGATGCCGGGCGCGCGCACCCGCGCCATCTCCTCCGAGTACAGGACGTTCTGCACCGGCGTTGCCTCGCGCCCACCCCATGCCTTGGGCCAGTTGATGGCGGCCCAGCGTCCTTCGTGCAGGCGTCGTTGCCAGTCTCGGCGCCGCTCCTGCGTGCGGGCGACGCCCGACTCGGTGCCGCCCTGGCGCCCGCCCCCGGGGTCTTCGTCGCCGCCCCAATCAGCGAGGAACTTGGGCAGGTTCTCGTCGAGCCACGCCCGCAACTCGTCGCGAAACGCCCGATCCTCGGGCTCATAGGCAAAATCCATCTCTATTGCTCCGCTCGCCTCGGGCGCCGGGATACCCGGCGCCCGCCCTTCGGGCCGCTCGCTCCGCGTGCTCCGCTGCGGGCGGCGCCCTGGCGGGCGCCGTCCTCGCTTCGCCTGCTCACAGGTCCTCCCGGCTCTCTCGCGAAACCTGACACGCACGTTAGTCTTCTGGCTCGATGGACTTTACATTCTCGGATGATCAAGAGGCGTTGCGCGCCGCCGTGCGCGGGTTCCTCACGAACGAGACGCCGTCGAGCTACGTGCGGGCGATGGCCGAAGACGAGCGCGGGTTCACCGACGAGCTCTGGGAAAAGCTGGCGGCGATGGGCTGGCCCGGCCTGCTCGTACCGGACGACCACGGGGGCATCGGTCTCGGGCTGGTCGACATGGTGGTCGTGATGGAGGAGATGGGCCGGCTGCCGCTGCCGGGCCCGTTCTTCTCGTCGAGCGTGCTCGCGACGCTGGCGGCGCGCCGGCTCGGTGCCGACGAGCTCCTCGCGCCGCTGGCGTCAGGGACGCTGCGGGGTACGGTCGCGCTCGAGGAGCTCGGCCACGGCGACCCCGTCGACCGCGTGCGGGCCCGCGCCCGGCGCAAGGGTGCCGACTGGATCGTCACCGGCCACAAGCCGCTCGTGCTCGACGGCCACACCGCCGACTGGGCGATCGTCGTCGCCCGCACCGAGGAGGGGCTGAGCTCGTTCCTGCTCGAGGGCCCACGCGGCGAGCCCGTGCCCACGCTCGACCCGACCCGAAAGGCGGCTCGGCTCGTGCTCGACGAGGAGCGCGTTGTCGCCGTCGGCCCCCGTGGTGACCACACCGCGATCTGGCGGCGGATCGTCGACGACGCCGCGGTCGCGCTCAGTGCCGAGCTGATCGGCGCATCCGAGGCTGCACTCGAGCTCGCCGTCGAGTATGCGAAGGTTCGGGTGCAGTTCGACCGGCCGTTGGCGAAGTTCCAGGCGATCCGGCACAAGGCCGTCGACATGCTCCACCGGCTCGAGCTCGCGCGTGTGGGCAGCCACTACGCCGCGTGGGCTTCCGACGTCGACGACGAGTCGCGCCAACGGGCAGCGGCGATGGCGAAGAGCTTCGTCGGTGAGGCGGCCGTCTTCATCTCCGGCGAGGACATCCAGATCCACGGCGGCGTCGGCTTCACCTGGGACTGCGACGCCCACTTCTATTACAAGCGGGCCAAGCAGAACGACGCCATGCTCGGGTACCAGGGCTGGCAGCGCCGCCGTCTCGCCGACCTGGTGCTCGACTCAGCGTGACCAAGACCGCGTCGCTGCGCGACGCGGTGGCCGAGCACGTGCGGGCCGGTGATGCCGTGCACATCGTGGTCGGGCATACGCGCTGGACGGCGGGGGCGCGCGAGCTCGTGCGGCAGTGGTGGGGACGTGACCCGGGTTTCACGCTCGTGATGCTGAGCCTCTCCAGCCTCGGCACGCTCTTCTTTCGCGGTGGCCTCGTGCGCCGTGTAGTCACCGGGTACTCGGGGGATACCTTCCCGAACTTCACGCCCAACCCGGTGTTCGCAGGCGCGTACCAACGGGGCGAGGTCGATGTCGAGCACTGGTCGTTCCTGGCGTTCTCGCAGCGCCTCGAAGCCGCGGCGCGCGGTCTCCCCGCCATCGTCACCCGGTCGATCGCGGGCTCGTCGATGGAGGCGAACGACGCCTACACGCGTGCGGAGACGCCGTTCGGCCGCGTCGGGCTGCTCGCTCCGCTCGCACCCGACGTTGCGCTCCTGCACGCGCCGGTCGCCGACACCCAGGGCAACGTCGCGCTCCACCCACCGCTCCTCGAGGGTGTATGGGGGGCGCTGGCAGCACGACGAGGTGTGATCGTCACCGTCGAGCGCGTCGTCGATGATCTTCGTCCGTGGTCGCACCATGTGCGCATCCCCGCGCACCACGTGCTCGCCGTCTGCGAGGCGCCGCTCGGGGCGCACCCGGGCGGGCTCTTCACCGGCGACCTCCCGGTCGACGGTTACGGCGAGGACTACGAGTTCTGGGTCGACGCCCGCGCCGCGACGCGCGGCAACGACTTCGACGACTGGATCCGTCACTGGGTGCTCGAGCCCGAGGACCAGCACGACTACGTCGCCCGCCTCGGCGACGACCGGGTGGCGCGCCTGGAGGCGAAGGCGGACCCCGACTCGTGGCGCGTCGACCAGGACACCTACCCGCCCGATCTCGAGGCCGCGCCCAACCGCTGGGAGCTCGCCGCCGTGTGGGGCGCGCGCCACCTGGCCGGGCGCGTGCTCGCAGTCGGCGCCGACGCGGTGCTGGCCGGCGCCGGCGTCGCCAACCTCGCCGCCTGGCTCGGGGTCGCCCAGGCGCGCGCGGCCGGCGCGACCGTGGAGCTCACCGCCGAGATCGGGCTCTGGGGCTACGACCCCACGCCCGCCGACCCGTTCGTGCTCAACCACCGCAACTTCCCCCGCTCGGCCATGCTCGGCGACGCCGACCTCGTGCTCGGCACGCTCGTCGGTGGTTCCGGCACGACCACGGTGGCGTGCCTGGGCGGCGCGCAGATCGATCGCCGGGGAAACGTCAACTCCACGCTCGTGCCCGACGGGCCGTTCCTCGTCGGCTCGGGTGGCGGCAACGACGTCGCCAGTGTCGCGAACGAGTCGGTGGTGGTCGCGCTCCTCCAGCCGGAGCGCACCCCGCCCGAGTGTGGCTACGTCACGTCGCCCGGCCGCAGCGTGCGTGCCCTCGTCACCGACCTCGGCCTTCTCGAGAAGGGCGATGGCGACGAGCTCGTGCTCACCGCGGTGCCCGCCGGGAGCACGCCCATGACCGAACGCGTGGCCGCCGCGCGACGCGCCTGCGGTTGGCACCTGCAGGTCGCGCCGACCATCGCCGAGCTGGCGCCGCCGACACCGGACGAGATCGGCGCGTTACGACGCTGGGATCCACGAGGATGGTTCCTGCGCGCCCGCTGAGCTCAGGCGAGGTCGACGGCGGCGACGGGTCGGCCGAACAGGTAACCCTGGCCCAGCCCGACTCCGAGCCGGCGCAGCGTGGCCGCCTCGGCCTCGGTCTCGACCCCCTCTGCGATCACGCGACAATCGGTGAGCCGAGCGAAGTGGTTGACCCCGGCGACGATCGCCTGGCGGGCGGTGTCGGATTCGAGGTCGCGAACCCATGTCAGGTCGAGCTTGATGTAACCGGGGTGCAACGTGAGGATGTGGCGCAAGCTCGCGTAGCCGGCGCCGGCGTCGTCGACAGCGAGCACGGTGTCTTCGAGCGCGGCGAGCGCCGACGCGACGGCGCGGTAGTCGTCGACCTCCTCGCGCTCTGTCAGCTCGACGACGAGACGCCTGCCGATGGACCGCTGAGCCTGTTCGAGCGGCGCCCGCGCGAGGAGCAGCGCCGGTGATGCGTTCACACTGAGCCAGGGACCCACGGGGAGGTCGGTTGCGGCGTCGGCGATCGCGGCCAGCGTCGCCGCCTCGAGGTCGGTGCCGAGGCCGACCGCCGTCGCCTCGCCGAAACGAACGTCGGGTTGCGTGCCGTCGGCGAAACGGGTCAGGGCCTCCAACCCGACCACCGCACCACCGTCGAGCTCGACGACCGGCTGGAAGACGGGCGCGAAGGCCCGCGTCAGGATGATCTCCTCCATCGCAGCCCGGCCGGCGGCGCGCTCGGCGCCTTTTCCCAGCTCGGGCGCGAGCACGGCGGTCACCGCGTGCGCGAGGTCGATGGCGGTGGCGAGCGCCGAGCTCGTCGGTCCGAGCGTGGAGCGGCGGCCGTCGAGCCCGAGCGCGAGCACCCCGACGACCTCGCCTCCGGCGGTGAGCGGCGCGAACGCCGACAGCACCGTTGTCGCTCGTGTCTCCGCACCGCCTGGAATCGCGAGCTCGCCGCCCCACGGGCCCGACCGTGCCCGGCGCTGCACCTCGAACGCGAGTGTCGCCGGCAGCTGCTGGCCCAGGCGTGACGCTTCTGCACCGTATTGGGCGAGAACGGTCACCGCGTCGCCGCCGAACCCGAGAACGGCCGCGGTGTCGACGTTCGGGAGGGCGACGAGCGTCTGGCAGACGCGCGCGGCCATCTCCTCCACCGAGTCGGCCGACGGGAGTCGGCTCAGCGCGTCGAGTGCACGGGCGCGCTCACGCCAGCTCTGCTCGACGGCCTCGGTCCAGGCGGCCTGCTCTCGGAGCTGAGCGCGAACCCGGGCGACGAGCTCGTTGGGGTGCACCGGCTTGGCCACGAAGTCGTTGGCGCCGGCTTCGAGCCCGCGCACGCGGTCGTCGATGTCGTCCTGTCCGGTCACGAGGATCACGGGGAGGGTCGACGTACGCGCATCGGCGCGGAGAGCGGTGAGCAGCTCGAGCCCGGTCATGTCGGGCATGCGGTTGTCGAGCACGACCGCGTCCGGGATCCTGTCCTCGATATGGGCCAGCGCGACCCGGCCGTTGTGGGCATCGACGACCTCGAACCCGGCCCCGCGGAGCACCCGGGTGAAGAGGTGACGTACGACGTCCTCGTCGTCGACGACGAGGATCGCGGCGCCGAGCCCGGCAGCGTCAGGGCGTCGCAAGCGGGGCATCGTCGAGCACCTGTCGCACCCGGCGAGCAAGCTCGTCGGTCTGGAACGGCTTGGCGAGGAAATCGATGTCTTCGGTGAGCTCGCCGCCCTTGACGATCGCGGTCTCGGTGTACCCGGAGATGTAGAGCACCCGAAGGGTCGCATGCCGCGAGAGCAGCTGCTCGGCGACCGCGACACCGCGAATGCCCGGGAGCACGACGTCGGTAACCAGCAAGTCGATCGCACCCTCGTGGGAGTCGGCGACTGCGAGGGCCTCGACGCCGTCGGCCGCGACCAGCACGCGGTAGCCGGCCCGGCGCAGCACCTCGGCCGCGAGCGAGCGGACGGAAGCCTCGTCCTCGACGACCAGGACCGTCTCGCTGCCGGTCGCGGGCGACAGCCGACCCCCCTCGTCGTCGGCGGTTCGGCGCGTGGCAATCGTGGGCACGGCCGGGAAGCACACCCGGAACGTCGTTCCCTCACCCGGCTCGCTGTAGACGCTCACGTGCCCGCCGGCCTGGCTGGCGATCCCGTACACGGTGGACAGGCCGAGGCCGGTGCCCTGGCCGACCTCCTTCGTGCTGAAGAACGGTTCGAACACCCGCGCCTGGGTGGCGGCGTCCATGCCCGTTCCGCGGTCGGTGACCGACAGGCACACGTACTGTCCGGGTGCGACGTCGAACCGTCCGGCCGCGTAGCGCTCGTCGACGTCGAGAGTCGACGACTCGACCAGCAGAGGACCTCCGTCGGGCATGGCGTCACGGGCGTTCACCACCAGGTTCATGACGACCTGCTCGATCTGGCTCCGGTCGGCCCGCATACCCGGAAGCGTGGGGGCGAGGGTGGCCTCGAGCGTGATGTCGGCGGTCAGCAGCCGCTGCATGAGCGACCACATGCTCGTCACGACCTCGTTGAGGTCGAGGACGGTGGGTTGCACCATCTTGCGGCGACTGAACGCCAGCAATTGGTCGACGAGCGCCGCGGCGCGTTGGGCGGCGCGGTCGATCTCGACGAGGTCGACGTGCATCGGGTCGTCGGCGGGAACGTCCTCGAGCAAGAGGGCGACATAGCCGGCGATCGCGGTCAGCAGGTTGTTGAAGTCGTGGGCGACCCCGCCTGCGAGCTGACCGACCGCCTCCATCTTCTGGGCCTGGAGCAGCTGCTCCTCGAGCCGTTGGCGCTCGGTGATGTCGCGCCCGTTGACGACGAATCCCTGCACGGCTGGATCGTCGAGCAGGTTGGTCCCGACGGCTTCGATCGTGCGCCACGTCCCGTCCTCGTGGAGGAGGCGAACCTGCACGGTCTCGGTCGGACCCGGCCGCTTGAGCGCGTCCGAGAACATCTCCGCGATCGCCTCCTGGTCGTCGGGGTGGACGAGCTCGACGGCCTGGCCTCCCTCGCGCTCGTGGGAGTTCCACCCCAGGACCTGTTCCGACGCCGGGCTCGTGTAGGTGACGACCCCGTCGGCGTCGAGGACCGTGATCATGTCGGACGAGTGCTGCACGAGGGCGCGGAACCGTTGGTCGCTCTGCCTCACGGCCTGCTCGGCGTCGACCCGTTCGGTGACGTCGCGGACGATGTCGAGCACCTCGTCGTCGGCGACGGGGACGATCCGGATCTCGAACGAGCGGAGCTCGCCGTGCACGTCCATCGTGTGCTCGAAGGTCTGGATCGCGCGCGTGTCCAGCGCCAGTTCGAGGGTGCGCATCAGCACTTCGGCGTAGTCGGGGGGACGAACCTCGTGGACCCTGCGCCCGATCGTGTCCTCGGGGAGCGTCAGCATGCGGTCGGGGCTCCCATGGGCGTCGAGGTACGTGCCGTCACGACTGATGCGGAAGATCAGGTCGGGGCTCGCCTCGACGACGCCCCGGTACCGCGCCTCCGACTCGCGCCGGCTGAGCTCCGTTTGCTTGCGCTCCGTGATGTCACGGGAGGTCACGACGACGCCGCCGACGGCGGGGTCCTCGAGGAGGTTGTTGCCGATCGACTCCACGTGCCGCCACGACCCGTCCGCGTGGAGCATCCGGTACTCGATCGGCTGCGCGACGCCGGGATGCTCCAGGCCTTCGGCAAACGCCGCCGCCACCCGGTCGCGATCGTCTGCATGGATGAAATCGAACGGATGGAAGCGGGTGTGTGACGCGGGCGGAATCGACCAGCCGAGCATGCTCGTGATGGCGGGGCTCACGTAGTCGAGCGATCCGTCCGCGCGCATGACCGTGATGACGTCGGACGTGTGCTGCACGAGCGCGCGGAATCGCTCCTCGCTGTGGCCGAGCGCCCGCGCGGCGAGCTTGCGCTCCCGGGCGGCGACGAGCACATCGCCGAGGACGTGCAACCCCTCCAGCTTCGCCGCGACCGGGCCCGGAGGCCCGACCCGCCACGCGAACCCGACGAGCCCGGCGAGGCGATCGGCGATGCGCAGCGGGAACGCCGCCATTGCCAGCACGCCGATGCCGCCCAGCAGCCCGCGCTCGGCGTCGGCTCCCGGCGGCAGCGCGTCGAGCTCGGGTACGAAGACGGTCTCGCGCAGCTCCAGGGCCGGGAGCAGCCAGGGCAGACCGCCCGGCGGTATGACCTCGGGAAGGCCGCTGCGCTCGCTGGCAGACCAGCTGACCTCCCGCACCAGCGCACCGTCGGGAGCGACGCGCGCCAGCGTGCCCGCGTCCGCGCCCAGGAACCGGGCTACCCGCCGGAGCGCGTCCTCGACGGCGACGTCGACCTCGTCGGGCGCGAGCGGCAGTAGGCCGCGGGAGATGTCGGTCAGGAGCGCCTCGGCCTCGGTGCGCGCCCGCAGCGCCTGCTCCGCCTCGGACGGTTCGCTCGCACCGGCGCTGCCGGTCATGGAGAAACGGTTGTCGTCCGATGCGGCCGCAGTGCTCGGGCGCACCTCCGACTCCCGCACCACGGTGGCGTCGTTCCAGACCGCGAAGATGTGCGAGCAGCGGCCGTTGCCGTCGCAGATCGGCATCAGTGTGGTGTCGAAGCACCTGCGCTCGGAAGCGAGCTCGATCCCGAGCTCCGCCTCCGCCGGCTCGAGCCGGGCCGCGACCTCGTCGCGCCGGTGGCGCATGAGCGCCACCGCGGCGTGATCGTCGATGACGTCGGGAAGCGATCGGCCGACGACCTGGTCTCGCGTCGAGCCGAGTGCCGCGAGGGCGGCCGCATTGACCGCGACCCAGGGATAGGTACGGTCGTCGTCGACCAGATGCAGATGGGCGGGGTAGGGAAGGCCGTCGAGGACCCCGGCGACGGTCGGAAGGTCTCGGGCTATGGGCGCCCAGCCGGCGACGGAGGAGCCCGCGTCGGCTCGCGCCGCGTCGACACTCCGCCCGGACTGACCGCCGGCTCTCACACCTCGGTTGTCGGCACGTCGGGAGACGACCCTGAGGCCGATGCGCAGCGTATTCTCACGCCCGCATGGGCCGAGTCGGCATCCGAGGTGTGACCAAGCGATTCGGTGACGTGACCGCCGTCGACGACCTCACGCTCGACATCGCCGACAAGGAGTTCCTGGTGCTCCTGGGCCCGTCGGGTTGCGGCAAGTCGACCGCGCTGCGCATGATCGCCGGCCTCGACGAGCCCAACCGAGGGGTCATCGAGATCGGCGACCGGGAGGTCACCGACGTCGAGGCCAAGGACCGCGACGTCGCCATGGTCTTCCAGAGCTACGCGCTCTATCCGCACATGAGTGTCCGCCGGAACATCGAGTTCCCGCTCCGCTCCCGGCGGGTGCCCCACGACGAGCGCGACACGCGGGTGGGGGAGGCGGCCGGGATCCTGGGCCTCGACGGGCTGCTCGACCGCAAGCCCGCCCAGCTGTCGGGCGGCCAGCGGCAGCGGGTGGCGCTGGCGCGCGCGATCGTGCGCCGCCCGGAGGCCTTCCTGATGGACGAGCCGCTGTCGAACCTCGACGCCAAGCTGCGGGTGCAGACCCGGGCCGAGCTGGTCGAGCTGCACCGTCGCCTCGCCACCACGATCGTGTACGTGACGCACGACCAGGTCGAGGCGATGACGATGGGCGATCGCATCGCGATCCTCAACGAGGGAGCACTCCAGCAGGTCGGCCCGCCGCAGGCGGTTTACGAGCGGCCGGCCAACCTCTTCGTCGCCCGGTTCATCGGGAATCCGCCGATGAACACCGTGACCGGCCAGGTGGTGAACGGGAGCGGCACCGTCCGGGCGGTGGCGATCCCGGGCGGTGAGATCCCGCTGACACCCGAGATCGGAGCCGAGATCACCCGGCTCGGCCTCGACGAGGTCGTCGTCGGGGTGCGCTCGGAGCATCTCAAGGTCGGCAGCGAAGGGCCTATCGAGGTGACCGTCAGCGTGATCGAGTCACTCGGGCACGAACGCCACGTGTTCTGCCGGCTCCGCGACGGGCAGCCGCTGATCGTCCGCCAACCCTCGGACGTCCCCGCGCCCGTCGAAGAGGCGCCGACGCGCCTCACCGTGGAGAAGATGGAGCTCGTCCACCTCTTCGATCCCGCCACCGAAGCGCGCATCGAAGGATGAGCGCGAGAGCATGAGCACGACCGACGTCGTCGTCCCGACGACCGACGTGCGCGCCGGCGTCTCCACGACGACCGCACGGCCGCGGCGATTCGGACGGAGGGTGCGGGAGGCCGGGCTCGGTTACGTGCTCGTGGTGCCGTCGCTCGTCATCTTCGGCATCTTCATCATCTATCCGTTCTTCAAGAACTTCTATCTGGGCCTGTACCGGAACCCGCCGTTCCCGAACCTGCCGAAGGAGTACATCGGGTTCGAGCAGTACACCGACGTCCTGACGTCGAGCGACTTCTACAACAGCGTGAGGATCACGTTCCTCTTCGCGCTGCTCACCGTGCCGGCCGGCATCGCCCTCGGGCTCGCGCTCGCGGTGCTGGCGCACCAGCGGCTGCAGGGCATCACCGTCTACCGGACGATCTTCTCGTCGAGCGTGGCGACGTCGGTCGCGGTCGCCGCCGTGATCTTCGGGACGCTCATGAACCCGCAGGTCGGATTGCTGCCGTGGCTCGGCCTCGATCCGAGGCCACCGATCCTCGAGAACCCGACGTGGGCGTTGAGCGCCGTCGCGGTGACGACGATCTGGCAGAACCTCGGCCTCTCGTTCATCCTCATGTCGTCGGGGCTGCAGTCGATCCCCGACGAGCTCCTCGAGGCGGCCGAGGTCGACGGCGCCGGCGCGTGGTCGCGGTTCCGGAACGTGACGCTGCCCCTGCTCTCGCCCACGCTGTTCTTCGCCGCGATCGTCGGGTCGATCTTCGCCTTCCAGAGCTTCGGTCAGATCGACCTGCTGACCGAGGGTGGGCCCGTCGACAAGACCAACGTGCTCACCTACTTCGTGTACACCGAGCTCCGCGAGCGCAACAACCCGGGCACCGCCGCTGTGCTCGCCATCGCCCTGTTCGCGATCACGTTGGTGCTGACCCTGATCCAGATGCGGATCCTCGAGCGGCGGGTGTTCTATGGGCGCTGACGCGGTCGCGCTGCAACGGTCTCCACGGACGAACCGCCTCGCGGTTGCTGCCGTGGTCGCCGGCGCGGTCGGCCCCGCGGTCGGGCTCCCGCTGTGGTTCGCGAACCCCCCGCTCGGCGGGGTGGTGGTGCTCCTCGGGTGGAGCCTCGCGCTCGCCTTCGGCTACAGCGCGCGCGGCCAGATCCGGATGTCGAACGGAGCCGAGAGCGGCGACGAGATCGCCCGCGTGGGCATCACGCTCGGGTTCGTCGAGCTGGGTGTGCTCGTGCTTGTGATGGTCCTCCTCGTCACGATCGCAGAGCCGATCGCCGGCCTCGTGGTCGCCGCTCTCACCGCGGGCCTGTTGCTGGCGCTCCTGCTCGGAAACGCCCGTCTCGTCGGGCGCTACGTGCTGCTCACGCTGCTGGCCGCGGTCGTGCTCTTCCCGATCTACATCACGGTGGTGAACTCGCTGCTGCGACCCGAGCAGATCGCGGCGCGGCCGCCGACCATCGTTCCGACCGACCCGCAGTGGGACAGCTACAGCGAAGCCTGGTCGGCGGGACACATGGCGACGTATCTGCGCAACAGCTTCATCGTCACGATCATCATCACCGTCGGCCAGATCGTCACCGCGGTGTTGGCCGGATACGCATTCGCGTTCCTCCAGTTCCCGCTCAAGCGCACGCTCTTCGTGGTCTTCCTCTCGACGCTCATGGTGCCGTTCGAGGTCACCATCATCACCAACCTCCAGACGGTCGACTCGCTCGGCTGGCTCAACACGTACCAGGGGCTGGCGGTCCCGTTCCTGGCCACGGGCTTCGGCGCGTTCCTGTTGCGCCAGGCGTTCCTGCAGGTGCCGCGTGACCTGCAGGACGCCGCGGCCATGGACGGCTACGGCCATCTGCGGTTCATGGTGCGCGTGGCCGTGCCCCTCGCGCGGCCGGCCATCGCCGCCCTGTCGGTGTTCGCGTTCCTGGCGGCCTGGAACCAGTATCTCTGGCCATTGCTCGTGACCGAGGACGATCAGTACCGGACGGTCCAGATCGGCCTCAAGCAGCTGCGGGGCACGCAGCTCAACGACATCAACGTGACGTTCGCGGGTGTCATCATCGCCGCGGTGCCTCTCCTGATCCTGCTCATCTTCTTCCAGAAGCAGCTCGTGCGCGGCCTGACCGCCGGCGCCGTGAAAGGGTGACCACATGAAACGCTCCTCGGCTCGGCTCCTCGTCGCCGGTGTGGCTGCCGCGCTGGCCCTGAGCGCCACCTCGGTCGCCGGGGCCGGCGCCGCGCCTGCTCGGGGCAAGGCCCGGTGCCCGCTGAACGCGCTCGAGCGCGCCGACAAACCGGTGGAGATCACGTTCTGGCACACCATGACGCGCGCCAACGAGGAATCGCTGGTGAGGCTCACCGATCAGTTCAACAGCTCGCAGAGCGACGTGCGGGTATCGCTGGTCAACCAGACGTCGTACGAGGACAACCTCGAGAAGTTCCGGGCGGCGCTGGGAACCGGCGACCTTCCCGACATCATCCAGCTGGCCGAGACCGCGCTCCAGCAGGTGATCGACTCGCAGGCAGTGCTGCCGGCGCAAGCGTGCGTCGACGCCGACGACTACGACCTCTCCGACTTCGTCCCCCGCGTGACCGACTACTACACCGTCGAAGGCAAGCTGTGGTCGATGCCGTTCAACGTGTCACAGCCGATCTTCTACTACGACAAGAACGTCTTCCGCGCCGCCGGTCTCGACCCGGACGATCCGCCGGAGACGCTCGACGAAGTGCGCGAGTATTCGGAGCAGATCAAGGCCAATGCCGGCTATCCCTACGGCTTCGCACTCAAGATCGACGCCTTCTTCTTCGAGCAGCTCCTCGGCAAGGCGAACGTCCCCTACGTCAACAACGGCAACGGCCGCAGGGAGCGCGCGACCGAGGTGAACTTCGACAAGAAGGCCGGGCGCCAGGCATTCACGTGGATGTCGGACCTGGTCGACGACGGCCTGGCCGTGACCAACCCGCGCACGGGCCCGAACCAGATCAACAACTTCCTCGCCATCGGCAACCGCGAGGCGGCCATGACGATCGACACGACCGCAGCCCTCGGGGAGATCTCGCAGGTGCTCGGCGCCGGCGACTACGCCCACGTCGACCTCGGGGTCGCCCCGATGCCGGGCCAGAGCAAGGGCGGCACCCTCGTCGGGGGCGCCTCGCTCTACATCGTGAACCAGTCGTCGCCGGCGAAGCAGGCTGCCGCCTGGGCGTACGCCAAGTTCCTGAACGAGCCCGAACAGGTCGCGCAGTGGTCGGCCGACACCGGTTACGTGCCGACGCGCGAATCGGCCGTCGATCAGCCCGCCATCGTGCAGCGCTGGACCGACTTCCCCGAGTTCCGCGTCGGCTACGACCAGCTGCTCGCCGGCAAGAACACCCTCGCCACCGCCGGGCCGGTGATCGGCGACTACCTCGGCGTGCGCGAGGTCATCGACAACCAGGAGACCGAGCTGCTCTCGGGCGACAAGAGCCCCAAGCAGGCGCTGAACGACGCCAAGCAGGAGTCGGACGAGGTCATCGAGAGCTACAACGAACGCGTCGGCGGCTGACGACCGGTGATCACGACCCCGGCTCGCAGTGGCGGATTCGTCGGCGCTCTCGCCGCCGCGCTGGCCCTGACGGCGGGCGCGGTGACGGCCGGCGCCGCACCGTCGCGCGGTGAGGCGGAGTGCCCGCTCAACGCGCTCGACCGGGCTGACGAGCCGGTCGAGATCGTCTTCTGGCACTCGATGCGCCGCAACCTCGAGGAGACGCTGGTCGCGCTCACCGATCAGTTCAACAGCTCGCAGGAAGCGGTGCGGGTGAGTCTGGTGAACCAGATCGAGTACGACGACACGCTCGAGAAGTTCCGCGCCGGGCTGGCGACCGGGCAGCTGCCCGACGTCGTCCAGTTCAGCGAGAACGCGCTCCAGCAATCGATCGACTCGCAGGCGATCCTGCCCGCGCAGGCGTGCATCGACGCCGACGACTACGACACGTCCGACTTCCTGCCGCGGGTCATCGACTACTACACCGTCGAGGACACCCAGTGGGCGATGCCGTTCAACGTCTCGAACCCCGTCCTCTACTACGACAAGGCCGCGTTCCAGCAGGCGGGCCTCGACCCCGAGCAGCCCCCCGCCACGCTCGACGAGGTACGCGAGCACGCGGAGCAGATCAAGGCCAACCTCGGCTACCCCTATGGCTTCGCGCTCAAGATCGACGCGTGGCACTTCGAGCAGCTGCTCGCCAAAGACAACTTGCTCTACGTCGACAACGGCAACGGGCGCGACGCGCGCGCCACCGGAGTGCGCTTCGACACCAAGACCGGTCAGGACGCCTTCACCTGGATGGCCGGCATGGTGTCGGATGGCCTGGCGGTGACGAACCCGCGGACCGGTCAGGGGGAGCTCAACAACTATCTCGCGATCGGAAACCGCGAGGCGGCCATGACGATCGACACGACCGCGGCCCTGGGGGAGATCGCCCAGGTGCTGGGCGCGGGCGACTACGCGCATGTGGATCTGGGTGTCGGCCCCCTGCCGGGGTCGACCAAGGGTGGCGTCAGCGTCGGAGGCGGCGCGCTCTACATCGTCAACCAGTCGTCGCCGGCGAAGCAGGCGGCGGCCTGGGAGTACGCCAAGTTCCTCAACGAGCCCGAGCAGGTGGCGGCGTGGGCTGCCGGCACGGGCTACGTCCCGACCCGTGAATCGGCGGTCGAGCTCCCGGTCGTGCAGCAGCGGTGGGCGGAGCTCCCCGGCTTCCAGGTCGCGTACGACCAGCTGCTCGACGGAAAGAACAACCTCAAGACGGCGGGGCCGGTCATCGGCGCGTTCCAGGCGGTACGGGCGGTGATCGAGGAGCAGGAGACCGCGATGCTCAACGACGGCAAGAAGCCGAAGGCGGCGTTGCGCGACGCCAAGGAGCAGTCCGACGCCGAGATCGAGGACTACAACGACCGCGTCGGCGGCTAACGGCGAAGGAGAACCACGGACGCGTTGGCGCCCCGGCCGACGGTGTGGCCCAGTGCCACCCGGGCGCCGTCGACCTGGCGGGGCCTGGCCTCGCCCCGGAGCTGGGCCGTCAGCTCCACCACCTGCCCCAGCGCCGACGCCCCCAGCGGCTCGCCCTTGGAGAGGAGGCCGCCGCTGGGGTTCACCGGGAGCCGGCCGCCGAGCGCGGTGGCGCCCTCGGCGATCCACTTTCCGGCGTCACCCGGCGCGACGAGCCCGAGCTCCTCGTAGCTGAGGAGCTCGCGGGCGGCATCCGTGTCTTGGCACTCGACCACGTCGACGTCGTCGGGGCCGAGACCCGCCTCCTCGTACGCGGCGCGGGCGGCAAGCGTGGTCGGGGCGGGGATGTCGTCGTCGTCGGCGAGGCCGGCGAGCGGTGTGCCCTCGTTGAGCACCGAACCCGGCAGGTGCGAGCGCAACGCGGCTGCCGCCAGCGTGACGCCGTCGGGCGTGCGACCGGTCGCCGCTCGGAGCACCACGGCCGCGGCACCCTCGTTGGGCGAGCACAGCATCCAGAGATGCAGCGGTTCGCACACCACCCGCGAGGCCAGCACCTCCTCGGCCGTCACCTCCTTGCGGAACATCGCGTCGGCGTTGTGTACACCGTGCCGGCGGTTCTTCACCACGACGGCGGCGAGATGGTCCTTGGTGACACCTGACTCGCGCATCAGGCGCTGGGCGCGCAACGCGAAGTAGGCCGGCGTCGACGCCAGACCGGCTTCCTCGCGCCAGGGCTCGAAGAACGAGGAACGGATGATGCCCTTGGGCATCTTCTCGATCCCGAGCACGAGCACGCAGTCGTACTGGCCGGCGCGGATGGCGCCGGCCGCGAGCATCAGTGCCGCGCCGCCGCTGGCGCAGCCCGCTTCGACGTCGACGATGGGCGGGCCGGTGAGGCCGAGGGCGCCGAGCACCTTGTGCCCGGCGGCGACGCCCGCGTACGCGGTGCCGCAGAACGCGGCCTGGACGCTCGGATTGCCGGCGGCGGTGAGGGCTTCGCTCACGGCCACGACGCCGAGCTCGGTCACGCTCGTTCCCTCGAACCGCCCGAACGGATGGATGCCGGTGCCGGCGATCACGACGCTCCGGTTGTTCATGTGGATGGCGCGAACGCGTAGGACACCACGGCGTTCCCGTCGTCGTCGGTGTGGAGCTCGTCGACGACGAGGTGCATCGGCAGCCCGAACGTGAGCTGCGCCGGGTCGGCCTCAGTGAGGCGCGTGACCACGCGCATCCCTTCGGGCAGCTCGACGATGCCGAACCCGTACGGCACCGTGCCCCGGTAGCCCGGTGGCGGCGCGGTGATCGCGGTCCAGGCCCAGAGGGTCCCGCGGCCGGAGAGCTGCGCCGCCGCCACGGCGTCGGACCCGCAGTACGGACAGCGCGGCGAGGCGGGGAAGTGGTGGCGCTCGCACGCGGTGCAGCGCGCGCCGAGCAGGTGATCCGGTGTGAACACGCCCTCGCGGACGGGCACCTTCTTCCCGCCCATCAGATGACGCCCTTCTCGGTGAGGTCGTCGAGCTCGTCGTCGCCCACGCCGATATCGCCGAGTACGGCACGGGTGTGTTCGCCCAACCGGGGTGCACCGGTAGGAGCAACCACCGGCTCGCCCACGGTCCGCGGGAACGGTGCCTGCTGGCG
>JBOGFJ010000233.1:0-21076 GCA_050743385.1 Acidimicrobiia bacterium
CACGGAGACATGGTGTCAGCTTCCTGTGCCGTGCCACGGTAGGAGCGTGTCCGGGGAGGAGCGGAGCGCAGTTCGCGCTGATGGGTGGCCGGCGACACATGCGATCGTGGCCGCGTTCGGACTCGGAGAGCATCCGGGGGAGCTGCTTCCCGTGGAGGGGGCATGGTCGAACCGACTGTTTCGCCTCGCCGTCGGGACCGAGGTGTTCGCGGTCAAGGAGTTGCGCAACCCGTGGGGCAACCCGAGATGGCTGGAGTGGCTGGATGCCGCGTGGGCCTTCGAGGTCGCGGCGCTGGCTGCCGGCGTCGACGCACCCGAGCCGATGGTGAATCCGGAGAACGATCACTGCCTGGCCTGGTGGAACGCGAGGGTGATGGACCTCGCGCGCCGGTTCGCGTACATCGGTGGGTCGACGGGCAACCGCCCGACCCGGGTCCGGTCGCCGACGATGTGGCCCGATGGGCGGGCCGAACCCTCGCCACGCTGCACGAGCTCGCGATCAGGCCCTCGGATCGCAGCCTCTTCCCGAAGCCGAACACCGATACGGCAGACCGCTGGTCGGGGTTGACGGCGGCTGCCACCCGGGCGAAGGCGTCCTGGGCACGTCGACTCGCGGACGTGGAGGACGCGGTCAGGGTCATCGCGGCGCTCGCCCGCGCCGGCGGGCACCGCCCCGACGAGGAGGTGATGACCCACGGCGACGTCGACCGGAAGAACCTCGTCCTCAGTCCAACGGGACCGGTGCTCTGTGACTGGGACGTGGCGGTGCCGCTCGTACCGCGCCGCGAGCTCGCAGACGCTGCACTGTCACTCGGAGCCTGGAAACGAGCCAACACCCCCCGCGAAGTGGTAGCCGCCTACCGCGCGGCGCGCAGTACCCAGGTCGACATCGAGCCCGCCGATCTCGGTCAGAGCATGATGTCTGGCCTGGACTGGATCGCGTTCAACGTCGAGCGCGCGATCGGTCTCCGAGACGCAGACCCCGCCGAAGCCGACACCGCCCGACGCGTCGTTCCCAGGCTCCTCGAGGCTCTTCCCGAGAAGGTCGACGTCGCGCTCCACGTTCGTGAGGTGCTGACCAGGTAGGGCACCTGATGCGCTAGCCGCGCCGGGTGCGGGCTCGGCGCTTGCCTTCGTGCATGGCCTGCACCCGAGCGACCGGGATGGCGCGGCCCTCCTCGATGAGATCTGCGCTCACCTGCTGCGGACCGGGCATCTGAGCCGCCCACGGGTCGCGGTCGCCAAGGTGTCCCAGCGCCGTGTGCAGGGTGAAGTCGGCCGGCGCGATGTCGTCGAGATCGTCCCAGTCGACCGGGAACGACACGGGCGCGCCGGGTCGGACTCGCGGGCTGTAGGCCGCAACCACGGTGGCCCCGCCGACCCGTGTCGAGTCGACGAACACCTTCCCGCCACGGTCCTCCTTCATGAACGCGGTCGTGGCAATCTCGGGATCGAGACGCTCGGCCCGGGCCGCGATGGCCCGGGTCGCGGCGGCCGCGTCCTCCGGCGGCGCCCGGTCGTCGATCGGGACGAACACGTGCACACCCTTGGCCCCACTGGTCTTGACCGCACCTTCCAGTCCGACGTCGGCGAGGGCATGGCGGACCAGCTGGGCCGCCCGGACGGCCATCGAGAAGGCGTCGGCGTCAGGCGGGTCGAGGTCGAGCACAAGGTGGCTGACGCGGTCAGGACGGTCAGCCCGCACCAATGTCGGGTGGTACTCCACGGCACGCTGATTGGCGAACCAGAGCAGCGTGCGGCGGTCGTTGCACAGCGCGTAGGTCACGTTTCGCTTCGAGGTCTCCGCCCAGAACCGCACCGTGCGCACCCACGAGGGCGTGTACTTCGGGACGTTCTTCTGCATGAAGGCCTCTTGACCGCGGTGGACCCGGATCACCGACAACGGCCTGTCTTCCAGCTCGGGGATGATCCGGTCGCGAACGCCGTCGAGGTAGTCCACCAGGTCCCGCTTGGTCGCGTCCGCGCCGTCGAACAGCGGCTGGTCGAGGTTGGTCAACGAGACCCCGTCGCGTGATTCGTCGCCGCTCGTGCCGCTCCTCAACCGAGACGCTAGTGGCCCGAACCGTGCAATCGATGCAGAGCTCGTTGCGCTCGACGTCGTCGCCGCTCAGACCGTCGATCGTCGCCACCACGGCTGGTTGCGCCGCGGTCGCTACGCTCCCGGCGCTCGAAGGCCAGCCCGCTCGACTTCCCGAAGGGAGCGACCTATGACCAGTGCCGAACTGCTCGTCGACGCCTTCGGCCGCGTTCGCCACGCCGTCCACGCCGCCGTCCGCGGTCTGACGCCCGACCAGCTCTCGGCGCGACTCGACGGTGATGCCAACTCCATCGCCTGGCTGATCTGGCACCTCACGCGAATACAGGACGACCACGTCGCCGACGTCGCCCGCCGAGAGCAGGTCTGGACGGCGGGCGGATGGGAGTCGCGCTTCGCCCTTCCGTTCGGCCCGTCGGAGACGGGCTACGGCCACCGCACCCACGACGTCGCCGCCGTGCGGGCGGACGGACGGGACCTCCTCGGGTATCACGACGAGGTTCAGGAGCAGACCACGAGGTACGTGGAACGCTTGACCGATGCCGATCTCGACCGCATCGTCGACGAATCGTGGGACCCGCCCGTCACGTTGGGCGTCCGGCTCGTGAGCGTGGTCGGCGACGACCTCGAGCACGCCGGGCAAGCAGCTCTGGTCCGGGGCATCCTCCTTCGCCGCTGACCGACGTTTCAGGTCAGGAAGCGCTCCATGAACGCCACGATGCGTTCGTTGGCCCGCTTCGCCAGCGCCATGGGGAAGCCGGTGAAACCGTGGATGCAGTCGGGATAGACGGCGAGCTCGGCATCGTTGCCGTACGCCTCCCAGCGTGCGGCCATGAAGAGGCTGTCGTCGAGGAGATGATCGGCGGTGCCGACGGTGAACAGCGCGGGCGGCAGCCCGATGAGATCGGCGTAGAGCGGTGACACGGCCGGATCGCACGCGTCCTCGACTGATCGACCGGGGATGTAGCAGTCGTTGATGAACCCCGACAGGGTCGGGTCGAGGAGATCCGGCACATCGGTCGGGCGGGCGCCGCGCGCACTCGGCGTGCCCGTGAGGTCGTACACCCCGAACACGAGGTTCGCGCCGGCTACCCGGTCGATCCAGGCGAGCTCGTCGCGGATGCGCAGCAACGAGAGCGCGGCGTAGTAGCCGCCGGCAGACTCACCACCGACGATGACGGGACCATCGTTGTCTTCCAGGACCGCGCGGGCTACCGCGAGGCAGTCGTCGGCGCCTGCCGGGAACGGGTGCTCCGGTGCGAGGCGGTAGTCGACGGAGATCACGGTGACGCCGACACGCTCACAGCACTCGGCGTTGCCCTGATCGTTCAGGCGGGGGCTCCCGAGGATCATCGCGCCCCCGTGGAAATGCACGTAGGTGCCGCGGGACGCGCCGGAAGGGCGGAAGACCCGGCAGGGGACGCCCGCGATCTCCTCGTCGTGACCGGCGGGTGACTCGCTCTCCAGCGCCGCCAGCGCCGCCCGCATGACCCGCACGCGGCCGGCCTCATCGGTCGGAACGTCACCGCTCAGGCCGCTGGCGTAGTGCTCGAGGACGAAGCTCGCCATCCCGCGGGCCTCGTCTCGGAGGCCCTCGTACTCCTCCGGCCACAGTGCCACGGCTCCCCCTCGTCGTGAATCTGGCGGCGCGTCAGCTCGTCTTCGGCGGCATCAGCAGCACGGTGCCCTGCGCCATGCACACGGGGCGGCCGTCGTTCGTGACCTCGATGCGAACGACGGCGGTGCGCTTCGTCATCGACACGATCCGGGCATCGGCCGCGAGCGTCCCGCCACTCACGGGTGCGAGGTAGTTGAGCTTGAACTCGGTCGTCGCGGCCCAGGCGCCGCGTGCCATGACCGGGTAGCAGACCGTCCCGAGGACGTGGTCGCACAGTGCCGCCAAGACCCCGCCGTGCAGGTTCCCGATCGGGGTCAACAGCTCGTCGCGCACGTACACCTCGGCCCGCATGGCGCCGGGAGAGGTGTCGGTGAGCCGGATCCCGAGGTAACCGGGGAGACCCGCGTCCTTCTCGTGCGCGGCCACGAGGCCGTCGGCGACGCGCTGGTCGTAGGTCTCGAACTCCATCGCCCGCCGACGCTAGCTGGAGTCGGACGCGCACGACCCGCCCGGCGACGGTGCCGGGCGGGTCGTCGTCGCGTCAGATACCCAGCGGCAGCTGGTTGCCGTTGAACGCCTCGGTGCCCTGCGCGAGCTGGACCGAGGGCCCG
Organism: Acidimicrobiia bacterium; assembly: GCA_050743385.1. Classification (GTDB taxonomy): domain Bacteria; phylum Actinomycetota; class Acidimicrobiia; order IMCC26256; family JACDBD01; genus JACDBD01. The sequence goes on from JBOGFJ010000233.1 coordinate 4,286, forward strand.
CCGTGCGGCGCCACGTAGGCGAGCTCACGGCTGATGTCGCCCACGCCGTTCGAGCCGGCGAGCGGCGCGACCTGGAGTGTGCTGAGCACACCGAGCGCCCGGCCGGACGAGTCGAGGAACGCGCTCCCCGAGTCGCCGGGGATGCCCGGGGTCACCGTGAGCACGTTGTGGCTCCAGCCATTGCCCGCGTCACCGAGGCTCAGACCGGTCTTCGGGCTGAGGAGGGTGAGGCCGAGACGAAGGCTCGAGTTGCCGTACGAGTGCACCGTCTCGCCCGCGGGCGTGCCGGTCGTGTTGATGCCGTTGGGGCCGCCCCAGTGCGGGATCGACGGATTCACCTTGGCGAAGTCGCTCGGGTGCAGTCGCACGAGGGCGAAGTCGTTGAACTGACACGTGTCTGGGTTCGTCTCACCGGTCGCCTGCATGGCGAGCCACGAGTTGTAGACCATCACGCCCGGCTGCGACGCGCCCTCCACGTCGACCTCGGTGCCGAGCGGGAGCGAGCCCGTGTTGCAGCCGTCGGTGCTGGTCTGGCCGCCGGTGCTGGAGCAGTGCGCCGCCTGGCCCAGGTAGACGTTGTCGGCCGCGTCGTGGAAGACGAAGTTCGAGGTGCACTGGCCGCCGGCGGTGACGGTCTGCACGCCCGGGTGGATGGCCGCGGTGTCGGCTGGTGCCCACTGCGGCACCGCCCCGACCGAGCCGCCGGGCACCAGCACGGCGAGCATTGCCGCCAGGAGTGAGGCGACACAGAGGACACGGACAACTGAGCGCATGGCGAGAACCCCCCTGAGAGTGAGTGTCCGAAATGTTACTCTATGGGCGGTTCTGAGGCGAGCCGGGGCGCGATCTCGTCGACGATCTCGGTGGCGGAACGGCCGTCGACCTCGACGATCACGTCGGCGACGGCGGTGTAGTGCGGGCGGCGGGCGGTGTCGAGGCGGGTCAGAAGGCTTGGATCGCTGTGAACGAACGGCCGGTGTGCACCCGTGATGGCCCGGCGTCGCAGGGTCGACGGGTGTGCGCGAAGCCAGACAACCGTGAGGTCGTCTCGGGACAGTCGTTCGCGCACGGTCTTGTCGTCGACCACGCTCGCGGCCGCGGCGAGCACGCCGCTGGGCGCTCGGGCCAGCGCTTCGAGCACGCCCTCGGTCTCGGCGCGATGGAGTGCATCCACGCCGTCGGTCGCGACGACTTCGGCCGCGGTTCGGCCCGTCTGACGCAGCAGCTGCTCGTCGTTGTCGGCGAACGTCGAACCGAGGCGGGCAGCCAGCTCGCGGCCGACTGTCGACTTCCCGGCGCCCATCGATCCGACGAGCACGACGAGATGGGTCAGCCGAGCTCCTGGAGGATGTTCAGCAGGTCGTCGGCGTGCTCCTCCTCGACGGCCAGGATCGACTCGATCAGGCCCCGGGTGGTCGGGTCGTCGTCGCCGAGCCAGCGCACGATCTCCTGGTACGAGCCGATCGCGATCCGCTCGGCCACGAGGTCTTCACGCACCATGTCGAGGAGCGTTTCGCCCTCGACGTAGTCGGCGTGGCTGCGGCCGGCGAGGCCCTCGGGGTTGAAGTTGGGCTGGCCGTCGAGCTGAGTGATGCGCATCGCCACCTGATCGGCGTGCCCCTGCTCGTCGTTGGCGTGCTGGAGGAACTCCGCCGCCACCGGCGCCGCGTTCAGCCCCGACGCCATGTAGTAATGCCGCTTGTAGCGCAGCACGCACACCAGCTCGGTGGCGAGCACCGTGTTGAGCACGTCGATCACGCGCTCACGGTCGGCGCCGTAGGCGTCGGTGATCGCGCCCTGCTCGATGTGCTCCCGCGCTTCGCGTCGAATGCGCTCGATGTCAGCGGTGAACTCTCCCGCCATCTCTCTTAGCTCCCTCGCTCGGCCGCAGGGTACCTGCGGCCGCCCCTTGCGGGGTCGCTCGTCCGCACGATCTCTTCTCGCTCCCACGCTCGGCCGCAGGGTACCTGCGCGCGAGCCTTTCGGGGGGCCCTTGTCCGCACGATACCCAGGCGCAGTCTCCCCACTCACCGTGGACAGAAAACAGAACAGGTTCTAACGTCGGCGACGGCGCGAGCACGTGCACGAGAGGGAGCGGGGATGACCACCATCACCGGCAGCAGGCTGCTCATCGGGGGCGAGTGGGTCGAAGGGAACGACGGCACCTACGACGTCGTCAACCCTGCCACCGAGGCCGTCGTCGGAGCTGCGCCCGAGGCGTCGGCCGACCAGGCCTCCGCGGCCGCCCGGGCTGCCCGGGACGCATTCGACTCGTGGTCGCAGACGACGCCGCAACAGCGCCACGACCTCCTCGCGGCAGCCGCTCAGCGCCTGCGGGCGGGCCTCGAAGACCTCGTCCCCCTCGTCATCGCCGAAACCGGGTGCACCGCCACGGTCGGCCGCCAGATGCAGGTGCCGGTCGCCGCCAGCCGCTTCGACCGCTACGCGCTCGGGGCACTCGAGCCGTCGGTCATCCCACTGCCTCCCCAGGAGACGCAGGCGACGCCGCTCGCCCCCGGTGGGCTCATGGGCGCGCTCGCCCGGCGCGCGCCCGTCGGCGTGGTCGCCTGCATCACCCCCTACAACTTCCCGATCGTGAACATGGCCGGGAAGATCGGGCCCGCGCTCGCGATGGGCAACACCATCGTCGTGCGCCCGGCGGGGCAAGATCCGCTCGCGGTGATCGAGCTCGTCCGCATGCTCGAAGAGGTCGGCTTCCCGCCCGGTGTGATCAATGTGGTGACAGGCTCCACGCCCGCGACCGGGGAGGCGCTGGTCGAGTCGCCCGACGTCGACATGGTCAGCTTCACCGGCAGCACCGCGGTCGGTCTCCGCATCGCCGAGGCCGGCGGCCGCACGATGAAGCGCTTCCTGCTCGAGCTCGGCGGGAAGGGCGCCGCCCTCGTCTTCGACGACGCCGACGTCGGCACCGCGGTGAGGTCGATCGGGTCGACGTGGGCCTTCCACTCGGGCCAGATCTGCACCGCGCCGACGCGCGCGATCGTGCACCGCTCTCGCTACGACGAGGTGGTGGAGGGGCTGGCCAAGATGGCGGGCATGCTGCCCGTGGGCGACCCCCTCGACGACGCCACCGTCGTCGGCCCGCTCATCACCGGAGCGCACCGCGAACGGGTCGAGGGCTACATCAAGATCGGCGTCGACGAGGGCGCCGAGATCGTGGCGGGAGGTGGTGGCCGGCCCGAGCACCTCGACACCGGCTTCTACGTGGAGCCGACGCTCCTGGCGGGTGCCCGGGCCGACATGCGCGTGTCGAGGGAGGAGATCTTCGGGCCCGTGCTGGTGGTCGAGGCCTTCGACGAGGAGGAGGAGGCCGTCGAGCTCGCCAACGACAGCGACTTCGGCCTCTACGACTACGTGTTCACCGCCGACTCCGGCCGCGGTATGCGCGTGTCCCGGCGCCTCCGAGCGGGCAACGTCGGTATCAACACCGTGCAGCGCAATCACGAGACGCCCTTCGGCGGCACCAAGTGCAGCGGCGTCGGGCGCGACGGCGGGTCGTTCGGGCTCCACGCCTACTCGGAGCTCCAGAGCGTCGTCTGGCCCGGCTGAGATGCCGTATCCGACCGTCAGCGTCGTCCCCGACGGCCAGCTCGTCTACGGCATCCAGCTGCCGACGGTCGCGCTGAGCACGCGGGTGGCCGCGCCCTGGGAGGAGGACGCCGGCATCGCCGACCTCGTGCGGGCGGCGCAGACCGCCGACCGGGCCGGGTTCTTCTACGTGGCCGTCTGCGACCACGTGGCGATCCCGCGCGACCTGGCGCCGGTGATGTCGACCACCTGGTTCAACCCTGTCGCCACGCTCGGGTTCCTCGCCGGCCAGACCGAGCGCGTCCGCCTGCTCACGAACGTGTACGTCGCCCCTTACCGCCGCCCGCTCGACACGGCCAAGACGTTCGCGACCCTCGACGCGCTCTCGGGTGGGCGGGTGATCCTCGGTGTCGGCGCAGGGCACGTGGAGGGGGAGTTCGACGCGCTCGGCATCGACTTCGCCGACCGCGGCCGCCTCCTCGACGACGCCATCGACGAGATCGTGGCCGCGTGGTCGGACGAGTTCGTCAGGGATGTCGGGCAGCGCCCCCGGCCCGCGCAGCAGCCGCGCCCGCCGATCTGGGTCGGCGGCTCGACCAAGCCCGCGCTGCGCCGCGTCGCCGAGCGCGGTGACGGTTGGATCCCCCAGGGCACGCCGCGCAAGCAGATGCCGGAGCAGATCGCGTACCTGCGGGCGCACCGCGACCAGGTCCGGCCCGACGCCGAGCCCGAGCTCGGCGTGATCACCGAGGCGTTCTACGTCGGCGATCCCGGTGTCGAGGTGCCCCCGGGGACGATCTCGGGAGACGCGGAGAAGATCGCCGAGTCGCTCCGTGAGTACGCCGACATGGGCGTGCGCCACCTCCAGGTCCGGCCGTGGTCGCGATCCATCGACGAGCTGTGCGACCAGATGGACGCGTTCGGCGCCGACGTCGGACCGCTGCTGAGCACCGCATGACCCTGAGAGGGGAGGCACTGTCGTGGCCATGATCGCCCTGCGGTACGACCTGCGGGTGCCCGACTTCGCGTCGACGACGCACGCGGCCCAGTACGCCGCCTGTCTCGAGCAGGCCGAGTGGGGCGATCGCCTGGGGCTCGACTTCGTCATCCTGTCCGAGCACCACGGCGTCGACGACGGCTATCTGCCGGCGCCGCTGGCGATGGCGGCGGCGGTCGCCGGTCGAACGAAGCGCATCCCGATCAACATCGCCGCGGTCCTGGTGCCGCTGCACGACCCGGTGCGGATGGCCGAGGAGCTCGTCGTGCTCGATCTGGTGAGCCGGGGGCGAGTCAGCTTCGTCGCCGGCCTCGGGTACCGGCCCGAGGAGTTCGACATGGCGGGCGTCGATCGCACGAGGCGGGCGCGGTTGCTCGAGGAGTACGTCGATGTCATGCGGCAGGCGTGGACCGGCGAGCCCTTCGAGTGGCGCGGCCGTACGGTGCGGGTCACACCCCGGCCCGTGACGCAGCCGCACCCGACGCTCATGATCGGTGGTTCCACCGAGAAGGCGGCGCGGCGGGCGGCCCGTCTGCGTTGCGGGTTCTTCCCTGCGGTCGGCGACCCGGCGCTGAAGGTGGCGTACGACGAGGAAGCGGCCACGGTCGGCTTCGCCGAGGGCTTCTGCGCGCTCCCCGGCAACCTGGGGTTCGTGCACGTGTGTGAGGACCCCGACGAGGCGTGGGCGCGGATCGCGCCGCACGCCGTCTACGACGCCCACACCTACATGACCTGGCAGCCGTCCGGCCAGCGCTCGGCTGTGCACGTGGACGCACCCGACGCCGACGGTGTGCGCGCCAGCGGCGTGTACCGCGTCGTGACGCCCGACGAGTGTGTGGCACTCGCCGAGGAGCTCGGCGACACCGGAACCCTGCTGCTCCACCCGCTCATGGGCGGTATCACGCCCGAGCTCGCGTGGGAGAGCCTCGAGCTGTTCGAGACGAAGGTGCTGCCCCGCCTCCGACCGGCCTAGTTGGCGGCGGCGCGGTGCGCGTAGCGCACGCGTGCCGGCGGGGTCCGGAGCTTCTTCACGATCCCCGTCCAACTGAGCGCCTTGAGCAGGTAGTAGGTCAGGTCGAGCTCCCACCAGAAGAAGCCCTGCCGCGCCGAGGCGGCGTAGTGATGGTGGTTGTTGTGCCAGCCCTCGCCGCACGTGAGCAGCGCGAGCGCCCAGGAGTTCCGGCTGGTGTCGGTGGTCGCGTAGCGGCGCCGGCCGAAGATGTGGGCCCAGGAGTTCACGCTGAACGTCGTGTGCCAGAGCAACACGGTCGAGCCGAAGAACCCGACGATCAGCCCGCTCCACCCCGCGATCAGGTACGACGCGATCCCGAGGGACCAGGGACCGATCCAGTCGTGGCGGTCGAGGAACCGCAGCTCGGGGTAGCGGACGAAGTCTTTGATCGCGTCCTGATCGGTGGGCCCGTACTTGTCGCACATGATCCAGCCGACGTGACTCCAGAAGACGCCTTGCTTCGGCGTGTGGGGGTCGCCGGGGTTGTCGGTGAACTTGTGGTGGGTGCGATGGTGGCCCGCCCACCACAGCGGGCCCTTCTGGGCGGCGGTCGTTCCGAGGAAGGCGAGGACGAACTGGGGGAAGCGGGCGAGCCTGTAGCTGCGGTGGGCGAAATAGCGGTGGTAGCCGGCGGTGATGGCGAACATGCGCCCGTAGAAGAGGACCACGCCGAGGACGATCGCCTTCAGCGTGACCCCCGTGAAGACCGCCAGCAGCGGGAGCGACTGGGCGATGAAGAAGGGGATCGACGACCGCAGGTTGACCTGCTCGTCGCGGGGCCGGCCTGCCGGACTCGAGGGCGCCGCAGACGGCGAAGGCTGCTCGATCGTGACAGATGCGATGGATTCACCCTACCGACTAGTCGGTAGGGATGCAATCCGCTCCGATCAGTGGCCGCGGGCGATCCACTCGTCGACATGCGGAGACTCGTCGCCGATGGTGGTCGACTCGCCGTGACCGGTGTGCACGACCGTGTCGGGCGGGAGCACGAGGAGCCGGGCGCGGATCGAGTCGATGATCGTCGGGAAGTCGGAGAACGAGCGCCCGGTCGCGCCCGGACCGCCCTTGAAGAGCGTGTCCCCGCCGAAGACATGGCCTTCCGGGCCGAGCAGGCAGACGCCACCCGGGCTGTGGCCCGGCGTGTGCACGACCCGCAGCCGGATGCCTGCGACCTCGAGCTCGTCGCCGTCGGCGAGGGCGACGTCGGGTTTCCGGTCGGCGTACACCGCGTCCCAGAGCATCTCGTCGGCGGGATGGAGCAGCACGGGCGCACTCCCCGTCGCCCGGGCGAGGGCCTCGGCGGCGTTGATGTGATCGTTGTGCCCGTGCGTGCAGACGATGGCACGCACTCTGCGGTCGCCGATCGCCTCCGTGATCGGCCCGGCATCGTGGGCGGCGTCGACCACGAGCACCTCGGCGTCGTCGCCGAGCAGCCAGATGTTGTTCTCGACGTCGAAGTCTTCGCCGTCGATCGAGAACACTCCGTTGGTCTTGACGAGCTCGATGCGAAGTGCCACCGCTGCCGGCTCAGATCGTGACGACCGAGCGGAGCACCTCGCCGCGCTCCATGCGGTGAAACGCCTCCTCCACCTCGTCGAGCGAGATGGTCTCGGAGACGAAGCGGTCGAGGTCGAACCGGCCCTGGAGGTAGAGGTCGACCAGGAGCGGGAAGTCGCGTGTCGGCAGGCAGTCGCCGTACCACGACGGTCGCAGCGCGCCGCCGCGTCCGAAGAAGTCGATCATCGGGATTTCGGGTAGGGGCATGTCGGGCGTCGGCACCCCGACCTGCACGACGGTGCCGGCGAGGTCGCGGGCGTAGAAGGCCTGCCGGAGCACCTCGGGCCGCCCGACCGCCTCGATGCACACGTCGGCGCCGTTGCCGTCGGTGAGCTCGCGCACACGCTCGACGGCGTCTTCCTTGGACGCGTCGACGGTATGGGTGGCGCCGAACGCCCGCGCCCAGTCGAGTTTCCGCGGGTCGAGGTCGACAGCGATGATCGTGCGGGCGCCGACGAGGGCGGCGCCGGCGATGGCGGCGTCTCCGACCCCGCCGCACCCGAACACGGCCACGGTGTCGTCGCGCTGTACGTCACCGGTGTTGACCGCCGCACCGAAACCGGCCATCACACCGCAGCCGAGGAGCCCGGCAGCCTCGGGACGGGCGCGCGCGTCGACCTTGGTCGCCTGCCCCGCGGCGACGAGCGTCTTCTCCGCAAAGGCGCCGAGGCCGAGCGCAGGGGAGAGCGTGGTGCCGTCGGCGAGGGTCATCGGCTGCTCCGCGTTGTGCGTCGCGAAGCAGTACCAGGGCCGGCCTCGCTTGCAGGCGCGGCACTCGCCGCACACCGCCCGCCAGTTGAGCACGACGAAGTCGCCCGGCGCGACCGACGTGACGTCGGGGCCGACCGCCTCCACGGTGCCCGCGGCCTCGTGGCCGAGCAGGTACGGGAACTCGTCGCCGATGCCGCCCTCGCGGTAGTGCAGATCGGTGTGGCACACGCCGCACGCCTGCACCGCGACCAGCGCCTCGCCCGGGCCTGGGTCGGGCACGACCACGGTGTCGAGCACGACCGGCTTGCCCTTGCCCGTCGCGATGATGCCCCGCACCTCGTGTGGCATGAACGTGAAGCTACCCCCCTCCGTGGTCGTCGTGACCGGCTGACGTACGATCACGGCCCCGTGGACCTGCGCTTCACCGACGAGGACGAGGCCTTTCGGGCCGAGGTCCGCCAGTGGCTCACCGACCACCTGACCGGCGAGTTCGCGTCGTTGCGCGGCCGCGGCGGCCCCGGCGACGAGCACGAGGCATTCGACGAGCGCCTCGAGTGGGAACGTGCGCTCGGTGCAGCGGGATGGACGTGTGTCGGCTGGCCCAGGGAGCACGGCGGCCGCGGCGCGTCCTTGCATGAGCAGGTGATCTTCTACGAGGAGTACGCGCGTGCCAAGGCGCCGGCGCGGGTCGGCATCGTCGGCGAAGGCCTCCTCGGTCCGACGCTGATTGCCTTCGGTACCCCGGAGCAGCAGCGGCGCTTTCTCCCTCCGATCGTGCGGGGAGAGGAGCTGTGGTGCCAGGGCTACTCGGAGCCCGACGCCGGCTCCGACCTCGCCAACGTCGCCACGCGTGCCGTCCTCGACGGCGACCAGTGGGTGATCACCGGGCAGAAGGTGTGGACCTCGCTCGCGCACTGGTCGGATTGGTGCTTCGTGCTGTGTCGCACCGATCCCGAAGCGCCGAAGCACCGGGGGATCTCGTACCTGCTGGTGCCGATGCGCCAGGCCGGCGTGGAGGTGCGGCCCATCGTGCAGGTCACGGGCACGTCGGAGTTCAACGAGGTGTTCTTCGACGGCGCCCGCACCGACGCCGCCAACGTGGTCGGTGAGGTGAACGGCGGCTGGAAGGTCGCGATGGGCACGCTCGCGTTCGAGCGGGGAGCGTCGACGCTCGGCCAGCAGCTCGCGTTCGAGAACGAGCTGCGCCAGATCACCGCGCTGGCCCGCAAGAACGGATCGGCCGACGATCCCGTCATGCGCCAGCGCCTCACCCGGGCCTGGATCGGGCTGCGGATCATGCGCTTCAACACCCTGCGTACCTTGAGCACGATGCAGGACGGTGAGCTCACCCGTGAAGGGATGATCACGAAGTTGTACTGGGCGACGTGGCACCGGGAGCTCGGGGAGCTGGCCGTCGACGTGCTCGGGCCTGCCGGCGAGATCGGTGACTCCCTTCCCTACGAGCTCACCGCGATGCAGCGGCTCTTCCTCTTCACCCGCGCCGACACGATCTACGGCGGCTCCAACCAGGTGCAGCGCAATATCATCGGCGAGCGCGCCCTCGGACTGCCGAGAGAGCCGCACTCATGAGCGCACCTTCGCCGCCCGCGGGTCACCGATTGCTCGAGGGAAAGACCGTCCTCGTGACCGCCGCTGCCGGCACCGGCATCGGCTCCGCCACCGCTCGGCGGTGCCTGGAGGAAGGCGCGCAAGTAGTGGTGAGCGACCATCACGAGCGCCGTCTCGCGGAGATGGCCGAACAGCTCGAGGACGCCGCCGGCGAGCGCCCGCCGACCGTCGTGTGCGACGTCACCCGGGAGAGCGACGTGACCCGCTTGATCGACACTGGCGTCGCCGAGCTCGGGCGCATCGACGTGATGGTCAACAACGCCGGTCTCGGTGGCACCGCCGAGCTCGTGGACATGACCGACGATCAGTGGCACGCGGTGCTCGACGTCACTCTCACCGGCACGTTCCGGTGCACTCGGGCCGCGCTCCGGCACATGGTCGAGCGCCGCAGCGGTGTGATCGTCAACAACGCGTCGGTGCTCGGCTGGCGGGCGCAGGCGGGACAGGCCCACTACGCGGCTGCCAAAGCGGGGGTCATGGCGCTGACCCGCTGCGCGGCGATCGAGGCCGCGCCCGCCGGTGTTCGGGTGAACGCCGTCGCACCCAGCCTCGCGATGCACCCGTTCCTGTCGAAGGTCATGACCGAGGATGTGCTCGAGGAGCTGACTGAACGCGAGGCGTTCGGACGGGCCGCGGAGCCGTGGGAGGTCGCCAACGTCATCGTGTTCCTGGCGAGCGACTACTCCTCGTACATGACGGGCGAGATCGTCTCGGTGAGCAGCCAGCACCCGTAGTGGTCGACAGGCGCGCCCTCGGGGCCGAAGGCGAGCCGTTCATCCTCGAGGTGGAGCGGGGCAGGATCCGGGAGTAGAAGCAGGGAACCCGGGGGGGAGCGATGACGTTCGTGGTCATGACCACGGAGTTCCGCGACGACTCGGGCGCGCTCGTGGCCGAGGCCGGATGACGACGGTCGAGACCGCCGCCGGCCCCGAGAAGCCGGCGCCCGAGGAGGGGTGGAACGGATGCGGTGGAAGACGCAGGTGTGGCCGGGCGACGTCCTCCGCTGCTCGGGCAGCGTGGCGCGCGGGTACGAGGAGGACGGCGAGCGCATGGTCGACCTCGAGGTCGTCTGCGCCGAGCAGGACGGCCGCATCGCGGTGCAGGGCCGGATGACGTTCGTCGTACCCGCCTGATGCGACGGGCGCTGGCGGCTCTGGCCGCCCTCACCCTGGTGGCGACGGCGTGTACCGACGACGACGAGCAGGCCCGCCCGCCCGCCGACAAGGGCGCGGGAGCTCCGCTCCCGTCGACGCCTCGGGACGTCGGGCCCGCCGGTGCGGGCGACCCGTACTTCCCGACGCTGGGGAACTCCGGTTACGACGTCGAGCACTACACGCTCGATCTCGACTACGACCCCGGCACCGACGTCCTCGGCGGCACGGCCACCATCGAGGCGGAAGCCATGGACGCGTTGGAGCTGTTCCATCTCGACCTGGTCGGGATGGAGGTCGCGTCGGTGACCGTGGACGGTACCGAGGCCGACTACGAACGCGACGACGCCGAGTTGGTCGTCACCCCTGCGGAGCCCCTCGGCGCGGGCGAGCCCTTCACGACCGTCGTCACGTACTCGGGTGTCCCCGACGCCGCCATCGCCGATTCTCTCGGCATCGAGGTCGGTTGGGTCACGACCGAAGACGGTGCCTACGTGCTGAGCGAGCCCGACGGCGCCCGCACCTGGTACCCGGTCAACGACCACCCCTCCGACAAGGCGGCCTACACCTTCGAGCTCACCGTGCCCGACCCCTACGTCGCTGCCGCCAACGGGGTCCTCACCGAGCGGACGCCTGCGAACGGCCAGACCACGTTCGTGTGGGACGCACCCGAGCCGATGGCGAGCTATCTCGCCGAGGTGGCCGTCGGCGAGTTCGTGATCGAGGACGACGGCACCGCGGGCGACGTCGCCATCCGCAACGTCTACGCCGCCGACCTGGCCGAAGAGGCAGCCCGGGCGACCGAGAGCACGGCGGAGATGGTGGAGTTCTTCTCCGAGAAGTGGGGGCCGTACCCCTTCGACGCCTACGGCGTGCTCGTCGTCGACGTCCCGCTCGGGGTCGCCCTCGAGACCCAGACCCTGTCGCTGTTCGGCCCCGACACCGTCGGGAACGAGATCATCCTCGCCCACGAGCTCGCGCACCAGTGGTTCGGCGACGCGGTGAGCCTGGCGCGCTGGCGCGACATCTGGCTCAACGAGGGCTTCGCCACCTACGCGGAGTGGATGTGGGCCGAGCACGCCGACGGGATTCCGATCGCGAGATCGGCCGAGCAGATCTACGAGGCGCAGTCGCCGGGCGGGCAGTCGCGTCCGATCCTCGATCCCGGACCCGACGGGCTCTTCGCCGCGCCCGTGTACGAGCGGGGCGGGCTCACCCTCTACGCCCTCCGGCTGGAGGTCGGCGACGCCGTGTTCGACGAGATCCTCGGCACGTACTTCGAGCGCTTCAACGGCGAGTCGGTGACCACCGACGACTTCGTCGCCGTCGCCGAGGAGGTCAGCGGCGAGGACCTCGATGCCCTGTTCGCCGCCTGGCTCCTCCAGACGGACCTCCCGCCGTTCCCGAAGGCGCCGCCGCCGGCGAGCTAGAGGTAGACCTTCCCCATGAAGACGGGGCCGCTGTTCCTCCGGGGGAAGCGGCTGATCGACCGCCTCTCCGCGCAGCGGGCGCCGCGCGAGCTCACCGCTCGGCACACCGTCGCCCGCGAGGGCGAGCCCGAGCGCATCGTCGCCCGCCTCCGGGCGCAGGGTGCCGACGCCCTCACCATCGAGCGGAACGCCGCCGGCCGGCTGGAGCGAGACCGTCGCTTCGTGATCCCGTGGCTGAACCGAACCCGAAGGCTGTCGTCGAGCACGATCGTCGAGATCGGGTGCGGACCGGGCGCTTCCACCGTCGCGCTCGCGGAGCAGGGGGCGACGGTGCTCGGCATCGACGTCGATGCCGATCGAATCGAGATTGCGCGGCTGCGGTGTGCGGCCCACGGTCTCGACGCCGAGTTCGCCGTCGCCAACGCGGCAGACCTGGCGACGTCCGTCGACGACGACACGAGCTGGATCGTCTTCTGGGCGTCGTTGGAGCACATGACGATCAGCGAGCGGTTGTCGGCGCTGGCGTCGGCTTGGAGGGTGCTCGAGCCGGGAGGCCTGCTCACCATCGTGGAGACTCCGAATCGCCTCTGGCTCGACGACTCCCACACGTCGCACTTGCCCTACTTCAACTGGCTCCCGGACGACCTTGCCTTCCGCTATTCCCGCTTCAGCCCGCGCGCCGGCTTTCGCGACGTGTACGAGGAGGAGAGCGACGAGACCATGCTGCACTTCCTGCGTCGGGGTCGGGGTGCGAGCTTCCATGAGTTCGACCTCGCGATCGGGCCCGCATCCGACCTCGACGTGGTGAGCTGTCTGCAACTGGATCGCCGCCGCCGGAACCCGCTGCGTGCAGTCGGGTGGCGGGTGTCCCAACCCGGTCGTTTCGAGGCGCTGATCGCGGGAGCGGCGCCGAGTGTGCCGCGCGCGTTCTTCCAGCCGTTCCTGTACCTCACGATCCGGAAGCCTTGACCGGACGCTAGCTGCGCGGGTTCTTGGCCGCGTCGAGGTAGGCGGGGCGCTCGCCGCCGCCGTGCACGACGATGCTCTCGCCGCTGACGTAACGCGCCAGCGGGGACGCGAGGAACAGGCACACGTCGGCGATGTCGGCGGGTTCGGCCATGCGACCGAGGGGCACGGTGGCGCCGACGGCGGCGATGCCCTCCTCGTCGCCGTAGAAGAGGTGCGACTGCTCGGTGCGGACGAGGCCGGCGGTGACCGTGTTCACCCGCACTTTCGGCGCCCACTCGACCGCCAGCGTCTGGGTGAGGTTGATCACGCCCGCCTTGGCGGCGCCGTAGGCGGCGGTGCCGGGGGATGGCCGGACCCCGCTGACGCTGGCGATGTTGACGATCGCGCCACCCTCGGGCTGCTCCTGCATGACCGTGTTCGCCTGCTGCGCGAACACGAGCGGCGCGACGAGGTTCAGGGTAATGACCGCGGCCGAGAACTTGGGCGACGCGGTGGCGGAGTCGGCGGGAGGGGAGCCGCCGGCGTTGTTGACGAGCACGTCGAGGTGTCCGAACCGCTCAGTCGTGAACTCGACCACCCGCGCGATCTGGTCGGCGTCGCGCACGTCTGCTTCCACGAACGCCGCGGTGCGCCCACCCGCGCTCGGGAGCTCGTCGGGCTCGTGTCGACAGCAGATCACGACGTCGGCGCCGGTCTCGAGGAAGCGGATCGCGATGCCGCGCCCGATCCCGCGGCAGCCGCCCGTCACGATCACGACCTCGCCCGACATGTCCAGTGGATCGCTCACCGGAGTAACTTACCAACGCGATCTGACGAACCGTCAGAAACACCCACGCAGGAAGTGATCCGGTTGCCCATCACGCACACCGTCGCCGACGGCATCGCCGAAGTCGTCATGGACAACCCGCCGGTCAACGCCCTGACCGTCGCGGGCTGGTTCGAGCTCGCGGCCACCGTGCGCGGACTGGGCGACGATCCGGCGGTGCGCGTGGTCGTCCTGCGCGCCGAGGGCAAGGGCTTCAACGCCGGAGTCGACATCAAGGAGATGCAGGCGACCGACGGGTTCGAGGCCCTGGTGGGCGCGAACCGGGGCTGCTTCGCCGCATTCGCGGCGGTGTACGAGTGCGCGGCGCCGGTGATCGCAGCCGTGCACGGCTACTGCCTCGGCGGGGGTATCGGCCTCGCCGGCAACGCCGACATCGTCGTGGCGTCGTCGGACGCGACCTTCGGGCTGCCCGAGGTCGACCGGGGCGCGCTCGGCGCCGCCACCCATCTCGCCCGGCTCGTCCCGCAGCACCGGATGCGGGCGATGGTGTACACGAGCGCGGTCGCGACCGCGGCGGAGCTGCACGAGTACGGCTCGGTTCTGCGGGTCGTCGAGAGTGGCGAGTTGCGTGACACCGCATACGAGATTGCCCGGGAGATCGCCGAGAAGAGCCCGACCGTGATCCGGGCGGCGAAGGAATCGCTCAACGGCATCGATCCGGTCGACGTGAAGCGCAGCTACCGCTACGAGCAGGGGTTCACGTTCGAGCTCAACCTCTCGGGTGTGGCCGACGAGGCGCGTGACGCGTTCGTGGAGAAGCGCGACGCCGAGTTCGAGAAGTAGATGGCCGACAAGCGTGTCACCGAGGACGACATCGTCGCCGAGCTCGCGAGCGGGACGACGATCGGGATCGGCGGATGGGGCTCGCGCCGCAAGCCGATGAGCGTCGTACGGGCCATCGCACGGTCTGATCTCGCCGACCTCACGATCGTCTCGTGCGGCGGCCCCGACGTCGGGTTGTTGTGCGCCACCGGCAAGGTCGCTCGGGTCGTGTTCGCGTTCGTGTCGCTCGACTCGATCCCGCTCGAGCCCCACTTCCGCGCCGCCGTCGAGTCGCGATCGATCGAGACCGTGCAACACGACGAGGGCACGATCTACCTCGGGCTGCTGGCGGCGGCGTGGCGGGTGCCGTTCCTGCCGACGCGGGTGGGGCTCGGCTCCGATCTGTTCCGCGCCAATCCCGAGATGCGCACGATCCGGTCCCCGTACGACGACGGGGAGGAGCTCGTGGCCGCTCCTGCGATCGAGCTCGACGCCGCCATCGTGCACCTCAACCGCGGTGACGAACGGGGAAACGGGCAGTTCCTTGGCGTCGACCCCTACATGGACGACCTGATGCTGCGGGCGGCGAAGAAGCGCTTCGTGTCGGCGGAGAAGATCGTCGCGACCGAGGAGTTCCTCGCCGAGGGCCCGATCGAGAGCCTGCGAGTGCCGCGGCATCTCACCGACGGGATCGTGGAGGCGCGCCACGGCGCCCACTTCACCTCGTGCGCGCCCGACTACGAACGGGACGAGGCGTTCCAGCGTGAGTATGCCGCCAGCGCCAAGTCACCCGAGGCCTGGGACGCGTTCCGTACGAAGTACGTCGACCTTCCGACACACGCCGACTATCTCGCCCAGGTCGGTCTGGCATGAGCGACGTGACGCGAGCGGAGGTGTGTGCGGTCGCGTGCGCGGAGGCGTTCCGCGGCGATGGCGAGATCGTCGCCAACCCGATCGGCACGATCCCGATCATCGGCGGACGCCTCGCCCGGGCGACGTTCGAGCCCGACCTGGTGCTGACCGACGCCGAGGCATTGTTCGTCGCCAACGACCTCCCCCTCGGCGTCGGCGACGCGCCCAAGGTGATCGAGGGCTGGAACCCGTTCCGCATGATGCTGGAGGTCACGTGGTCGGGGCGCCGGCACGTGATGATGGGCGCGACCCAGGTCGACCGGTACGGGAACCAGAACATCGCCTCGATCGGGCCCCTCGACGCCCCCAAGGTGCAGCTCCTCGGCTTCCGGGGTGCCCCGGGCAACACCATCAACGACGCCACGAGCTACTGGGTGCCCAACCACTCACCCAAGGTGTTCGTCGAGCACGTCGACGTCGTCACCGGTATCGGCTACGACCGCGCCGCCGACCTCGGGCCGAGGGCCGCCCGCTTCCATCGCCTCCCGCGGGTGGTGAGCAACCTGGGCGTGTTCGACTTCGAGACCCCCGACCACGTGATGCGGCTGCGCTCCGTGCACCCGGGCGTCACCGTCGACGACGTCGCCGCCGCCACTGGCTTCGCGCTCGTCGTGCCCGCCGACGGCCCCGAGTCGCGCCTCCCGACGGCCGAAGACCTCGCCCTCATCAGGGACGTTCTCGACCCCGAGGGCCTGCGCGAGCGCGAGGTGCCGTCGTGAGGGCGGTGCTCCGGACGCGCGCGTGCGAGCTGTTCGGAGTCGAGTACCCGATCGTGCAGACGGGCATGGGGTGGGTCGCGGGGGCGCGCCTGACGTCGGCGACGAGTGCCGCCGGCGGGCTCGGCATCCTCGCCTCGGCGACCATGACCTTCGACGAGCTCAAGAAGGCCGTCCACGAGGTCAAGGACCGCACGGACAAGCCCTTCGGCGTGAACCTGCGGGCCGACCAGGCCGACATCGCCGACCGTATCCAGTTGATCGTCGAAGAGGGCGTGCGCGTCGCCAGCTTCGCCCAGGCGCCGGGCAAGGAGCTGATCACGCGCTTGAAGGACGCAGGGGTCGTCACGATGCCGACCGTCGGCGCCCGGCGCCACGCCGAGAAGGTGGCCGAGTGGGGTGTCGACGCGCTCATCGCCCAGGGCGGCGAAGGCGGGGGCCATACCGGCACGGTGCCCACGTCGCTGCTCCTTCCCGAGGTCGTCGACGCCGTCGACGTCCCGGTGCTGGGTGCCGGCGGGTTCCACGACGGGCGCGGCCTCGTGGCCGCGCTCGCATGGGGCGCGGCCG
>JBOGFJ010000234.1:0-14241 GCA_050743385.1 Acidimicrobiia bacterium
GCGAAGAAGAGCTCGTGGTCGAACATCTCCTTGCGCTCGAAGGTCTCGCACCGGAGCCACGCGATGCAGTCGGGTACGACCGGCAGCCCGTCGACCATGTCGAGGTGCTCGGTGGCGATGTGGCGGAAGCGGCGCCCCGGGTACGAGAAGTACTGCCCGGCATCGATCTGGTCGCCGGCGAGGATCGAGACCGAGAACACTCCCGCTGCCGCCATCACCGGATGGGTGTCGTGCTTCGGCGACACCGACGCCATCACGATCGGCTCCTCGAAGCTCACCTGGCTGATCCAGTGCGAGCAGTACGCCCGCACCAGCCCGTCGTGCTCGGCCGCGACCACCTGCACGCCTCGGATCATCTGTCCCAGCGCGCGCTTGAGCTTGGGGTCGATCATGGCATCGCCGTCAGCCGGAGCCCGTCTTCTCTGCCGCCAGCGCTTCCTTGTACTCCTCGAGCGCCCGCCGATGGCCGTTGAGGCCCGATCCGACGACGCCTCCGTCGCGCACCTCCTTCACGACCTTCTCGAGCTTCTTCACCCGCTCGTAGATGTCGTCCTCCTCGTTGGCGGAGACGACCTGGTCGAAGGCGTCGTGGATGCTGTCGAGGTGCCGACGGAACTGCCCGTACTCGTCGTCGAGCCGCTTCTTCGCCTCAGCCACCGACTTCTGCTTGGCCATGCGATCCATCCTCCCGAGAGGTGAACTCGCCAGCCTAGGGTCCTCCCGTGCGGGCACTCGTCCAGCGGGTCACCGAAGCCCGTGTCGTCATCGACGATGACGTCGTGGGGGAGATCGGCTCCGGCCTGTGCGTGCTCGTGGGCGTGACGCACGACGACAGCCCCACGTCCGCCGGTCGCCTGGCCGAGAAGGTCTGGCGCCTCCGCGTCTTCGACGACGCCGCCGGCGTGATGAACCTGGCCGTCTCGGAGGTCGGCGGCCGGGTGCTCGTGGTCTCGCAGTTCACGCTCTACGGCGACACCCGCCGGGGCCGGCGGCCGTCGTGGGCGGCGGCGGCACCGCCTGCTCGGGCGGTCACCCTCGTCGACTTCTTCACCGCCACCCTGCACGACCTGGGCGCCGAGGTGGGGACCGGCCGTTTCGGCGCCCACATGCGCCTCGAGCTGGTCAATGACGGCCCCGTCACCCTCCTGCTGGAGTCCTGACGGAACATCAGGTTTGAGCGGCCCCCAGCGGGGGATGCTGCGCCAAATCGGCGCTACCCTTCGGCCCGATTCCACCCTCTGCGTGGTCTCCCTTCGGTGGGGCGCACGCGGGCGACGACCGGACCGGTGATGGAACGGATCGACTCCACCCACAGCACCTGGATCTTCGACACCGAGCGGATGCGATTCCGCCGGCTACCGAAGGGCGCCGACCCGTCCTCCCCGTCGCTCGAGAGCGACTGGGAGCCGTACTTCGCGCTCGACATCGACGCCGAGACCGGCGCGTTCACGGTCGCGCTCAACGAAGACCGTACGCGGCTGCTGCGGGCATGGCGGGCCGACGCGAAGCCGCCCGCACCCACCGGTCCCGACCAGACCACCGAGCTCGGCACGAACGAGCTGCGTCTCGAGACCTCACGCGAGGGCAACTCCGAAGCCTGAGCGACGCGGAGGTCGGGTTCGGGGCAACGCGTCGGTACGCTGGCGGGGCATGCCTCGTTCTCCCGATGCCGGTCTTCTCGCCGGGCTGAATCCCGTGCAGCGCGAGGCCGCGGCCGCGCCCGACGGTCCGCTGCTCGTGATCGCCGGTGCGGGCTCGGGCAAGACCCGCGTGCTCACACACCGCATCGCGTACCTCATCGCCGAGCGCGAGGTCTCGCCGTTCGGGCTGCTCGCGATCACGTTCACGAACAAGGCGGCGGGCGAGATGAAGGAGCGGGTTGCCGGGCTCGTCGGCCCGGTGGCTCGACGCATGTGGGTGTCGACCTTCCACTCGGCGTGCGCTCGCATCCTGCGCCGGGAGGCGCCGAAGCTCGGCTACCGGTCGTCGTTCTCGATCTACGACCAGTCCGACTCGGTGCGTCTCGTCGACTACGTGCGCCGCGACCTCGATCTCGATCCCAAGCGGTTCCCACCCCGCCGCCTCCACTCCGCGATCTCGGCGATGAAGAACGAGCTCGTCACCGTCGAGCAGGCCCAAGCCGACGCCATGACGCTTCCCGAGCGTCGCCTCGCCGACGTGTACCGCGAGTATCAGCGCCGCCTGCTCGAGGCGTCGGCCACCGACTTCGACGATCTGCTCCTCTTGAGCGTGCGGCTGTTTCGCGAGCACGCCGACTCGCTGGCGCACTGGCGGGGCCGGTTCCACCACGTGCTCGTCGACGAGTTCCAGGACACGAATGCCGCCCAGTGGGAGCTGGTGCGCCTGCTGTCCGAGGAGCACCGCAACGTCACCGTTGTCGGCGATCAAGACCAGAGTGTGTACCGCTTCCGCGGGGCCGACTACCGCAACCTCGTGCGCTTCGAGGAGGTGTTCCCCGAGGCGACGGTCGTGGTGCTCGAGCAGAACTACCGCTCGACCCAGCGGATCCTCGACGCCGCGAACGCCGTCATCGCCAACAACGCCGCCCGCAAGCCCAAGCACCTCTGGACCGAGCAGGTCGGCGGCGAGCTCATCACCCGCTACCAGGCGGAGGACGAGCGCGACGAGGCGGCGTTCTTGGCCCACGAGATCGCGCGTCTCACCGACACCGAGGGCTGCCGCTTCTCCGACCTCGCGGTCTTCTACCGCACCAACGCCCAGAGCCGCGTGATCGAGGAGGCGCTGGTACGCGCCGGTATCCCGTACCGCGTCGTGGGTGGCGTGAAGTTCTACGACCGGCGGGAGGTCAAGGACGCGTTGGCCTACCTCCGCAGCCTCGTGAACCCCGACGACGAGGTCAGCTGGAGGCGCATCGTCAACACGCCCAAACGCGGCGTCGGCGACACGTCGGTTGCCAAGGTCACCGCCCACGCCCAATCGTCTGGGCTCACGTTCCGGGCGGCGCTGCGGCAGGCGGCCGCCGCCGGCGTCGGTGGCAAGGCGCTCGGCGGCATCCACGACCTGCTCGAGATCATGGAAGAGGTCGAAGGCGCGACCGAGACCGGCGTCGCCGCGACCGTCGAGGCCGTGCTCGAAGACACCGGCTACCTCGCCGAGCTCGAGGCGGAGCGGTCGCTCGAGGCCGAGTCGCGCATCGAGAACCTCCGCGAGCTCGTCGGGGTGTGCCGGGAGTTCGACGAGGCACTCGCCCGGGGCGACATCACCGGGCTGGCCGGCATCGCGGGCGCGGAGGGCGACGGCGACGAAGCCTCGGTGCCGACCGGCCTCGGTCGGGTGCAGGCATTCCTCGAGGCGGTCGGCCTGGTCACCGACCTCGACGACCTCGACGGCGACCAGAGCACCGTCACGCTGATGACGCTGCACACGGCGAAGGGGCTCGAATTCCCGGTGGTGTTCCTCACCGGGCTCGAAGACGGCGTCTTTCCGCATGTGCGCAGCCTCGGAGACCCCGACGAGCTCGAGGAGGAGCGGCGCCTCTGCTACGTCGGGATCACCCGGGCCCAGGAGCGCCTTTATCTGTGCCACGCCTGGAGCCGTACGCTCTTCGGGGCCACCGACTACTACCCCCCGAGCCGCTTCCTCGACGAGATCCCCGAGGAGCTCGTGCAGGCGCTGGGCGTCGAGCGTGGCCGGGGGATCGGCGCCCATCGCGAGGCGGTCGTGTCGGCGGCGCTGCGACGCTCCGAAGACGGCGGCGTCGCGCCCACTGCCGGAGCGTCCGGCGGGCGCGGCGCGGAGCATCTCGGCCTCAAGATCGGCGATGACGTCGGTCACGAGACCTTTGGTGAGGGGGTGGTGCTCGACCTGATCGGGCAGGGTGAGCGCACCGAGGCCCTGATCCAATTCCGCGACGTCGGCGAGAAGCGCTTGCTGCTCGCGTGGGCACCACTCCAGAAGCTATGAGGCCCATGACATGACGGACGTGCTCGCGCTGAGCGAGTGGGAGATGGTCCTCCGGGTGGTTCTCGCGGTGGCCCTGGGCGCGGTCATCGGCGTCGACCGTGAGATCGACGCCCAGGCTGCCGGGTTCCGCACCCACGTGCTCGTCTGCCTCGGGGCCGCCGTCTTCGGGTTGATCTCGGTGCACGCCTTCGATCCGTTCGTGGCCGAGCGCGCTCGCACCAACGTGAACGTCGACGTCACCAGGGTGGCGTCGAATGTCGTCGTGGGGATCGGCTTCCTGGGCGGCGGCGCGATCCTGAAATACGGCGCGACCGTACGCGGCCTCACGACCGCGGCGTCGATGTGGGTCACCGCCGCCATCGGACTCGCGGTCGGCGTCGGCTACTACTGGGCCGCGATCGCGGCCACGCTCGCGACGTTGGCTGCCCTCGTGGGCTTCCGCTATCTGCGGAGCTGGATTCGTGACCGGTTCGCCCGCCAGTCGGAGCTGGTGACGTTCCGGCTGCGGCCGGGGGCCGATCCGAGTGGACTTGTCACCGCCGTCAACGAGCTTGCCGACGTCAGCGTGCGCAGCATGCGAATCGACACCACCGAGGGCAACACCGATGTCACGGTCGGACTCAAGTCCGAGCCCACGGTGCGCCTCGACACCCGCCTCGCTCCCCTCGCCACGCATCCCGACGTGGAGGAGTTCTCGTTGGAGGAGCGGTGACGTCTGATCGTGTCCACCATTACCGTGCGCGGTGTTCGTGGCGGGGCTCGACCGCCGTCGGGTACGACCGCTACGGGCGCGCGCACACGAGCACCGCCCCGCCCGCCGCCACGGAGCTCGCGCTCACGTCCGATCCCGCCTTCCGGGGAGATCCCGAGCGTCTCAATCCCGAGCAGCTGCTGCTGGTGGCGGCGGCCTCGTGCCAACTGCTGTCGTTCCTCGCCGCTGCCGCCCGCGCCCGCATCGACGTGCTCGAGTACGACGACGACGCCGAGGCCGAGATGGACATGGACGACCGCCCGGCCCGCATCACGCGCATCACTCTCCGGCCCCGGATCGTGGTCGCCGCCGGCGCGCCGCGCGATCGTGTCGAGCACCTCGTCGAGGTCGCCCATCGCGAGTGCTTCATCGCGAACTCGCTGCGTTCCGAGATGACGATCGAGCCGGCGATCGCCATTCGCTAGCCCGCCGTCGGGGCGGTCGCGGGGAGGCGGCGGCGGACGTCGATCGTCACGACGCCCTCCTCGTCACCGGTCTCGGGAATGGTGGTCTCGAACCGCTCGAGCTCGTCGCTGCGAAAGCGGTTGTCGCCACACTCGAACCGGTCGAGCTGTGCCTTCCACTTCACGCTGCACCCCGGCAGGCCTCGCTGGTGGGTGGCGATGGCGACGATCTCGCCGTCCTCTTCCGCGATCCAGAAGCTGCGATTCCCCCCGAACTGATCGGGCACGAAGAACGGCCCCTCTTCGAGTTGATCGCGGATACTCGACTCCAGCCCGAACTTCACGGGCCCGGGATCCCTCGGAGGGCTGCCGCCACGGTCGGTCGAGACGAACAGCAGCACCGCGACCGCCACACCCGCCAGTAACACCGCCGCGCCCGCGACCACGAGGAGGCGGAGGTCGTCGCGCGCGGGTGGCATGCCGGTAGTGAAGGCGGCCCGGCCGGCTCGGGTCCAGTCGGGCGAGGAAGCTGGGTATGGTGAGCGACCCGAACGGGGGTGGATCATGGAACGCCGCTACCGCGTCGTCATCGCCAAACCCGGCCTCGACGGCCACGACCGCGGCGCCAAGGTCATCGCCCGCGCCCTTCGCGACTCGGGCTTCGAGGTGATCTACACCGGGCTCCACCAGACCCCCGAGCAGGTGGCCGAGACCGCCCTCCAGGAGGACGCCGACGCGGTCGGTCTGTCCGTCCTGTCGGGCGCGCACCTCACGTTGTTCCCGAAGGTCGTCGCGCTCCTGCGTGAGAAGGGGGTCGGCGACGTGCTCGTGTTCGGCGGCGGCATCATCCCGGACGCCGACATCACCGCGCTCCGGGATGCAGGGGTCGCGGCGCTGTTCACGCCGGGGGCCCCGCTGTCCGAGATCACGGGCTGGCTCGAGCAGGCGCTCGACACCAGGGAATCGGAGCCCGCGGAGTAGGCCAAGTAGGGTGCGGCGGCCGGAGCGACCGGAGGGAGCGGAGGCCGCTCGCCAGCGAACGAGCGGCAATCTGCCACCACCCCGTAGGCCGCTGATGCAGCCGAGCGAGTGAGCGAGAAAAGATGGACCTGTTCGAGTATCAGGGCAAGCAGTTGTTCGCGCGCTACGACATCCCGGTATCGCCGGGGGAAGCGGTGACGACGGTCGACGAGGCCGTCGCCGCGGCCGATCGCATCGGCTACCCGGTCGTGGTGAAGGCCCAGGTGCAGGTGGGTGGTCGGGGCAAGGCGGGCGGCATCAAGCTCGCCGCCGATGCCACCGAGGCGCGTACGCACGCATCCGACATCCTGGGCATGGATATCAAGGGCCACACCGTCGGCACGGTCTGGATCGAGAAGGCCAGTGCCATCGCCGAGGAGTACTACGCGTCGTTCACGCTCGACCGTGCGGCCAAGCTGCACCTCGGCATGCTCTCGGCGCGCGGGGGCGTCGAAATCGAGCAGGTGGCCGAGGAAGATCCCGGCGCCATCGCCCGCGTCCACGTCGATCCTGTCGACGGGTTGAGCACCGACCGCTGCCGCGAGTGGGTGCGGTCGGCGAAGCTGAACGACGCTGCCCACGACGGCGCGGTCGACATCCTGCTCAAGCTCTACCGCGCCTACACCGACGGCGATGCCGATCTCGTCGAGATCAACCCGCTCGTTCTCACCGACGACGGGCGCGTGCACGCGCTCGACGCCAAGGTCTCACTCGACTCGAACGCGGCGTTCCGGCACTCCGAGTGGGACGACTACGAGGCCACCCAGGTGCTCGACGCCCGCGAGCGGGAGGCGCGTGCCAAGGGGCTCCAGTACATCGGGCTCGACGGCAACGTGGGCATCATCTGCAACGGCGCCGGCATGACGATGGCGACCCTCGACGTCGTGAACGAGGTCGGCGGCAGCGCGGCCAACTTCCTCGACGTCGGAGGTGGCGCCGGCGCCGACGTGCTCGCGAACGCCGTCGAGGTGGTCAACAACGACCCCGAGGTACGGGCGATCCTGATCAACATCTTCGGGGGCATCACCAAGTGCGACGAGGTCGCCCTCGGCGTCGTCGAGGCGATGACGCGCGTGCAGCTGCAATCACCGATGGTGGTGCGCCTCGACGGCACCAATGCCGCCGAGGGAAGAATCATCCTGGACGAGCGTGCATCGGAGATGCTGATTCCCCAGCCGACCATGCTCGACGCCGCCCGCAAAGCCGTCGAGCTCGCCGGGTCGGCGTCGTGAGCATCCTCGTCGACGAGACCACGAAGGTCGTCTACCAGGGCCTGACCGGCAGCCAGGGCCGCTTCTACGGATTGCGCAACCGCGCCTACGGAACCCAGGTCGTCGCGGGGACCAACCCGAAGAAGGCCGGCACCGACGTCGAGGGAATCCCGATCTTCGCCACCGTCGCCGATGCCCGAGACGCCACCGGCGCCAGCGTGTCGTGCGTGTTCATCCCCGCGCCGGGCGTCGAAAGCGCGGTGCTGGAGGCAGCTCGTGCGGGCATCGAGCTCGTTGTCGTGGTCACCGAGGGCGTGCCCGCGCACGACGAGGCGCGCTTCTACAACGAGCTGCGCCGCAACCACCCCGGCACGCTGCTCCTCGGTCCCAACTGTCCGGGGTTGATCTCACCCGGAAAATGCAACATCGGCATCACGCCCGGCGAGATCGCACTCCCCGGCGGCCCCGTCGGCATCGTCAGCCGGTCGGGCACCCTCACCTACCAGGCGCTGCACGAGATGACCCAGCAGGGCATCGGTCAGACGACCTGCATCGGTATCGGCGGCGACCCCGTGCCCGGGGTGACCTACATCGACTGCCTCAGCCGCTTCGAGGCCGACCCCGACACCGAGGGCGTGATCATGATCGGCGAGATCGGCGGATCGGCGGAGGAAGAGGCGGCCGAGTTCATCAAGGGCGAGATGAGCAAGCCGGTCGTTGCTTACATCGCGGGCGTCACCGCGCCCGCGGGCAAGAAGATGGGGCACGCGGGCGCGATCGTGTCGGGCAACAAGGGCACCGCCACGGCCAAGATCGAGGCCCTCGAAGACGCGGGCTGCCGGGTGGCCCGCAATCCCACCGAGATCGGCGCCCTCATGGCCGAGACCCTCGGTAGCCTGCGGGCATGACGCAACCGCCGCCGGGCCCGCCGCCGCCGGCCCCGCCGCCGCCTTCGGCGGCGTGGACCGCGCCGGCTTACCAGGTGCCCGCATCGCCCAAGACGAGTGGCCTCGCGATCGCCTCGCTCGTCACCGGCATCCTGTTCTGCTTCGTCGTCACGCCGGTGGTCGCGGTCATCCTCGGGCACCTCGCCCTCGACCAGATCCGCGACTCCGGGGGAACGATCTCGGGGCGGGGCATGGCGATCGCCGGAGTGACGCTGGGCTGGATCTTTCTCGGCCTCGTCGCCGTGGCGCTCCTCGGCTGGGTGATCAGCCTGCTGGCGGCTTGAGCGCGCGAGCCAGCGCCACCCGCTCCTCGTCTCCCAGGTCGAGCTCGAGGGCGAGGCGCTTTCCCTCGTCCGACATCTTGACGAGCGTCTTGCGCACCACGTCTTCCATCTTCTCGGCGTCGAGGCGGTCGGCCAACGCGTCGAACTGGGTCTCGAGGAACACCAGGCAGAGCGCGTCCTCGAGCGCCTGGACGTCGGGGTCGCGCGCGAGGTCGCGCTTGCGTACGATCGCCTGCACCCGCGCCGCGGCCGCGGGTTCGTAGCCTTCCGCATCCAGGATCTCGCCGGCGATGCGCGCGTGGAGGTCGTGGAGGGCGCGCCGCCAGCGGAGATAGCCCGACCGACCATCGGGATACGAGTCTCGGGGGATCTCCCAGCGCCGGACGTGATGGGCCCGGGCGGCCAGCAGCAGCTCCTCCGAGGCTTCTGGCCGCAGTCGACGCACCCATTCTGTGACGAGCTCGGCGTGGGCGAGCTCCTTGGGCCGCGGTGCACCCCGCACGATGATCTGGTTGGGGTCGGCGCCGTTGGCAGCGTCGATGGCGGCGACGGCGCGTTCGAAACGGCCGGGATCGTCGGCACCGGGGGCCACGCAACCAGCCTACGGAGCCGGCGCCCCCTGCTCGGGCACCAGCCGGTCGGGCTCTTCGTCGTCGGGCTCAGCCAGGAAGCGGCTGAGGAACCCGGCCCCCACGACGATCCCGGCGCCGACGAGGATGGCGAAGATGGCGAATGCGGTCGCAGAGTCGTCGAGGTCGACGATGTCCTCGATGACCACGGTGATACCGACGACTGCGGTCAGCGCGCCGAGCCACACCGATGCACGTCGGTCGAAGCCGCGTGCGCCGACGAAGCCGATGCCGACTCCGACTGCCACCGCGAGGACACCACCACCGATGGCGCCCGCATCGATCCCCACGATGATCACCCCCGTGGCCGCGGCGATGATGCCGATCGCGACGAAGGGTGTGCCGAGGCCGACCAGCCGTCGCCGGTCGAGCACCCACGCGGCCGCCAGGTACGCGCCGCCGAAGATCAACGACACGACGCCGGCGTCGGTCTCCGCATTCGACTCGGGAAAGGTCTCCTCGTCTTCGTCGAACTCTTCGAAGTCACCGTCGTCGAAGTCGTCGGACACGATGACGTCGGAGCTCGACTCGGTCTGGATCTCGGCGAGCTTGTTGATTCCGGCGACCTCACCGGTGACGAAGCTCCACAGGAAGAGGAGCGCGAGACCGAGCAGGATGGCGCGTCCCCGCGTGGGCGGCACCAGGAAGAGCCCGAGGAAGCTCGCAAAGCTCAAGAGCTGCAGCGCGGTAGTGGAGCCGGAGCTCGACTCGATGGTGGTGAGGAAGAACCACAGCCCGGGGACGCCGAGCACCAGCGCGGCCACACAACCGGATCGCACGGGCCCGGGCATGCGAAACAACAAGACGATGGCGGCCGCGATCAGGAGGGCGCAGAACAGCGCGCCCGGCATGGTCGAGCCGTCGTCGTCGCCGAGATCGAACCCGAGCACGAGGACGCCCACCGCGAGCAGCGCGCCCCCGCCGGCGCCGAGGGCGTGGCTGAGGAACGGCGCGGCCCGGCGTTCGCCTCTCCAACCGAGCTGTTCGAGCAGGCGGGCGAAGCCGCTCGGCCCGGCCGGTCCCGGCGGTGGTGCCGGAGGTGGTCCGGGCGGTGGTGCCGGAGGCGGGGGCGGTTCGGTCATGGCGTTCCCTTTTCCGGGGCTGTCCGGTCTCGGCGCAGTCGCAACGGCAGAACGACGACGGCCCCCGCCGAGACGGGGACCGTCGCGATCACTGTGAGCGGCGTCGGCTCAGATGGTGCCGGTACCGGCACCCGGACCGGTGCCCGCGCCCCTGCGTTCGTTGGTGAGCAAGACCGAGCCCACGATGCCCGCGAGCGCGCTCAGCAACATGAGCCAGTAGCCGATGCCCCGGTCGGCACCGGAGAACTCGGCGAGGAGATAGCCGATCGCCTGGATCGCGGCGAAAAAGCACAGCGCGAAGACGATCTGCACGAGTGTGAACCCGAGCACGCTTCCGAAGTTCATGTTGGCGAACTTGTTGAGCGCCACGAGCCCGCCTGCAACCAAGAGATAGATCCCGATGAGGGTGGTGATCGGGAAGAAGCCGAAGAAGTCTCCCTCCCATGCGTTGACCGAGCCGCCGAGCGGCGGGTCGGCGAACGGCAGGAACGTGGCGATGAACCCGACCGCTCCCGCGGCCATGACCACGATCTCGCCGGGCGTGATCTTGTTGTCCACTGGTTTCAGACCTCCGTCGCAAGAAAGGTGCCACCGTGGGCACCGCACCGGTCAGCTGATCACGGGCCTGCGACGATTGCAAGCATCGCCGGGGCGCGCAACGACGCTTGATCGTGCGGTTCGCGGTGCGTCAGGCGGCCGGAGGCGGAGGCGTGCGAGGCGTGCCGGCGTCGGCGGGGTCGCGCATCTTGAGCAGTCCACCAGCCAGAAGGCCCAACGCCGCCAGCGCGGCGAGGAAGAGACCGATCTGGCGGTCGCCGTCGACGGTGATGCCGAAGCCACTCTCCTCGTCTCCGATGATCACGAGCAGCACCACGAGCGCGGCCGCGATCGCGCCGAGGATCACGTGGATCTGACCCCACCGTAGCGACCCGACGTTGGGCATGTCGGTCGTGCTGAATCGGGAGACCGCGATCTGTGCGATCATCGCCAGCCCGAGGATGACCGGGATGATGCCGAAGAGGAAGAAGTCGAAGCCGCTCTGGCTGCCGACGCTCCCGAGCTCCTCGAAGCCCCGGATGTCGTAGTCGAACCAGGGGAAGAACGCGAAGATCAGCAGCAGCACGCCGCTGATGGCCACCACCCGATCACCGAGTGTGAGCTTGTTGAGGTCCATGAACATGCCTCCTGCCGGCTGGGGCCTCGCGAACGGACGCGGCATCCCACCACGGTGCCGTCCTCCACGCAAGGGCCCGGCGGCGCCCGGTTGTTCGACCGGAGGCCGCGAGCGGTCGGGGTAGCTTGAATGCCGTGCAGAGGATCGGAGTGCTGGCGTCGGGGAGTGGGACGATCCTCCAGGCCCTCCTCGAAGCCGATCTGCCGATCGTCGTCGTGGTGGTCGACCGGCAATGCGCCGCCGTCGAGCGGGCCGAGCGTGCCGGCATCGCCGCCGAGGTCGTCGAACGCACCGACTTCGGCCCCGACTTCGACCGGCTCCGCTACACGCACCGCGTCGTCGACGCACTCGAGCGCCACCGCGTCGACGTCGTGGCCATGGCCGGTTTCGGGACGATCCTGGAGAAGCCGGTGCACGACGCCTTCCCCGGCCGCATCGTCAACACGCACCCGGCGTTGCTGCCGGCGTTCAAGGGCTGGCATGCCGTCGACGACGCGCTGGCGGCGGGGGTCAAGGTCACCGGGTGCACCGTGCACCTCGCGACGCTCGAGGTCGACGACGGGCCGATCCTCGCCCAGGAGACGGTACCGGTGCTCGCCGGCGACACGGCCGAGACGCTGCACGAGCGCATCAAGGAGGTCGAGCGCCGCCTCTATCCGGAGGTGCTGCACCAGATGATCGACGAACCCCGCTGATGCGGGCGCTCCTGTCGGTGTACGACAAGACTGGCATCGCCGAGCTCGCGCGCGGTCTGCATGACCTCGGGGTCGAGCTGGTGTCGTCGGGCGGCACGGCGGCGGCGGTCACCCAGGCCGGTCTCCCGGTCACCGCGGTCGAGGAGGTCACCGGCGCGCCCGAGATGCTCGACCACCGCGTGGTCACGCTGCACCCGAAGATCCACGGTGGCATCCTCGCCGATCGCAGCAAGGAGTCGCACCGCGCTGATCTCGAGGCGCACGGCATCGCGCCGTTCGATCTGGTGGTGTCGAACCTCTACCCGTTCCGGGAACACCCCGACATCGAGACCATCGACATCGGTGGCCCCGCGATGGTGCGGGCGGCGGCAAAGAACCACGCCTGGGTCGCGATCGTCACCGATCCGGCGCAGTACGACGACGTGCTCGCCGAGCTGCGGGCCAGCCGCGGCAAGCTCGGCGACGACACCCGCCGCCGCCTTGCGCTCGAAGCGTTCGCGCACACGGCTGCGTATGACGCTGCCATCGTCGCTTGGCTCGAGGGCGGCGAATCGCTCCCGCGTCATCTCGTCGTCGCCCTCGAACGCACCGGTGAGCAACTCCGTTACGGCGAGAACCCGCACCAGCAGGCCGCTCGGTATCGCACAGTCGGCGAGCGCAGCTGGTGGGACGACGTCGTGCAGCACGGCGGTCTCGCGCTCTCGTACCTCAACCTGTACGACACCGAGGCGGCGTGGCAGCTCGTGCACGACCTCGGCGATCGTGCCGCCTGCGCCATCATCAAGCACGCCAACCCCTGTGGCGTGGCGGTGGCCGACGACCTCGAGACCGCGTACGCGCTCGCGCTCGCGTGCGACGAGAAGTCGGCATTCGGCGGCATCGTCGCGCTCGGTCGATCGGTCGACGAGGCGACCGTGGCTGCCATGGTCGCGGGCCCGCAGGCCGACGTGGTGATCGCACCCGGGTACGGCTCCGGCGCGGTCGAGGCGTTGGCGAAGAAGCGCAGGAACACGCGCGTGCTCGAGGCGCCCGCGCCGGGGCGTGAGACGCTCGACTTCCGCCAGATCTCGGGCGGCTTCCTCGTGCAGCAGCCGCACCACTTCGCCACCGGTCGTGACGACTGGCGCGTCGTCACGAAGCGCGCGCCGACCACCGAGGAGTGGCTCGATGCCGAGCTCGCGTGGCGCCTCGTGGGCCACGTGAAGTCGAACTCGATCGTCCTGGTGAAGGGCGGGCAGGCGGTCGGCATCGGTGCCGGTCAGCAGAGCCGGGTCGACGCCGCCGAGCTCGCCGCCCGCAAGGCCGACGGGAGGGCACGAGGCGGGGCGTCGGCGAGCGACGCCTTCTACCCGTTCGCCGACGGCATCGACGCCGCCGCTGCTGCCGGCGTCGCCGTCGTCGTGCAGCCGGGGGGCGCCATGCGCGACGACGAGCTCATCGCCCACGCCGACGACCTCGGGCTCGCGATGGTCTTCACCGGCGAACGCCACTTCCTCCACTGACCGGTCGACCTCCCGATCCTGCGCGCCTTGCGCGCCGGAAGTGGCGCGCTCAGCGCGCAGGTTCGGGGCGGAGTCAGTGGATCGTGACGGGAGTGCCGATCGGCATGGTCGTCGCCAGGGTGGTGATCACGTCGTTCGGGACGCGCACGCAACCGTGTGAGACGGCCTGCCCGATGCTGGCGGGGTCGTTGGTGCCGTGGACGCCGATCTGGCCGTCGCCGCCGGCGAAGTCGGTCAGCTTGTTCGAGTAGCCCGACAAGCCGATCGCGTACGGCCCGTAGTCGTGGTCCGGGTCGCCCGTCTCGAGCAGGTCGGTCACGAAGAACCGGCCCGTCGGTGTCGGGACGTCGGGCGCACCGATCGCGACCGTGGTCTGGAGCACGACGTCGTCGCCTGATCGCAGCGTCAGCGTGCGCGCTCCCAGGTCGACCTCGACGTGGTGGTCGACCATCTGGAGCTCGACGTCGGCGCGCCGGATCCATCCGGTCGAGCCGTTCGGGCGGCCCGGCACCAGCACGTGCAGTGAGTCGCCGCTCTCGTCGAGCACAAGGAACGCCTGGCGGAAGCCGAAGGTGCTCGTACCGGAGACTGCGAGGA
>JBOGFJ010000235.1:0-9234 GCA_050743385.1 Acidimicrobiia bacterium
CTGGGCCGACGAGAAGGTGTCGGTGTCGCGCGCGGCGCGAAAGACGTCGTCGAAGCGCGAGAGCACGTAGCAGCCCGCCGCGTCCGACCAGTGCACCGGGTCCTCGTCACGCAGGCGCCGGTAGACGCGAGACGGATCACGCCACGTCGCGGCGTCGAAGGGAACGTACTGGAGCGTCGGCATGCTCACCTCGCGATCCGCGGGGCAGTTTTCGTGATCGGAAGTGACCGTATCGGTCATCTCAACACACGAAAAGCCGGGAGGGCGTCAGCGCGGCAGGTCAGCGCGGGAGGAAGTCGGTGAGGAGCTGCGTCAGGCGCTCGGCCGCCTCGAGTGGGATCCAGTGCCCTACGCCGTCGAACCGCTCGTAGCGCCACTGCCCGCGCACCTGCTCCGCCGATCGCGTCATCTGCGCCTCGGTGAGCGCAGGGTCGTCGGAGCTCCAGATCCCCATCGTCGGCGCCTCGACGGGAGGCACCGTGATGCCCTCGCTGACGAGCGCCTCGGGCGGGACGTTGGCGCGGTAGAGGTTCAGGCTCGTGGTGATGGCTCCGGGATCCGCGAGTCGCTTCATGACGTCGTCGGGATCGGGATGGCGGAACAACGCTCGGAAGTTGGCGAATTCGTTCGCCGACAGCCAGGTCTCGGCGACACCCTCGAACTGGAACAGCAGCATGTACCACGACTTCTCGCGCTGCTCGAAACCGGTACCCACGAACGCGGTCGGGTGGCCGACCGAAAGGGCGACCAGATGATCGACCCGCTCCGGCGCGAAGGCGGCGATGGCCCAGGCGATCGCGCTGCCCCAGTCGTGGCCGACGACGTGCGCCCGCTCCACGCCGAAGTGGTCGAGCACGCCGAGCACGTCGCCCACGAGGTACGGGATCGCGTAGGCGTCGACCTCGGACGGACGATCGGAGTCACCCAGGCCGCGCAGATCGGGCGCGATCGTGCGGAACCCGGCACTGACGAGGCCGGGCACCACGTCTCGCCAGAGCTCGTGGGTGTCGGGCCACCCGTGCACCAGCAGTACGGGAGGCCCCTCGCCCGCGACCTCGGCTTCGATCCCCGTGCCGTTGACGTCGATGCGCACGACGGATCAGGCGGCGACGACCGAGAGGAGCTCGGCGCGGTCCGGACCGGGCAGCAGGGCCGGCTCCGACCCGTCGCCTCCCACCTCGAGCACGCGCTCCATCACCCCCGGAACAGCCATTGCCTCCTCGGCCGACGCGAACACGGAGAGGACGTCGAGGAAGCTCCGCAACAGGTCGGGATCGGCGAGCGCGGCAGTCGAGAACGCCCGGGTGATCGCCCACGTCGGGTCGTCGGTCTCGTAGACCGCGCCGGAGCCGTCGGCGTGCAGCTCGGCGAGGCGGTGCCGGTCGTACGCGAGCGTCGAGCGGTACAACGGGCCGACGACGGTCTCGGTGATCTCGTCCCAGCGGAGGGCGACCTTGTATGCCTCCGTGGGCGGCACCTCGCGGAGGAGGTCACGCAGGCACTGCGCGTGCAAGAGCCCGATCGACAAGCCCCGCCCGAGCGACGGGTTGGTGCACGCCCAGGCATCGCCGACCGCGACGACCCCGGTGGCGACCGGCTCGCCGTCGACGACGAAGCGCCGGCTGCGGTCCTCGATCTTCGCCATGACGTCGACGCCGCTGATCGGCTCGCCGGCCTGCCAGTTCGCAGCCAGCGGATAGCGGTCGAGGGCGGCCGACCACTGTTCGGGGTGGCGAAGGCCGGCGAGCTGCCGGTCGGAAGCGGCGGTGACGAACGCCACGCTCCACGTGCCGTTGTCGGCCGGCAGCGTGAGGACCGAGAGAGAGTCGTAGGGCTGGAGCGCCATCGCCTGGAGTGCTGGAAGCTCCCCGTCGGCGGAGCGGAAGTGGCGGCCGTAGTAGAGGAAGCCGGAGTCTTCGAGCTCTTCGATCGGCGGGCGGGCGCCGATCGCCGACAGCCACTTGGGAAGAGGCGAGCGGCGGCCCCCACCGTCGACGACGAGGTCGGCGCGCAGCTCGTCGCCCTCGTCGGTCTGGACGCCGGCGACATGGGGGGCATCCGTCGCCGCGGGGTCTCCGGTGAGCAGCCCGGTGACGGCGACGCCGCGGCGAACGGTCAGCCCGGAGGTCTCGGCCGCGGCCGCCGCCACCGCCGCCTCGAGGACCGGGCGGCGACCGGTGAGCATGTCGAAGCGCTCGTCGCCCTCCCGCCGTCCACCGGTGAGGTCGGGTGGCAACTCGTCGGTCAGCCGGAAGCGCAGACCCCCACGGTCCTCGACCGCGCGCGCGACCTCGGGAAGCTCCGCTTCGATCAGCGCCCGCCACCGCGCCAGTGCGACGTGCGGCATCCGGAACTGGTTCACGCCCTGGCGGGTCCAGTCGCCCCAGGCGTCATCGGCGCTCTCGGGAGGAGGAGCGGGGTCGCGTTCGAGCACGGTGACGTCGTGGCCGTCACGCGCCAACAGCATCGCGGTGGACAACCCGCCCATTCCCGCCCCGACGACGATCACGCTGGCCATGCCGCTGCCCCCTTCGCCGTGCCCTTGCACGGCGGTCGACTTGGCCCCGCATCGTAGGGGTCCCGCCCGGGAGAAGGAGATCGTGCGTCAGACTCGCGGGACATCGCCGAGCTCGGGAGGCTGCCCATGGCGGCTGATCTCACCATCTATCTGGACGACCGACCCGGGGAGCTGGGTCGCTTGGGCGACGTGCTCGGTGGCGCCGGGGTGAACATCGAGGGCTTCTGCGCGCTGACCGGTGTCGGGGGACAGGCCGAGACCCACGTGCTGGTCGACGACCCGACTCCCGCGTTCACCGCCCTGGCGGCAGCGGGGATCGAGGTCGCGTCGGAGGCGGAGGTCGCGGTCGTCGCAGTCGACGATCGTCCAGGGGCGTTGGGTGAGATCAGTCGCAAGCTCGGCGACGCGGGCGCGAACATCACCGTGGCCTACATGGCGACCAGCACCCGACTGGTCTTTGCCGCCGACGACCTGGCCGCGGCCAGAGCCGCGCTCGACTAGCTCTCTTGGTCGCGCTCGCGACCTCAGCTCGCGGCTCGGGCTTCTCCGATCGCGGTGGCGGCGGCGATGAGGCCGACGTGGCTGAACGCCTGTGGGTAGTTCCCGAGCATCTCCCCGGTGTCGGCGTCGATCTCCTCGGCGAGAAGGCCGAGATCGCTGGCGCAGCTGAGCACCATCTCGAAGCGCTCCTCGGCCCGCTCGACCTGGCCGCTGCGAGCCAAGGCGGACACGAGCCAGAGCGTGCAGAACACGAAGGTCCCCTCGCCGCCGGCCAGTCCGTCGGCCGCCCGGTAGCGGAAGACGTGCCCGTTGCGGGTGAGATCGCGGTCGATCGCCTCGATCGTCG
Source organism: Acidimicrobiia bacterium (assembly GCA_050743385.1). Taxonomy (GTDB): domain Bacteria; phylum Actinomycetota; class Acidimicrobiia; order IMCC26256; family JACDBD01; genus JACDBD01. Next base: position 3,366 of record JBOGFJ010000235.1, read on the forward strand.
CCACCACTCGAGGATCGTCGAACGGGAGGAAGTGTCGGAGGCCCACCTGGAGCGCCGTCGCGTCGAGGACCGTGGACCCGAACGCCTGCGTGAACGCGCCCGTGGTCGGGTCGACACCGTCGGTCTCGATGCGCGCCCGCATGGCGTCGCTCGCCTGCCGCCAGTGCGCCAGCAGCTCGTGCCGGTCGGGCTTGTACTTCTCCGTGAGCCGGATCGCGGCCTCTACGCCCAGCCACGACATCAGCTTCGAGAACAGGAAGTGCTGGCGCCCGCCGCGCACCTCCCAGATGCCTTCGTCGGGCTCGTCGAAGCGGGCGATCATCGTCTCGACGAGCTCGCGGGCGAACGCGGTCAGGTGGTCGTCGAGGCGTCGGACGGCACCGGGCTGGGTGCTGGCGCCGAGCACCTCGGCCACGAACCACGCCGACGCGATCAGCTCTCCGAACGTGTCGATCTGGAGCTGGTCCCAAGCGCCGTTGCCGACGCGCACCGGCTGCGACCCGCGGTAACCCGTGAGGTGGGTCAGGACCGATTCGTTGAGGAGCCGCTCGCCGCCGATGCCGTACATGATCTGGATCTCGTCGGCGCGGCCCGCCGTGGTGCGCAGGAGCCATTGGCCGAAGGCGCGCGCCTCGTCGAAGTGACCGAGCTGGGCCAGGCCGACCAGCAGCGCGGCGGAGTCGCGGACCCAGCAGTACCGGTAGTCCCAGTTGCGCTCGCCGCCGATCTCCTCGGGGAGCGAGGTGGTGGCGGCGGCGATGACCGCCCCGGTCTCGGCGGCGGTGAGTCCCTTGAGCACGAGCGCGCTGCGTCGCACCGCGTCGGCGTACGGGCCGTCGTAGACGGTTTCGTTGCTCCACTCCCGCCAGTACCCGATCGTGCCGTCGACCGCGGCGCGCAGCTCGTCGCGGCCGAGCCGTTCGACCTCGAGCCGGTGGGGGGCATCGGACATCAACGCCACGACCAACGTCTCACCCGCGCGCACGGTGCCGGTGGCATCGGCGCCCCCGTGGTCGTCGCATTCGAGCGGCGCGATCTCGCTCTGAAGCAGGAGCGCGTGGGCGCTGCCCGACGCCCGAACCAGGTCGCCGGCGACCAGCTCGACGAACGGGGTGGTCAGCCCGTACTCGAAGCGGGGCCGGAACTGGAGGCGCACGTCGACGCTGCCTTCGACGCCGTGCACGACCCGTACCAGGAGATCGTCGGGGAGCCCACTCTTGACGGTGCCGACGGGGAGGCAATCGGTCACCGTGACCGCGCCGGTGTCGGTCTCGAAGCGGGTCTCGAGCACGTTGGTGTCGGGAAGGTAGCGGTGGCTGGTTCGCGCGGGCTTCTCGGGGCCGATGCGGAACCAGCCGCCGATCTCGCGGTCGAGGATGCGCGCGAACGCCGGGGCCGTGTCGAAGCGGCCGAAGCACGCCCACTCCACCGACGCGTCGCGCCCGATGAGTGCGAGCGAGCGGCAGTCGCTGATGAACGCGTAGTCGCCGATGGCAGGGAACGTGTCGCCGGTCATGCGCGGGCTAGTTGTCGCCCGTGAGCGCGCTCGACGCGGGCGTGGGCTCGTCGGCACGCACGCCCCGCAGGCCGAACCACGCGAGCTCCGACACCCACCGGGCGAGCTGGGCGGCGTCTTGTGACGCGTCGGGATCGCTGAGCGCGTGCCGGCTCGTCGCCTCCGCGACGCCGACGAGCGCGTGGGCGAGCACGCGCCGGTGCTCCGCCGACGTCTCGATCTGGATGAGCTCGCTGATCGCATCGGCCGCGCGGTGCAGCACGCGGTCGACGATCTCGGCGAACTCGGGATCGTTCCGCACCGACGCGCCGAAGAGGAGGCGGAAGGCGGCGCGGTTGCCGGTCACGAAGCGGTAGTAGGCCTCGAAGCCCGACTCGACGCGTTCACGGCCGGTCTCGACCGCGCTGGTCGCGACTTCGAGTCCGTCGAGCAGCTGCCGGCCCACGTCTTCGAGCAGCTCGACGAACAGCGCCCGCTTCGACGGGAAGTGCTGGTAGAGCACGGGCTTGGTGACGCCGGCGGCATTGGCGATGTCGTCCATCGCGGTGGCGTGGAAGCCACGGGCCGCGAACACCGGGCAGGCGACGTCGAGGAGCTGGCGTCGCCGCTGCTCTGCGGGAAGCCTCATGGAGAACTGGATGACTTCAGCGGCATCTCGTAACGGTCGGTGACGCCGAAGTTGCGTGACCAGAGGTCGTCGACCTCGGCCCTCTCGTCCGCAGTCAACGGCAGCTCCGATGCGTCCGCGTACTCGCGCACTTCCTCCGCGGTGACGCAGGTCGGGAGCACGGTGGTGAACCCGTCGATTGCGAGGATTCCGGCGACAGCCGCCTGACCGATCGTGCGGCCGCTCACCTCGCCGTGCAGGAACGCGAGCGTGTCGGCCTTGTCGAACAGGTCGAGCATGTTGTCGGCGTTGCGGTGGGCGCGATGGTCGTCGCCCTCGAACTTGGTGTCGCGGGTCACCTTGCCCGACAGCACGTCGGACGCGTGGGGCACTCGCGCGATCAGCCCGACCCGGCCCTCGCGCACCGCGGGCTCGGCCGCGAACGTGCGGCCCGGCTCCTGCTCGAGCAGGTTGAACACGGTCTGGAGCGAGACCATCGACCGCTCGCGAAGGGCGTGGAGGCCCTCGTCGACCCAGCCGATGGCGGGGCCGAGCGCGACCCCGATCTCGCGCACCTTGCCCTCGGCCCGGAAGCGCTCGAGCTCGTCCCACAGGTCGTCGGCGAGCACGGGCTCCATCCGCACGTTGTGGAGCTGGTAGAGGTCGACATGGTCACGGCCGAGGCGCCGCAGGGACGCCTCGAGCTGGGCGCGTACAGCGTCGGGCCGCCAGTCCTGCGGTCGCTCGGAATGGCCCGGTGCGATGCGGGGGGCGTCGATGTCGTAGCCGCACTTGGTGGTGACCACGACGTCGTCGCGGGCACCGAGGATCTCGGCGAGGATCGTCTCGCCGAAGCCGTCGGCCCCGTAGACGGGGGCGGTGTCGAAGAAGGTGATGCCGGCGTCGAGGGCGGCGTGCACGAGGCCCGCCTTGTCGTCGACCCGTCCCCACCAGTCGGTGGCGATCGTCCAGGCGCCGAACCCGACCTCGGAGACCTCGATCTCACTGCTGCCGAGCTGCCGGTATCGCATCAACTCAGAATACGGCCGGCGAAGCGACTGAGCGAAGCGAGCGACGACCGGAGAGGCGGCTCAGTAGACGATCACGGAGCGGGCGACCTCGCCCTGCTCCATCGCCCGGAGGGCGTCGTTCACGTCGTCGAGCTTGATCTCGCGTGACACGAGCTCGTCCAGCTTGAGCCGGCCTTCCTCGTACAGGCGAGCGAGCTTCGGCACGTCCTTGTGCACGTTGCTGGAGCCGTACCAGCAGCCCTTGATCGTCTTCTCCTGGAGCACCAGGCCGAGGAACGCCGGCAGGTTGAGCATGACGTCCATCGCCGGCACACCGACGAGGATCGACTGGCCACCGCGCCGGGTCATGTTGATGGTCTGCTCGATGGTCGGCCCGAGGCCGATGACCTCGAAGGCGACGTCGGCGCCGCGCTGATCGGTCATCTCCATCACCTTCGCCACGGGGTCGCCCTCGCTCGCATCGACGGTGTCGGTGGCGCCGAACTGCTTCGCCAGATCGAGTTTGAACGGCACCATGTCGATGGCGATGACGCGCTCGGCGCCGGCGTGACGGGCTCCCTGGATGACGTTGAGACCCACGCCGCCGCACCCGATCACTGCGACGGCGTCACCTTCCCGGATGTCGGCCGTGTTGACCGCGGCGCCGAAGCCGGTGAGCACGCCGCAGCCGATCAGCGCGGCTGCCGCCATCGGCATGTCGTCGTCGACCTTCACGGCCCCGATGGAGGGAACGATGGTCTCCTCCGACCACGTGCCCGACGCCGCCATCTGGCCGAGGTCTCGACCATCGCGCTGGAAGCGGTATGTGCCGTCGAGAAGGCCGTTGGTGGCCATCGACAGGTTGCCGGAATCGCACAGGTGGCCCTGGTCGTACCGGCAGAAGTAGCACTCGCCGCACTGCGGGACCCACGAGATAACGACGTGGTCGCCCTCCTGGAGCTTGTCGACACCCTCGCCGACTTCTTCGACGACTCCCGCCCCTTCGTGGCCGAGCACGACGGGCGTGGGGATGAGGATCGTGCCGTTCTGGACGGAGAGATCGGAATGACACACGCCCGACGCGCCGAGGCGCACGCGCACCTCACCCGCCTGCGGGCCTTTGATGTCGATGTCGGCGATCTCGACGGGGTCACCGATCGCGGTGCAGATGGCGGCTCTGGGCATGCTCGCTCCCCTGTCCCTCAACTTCCTCGACTTGACCGAACGGTCAACCGTACCGCCGTTCGCGCTCGTCCCGCTCGGCGGCTCGAATGCCATGTCCCATGACGATCGTGACGGGCAGGACGAGGCACGCGGCCACGAGCCCGGCCACGGTGAGGTCGACGAAGACGCCCGGGAAGTCGGTCGCGAGGCCGATGACGAAGGCGATGACGGCGACGCCGAGGGCGCCGTACCCGACCCGCGACGCCAGCGCCACCCGGCGGGCGATCACCGCCCGGCGGGCCCGCACCGGATCGTGCGTCTCGCTCACGACCGCGACCATCCCACTGTCGCGAACGCCGCTTCCAGCCGGGCCGGGAGGTCGGCGGCGGAGAAGTGACGGCGCACGACGGCGTCGTTGGCGTCGAAGTGGGCGGGATCGGGTGCCGCCAGCCACTGGGCCAGCGCTCCCGGTGCCTCGACGGAGAAGAGGTCGAGGCCGAGCTCGACGAGCTCGTCGAGCACCGGATAGCGGGCCACCGCGATCGGACGCCGCGCGATCACCGACTCGACGACCGGGTTGCCGAACCCCTCCCAGCTCGACGGGAAGACGACCACGTCGGCGGCGGCGTAGGCATCGGCAGCCCACCGGGCCCGGCCCACGGAGACCGGGACCGTGGCCCGGGCGAGAATCCCGTCGAGCTCGTGCCCGTAGCCCTCTTCCGGCGGACCGGTCAGCCAATAGCGCACGCGCTGTCCGCGAAGGTGGTCTTGGAGGGCGGCGGCGAACTCGATCCCGGCACCGACGTTCTTCCGCGGGATCGCGCGGGTCGGTTGGAGCACGACGACGTCGTCGGGTCCGAAGCCCAGCCGCACGCGGGTCGCGTCCCGATCGCCCCGGGGTGCGTCGACTTCGAAGACGTTGCGGATCGTGCGCGCCACGATCCCGCGATCGGCGAGCTCACGGCGGGAACGGTCGTTGATCGTCACGTGCAGGGAACCCGGCCGCGTGGGAGGGAGATCGGTGACCGATGCGAACCGGCGTCGTTGCCACGGGAGGTCGTGGTGGTGGAACACGACGCGCAGGTGGGGGAGCGCGACGAGCACGGAGGTCGCAGCCCGCGCTGCCGCCTGGTTGAGCGGCAGAGAGCACAAGTTCTCGACCACGACCAGGTCGGTGTCGGCCAGGGCGGCGGCCAATTCCGACGCCGTCGGCGGGTCGGTCGACTCCCATGCGAGCCAGGGCAAGACGACGTCGTCGACTCGACCGTCGTCGGCGAGCTCGCCCGCGACGCGTCGAGTCGAGAACCCGAGCGTGTGCAGGGCGCGCTCCCATTTCTCGGTTTCGACCGAGACGCCGTCGGTGTCGCCCAGGCGGTAGGAGAGCAGGACGGCGGTGGGTGTCACGTGGTGGTGTCGTCGCCCGCCTCGGGGTTCTCGTCGAGGTCACCGGCGAGTGCGCGCAGCTCGGCTTGCCACGCCTCCCATTCCTCGGCCGCGCGCGGGCTCGCCGGCTCGGGTTGGGGCGGCCGCGGTGGTGGCGAGGGTGGAGGGGGCGCCGGCGCGCGTGGGGGC
>JBOGFJ010000236.1:0-12278 GCA_050743385.1 Acidimicrobiia bacterium
GTCGACCCCGGCCCGGCCCGGCCCGGGGAGCGGAAGCGGGAGCGGGCGCGTGATCGGCGGCTTGACGTGCCCGGCTCCGGGCTCGGCGTTCACCGACTCGTGGGGCGACCCGCGCTCCGATGGGCGCACACACCAGGGCACCGACATGATGGCCCCGTACGGCGCGCCCACCTACGCCGCGGTCGGCGGCACGGTGAGCGTCCAGAGCGGCGGTAACGGCGGCAACATGCTCACCATCAGCGCCACCGACGGCAACGCATACTTCTACGCCCACCTCCAGTCGTACGCGGTCACGAGCGGGTCGGTGTCACAGGGGCAGCTCGTCGGCTACGTGGGCGACACGGGGAACGCCACGGGTGTGCCCCACCTCCACTTCGAGATCCGGATCGGGGGGAGCTCTCCGATCAACCCCTACCCGACGCTCGCCCAGATCTGCTGACCCGACGGGTAGCCTGGAGGCGGTGGCTCATCAACAGCGTCGTATCGACAGGGTCCTCGACCCCGTGTACGTCACTGAGATTCCGTCGTGCTCGCTCGAGGATCTGCGGGTTCGTCACTCCGAGTGCCTCGAGATCGAGACCGAGGTGTCGTACGTCCGTCGCCTCGCGCAGGCCCGCCTCGACATCCTGCGAGCCGAGCTCGACCGGCGCGCCGCCGGGGGCTCGGTCGGCGACCTCATCGCCGCGCTGCCCCAGATCCTCGCCGACACCGGTCCGCGCGCCTCGGTTACCGAGAGCCGGTTGCCACGCCACCTGGCCCCTTCGATGGACATCAAGTGGAACCGCGGGCTCGAGCACATCGTGTTCGACGGCACTCTTGCCAATCTCCCGACCCTCTCCGACGACGATCTGCGAGCCACGATCGAGCAGCTCGCGACGCTCGAGCGCGAGCTCTCGGAACGGCGACGCTCCCTCCACGGCGTGATCGAGACGATCGAGCTCGACCTCGCCGGCCGCCACAAGGTCGGCCGCACCTGAGCACGCCATCGTGAGCACCGATCTCGGCGAGTTCATACGCGATCAGCGTCGCAACGCGCGCCTGTCGTTGCGCAAGCTGAGCGAGCTGACCGGCATCTCCAACCCGTACCTCAGCCAGATCGAGCGCGGGTTGCGCGAACCGTCGGCCAAGATCCTCCAGGCCATCGCGCGCGGACTGCGGATCTCAGCCGAAACGCTCTACGTGCGGGCGGGGATTCTCGATCAGCGCGACGACGAGCAAGACCTCGTCGAGGAGATCCTGCGCGATCCCACGATCAGCGAACGTCAGAAGCAGGCGCTCGTCGACATCTATCGCTCGTTCCAACACGAGCGAGCCGAGGAGCGGGAGTCGCCGCGGGCCGGCTGACCGGAGCCCCGAGACCTCCCAGCTAGGCTCTCTCCGATGTCTGTGCGCCGACTGGCCATGCTCAGCGTGCACACGTCGCCGCTGGCGCAGCCGGGTGCCGGCGACGGCGGGGGCATGAACGTGTACGTCCGGGCGCTCGGCGCCGCGCTGGCGCGCGCGGGGGTTGCGTGCGACGTCTTGACCCGCGCCGAACACGCCGAGCAACCCCCGGTCGTCGTGCTCGAGCCGGGTTTCCGCGTCATCCACCTCGCCGCCGGGCCCGCCGCGCCCGTCCCGAAGCACACGCTCCCCGAGCTGGTCGACCCATTCGCCGACGCCGCCCTCGAGCACCTCGATCGCTATGGCGGTGACTACGACGTGCTCCACGGCAACTACTGGATCTCCGGCGCGGTCGGCCACCGGCTCAAGCACGAGCTCGATCTGCCGCTGGTGACGACCTTCCACACGCTCGACCGGGTGAAGGCCGAAGCGGGAGTCGGCGACGACCCCCAGGTACGCGCCCGAGTGGAGAGCGACGTCGTCCGCTGCGCCGACCTCATGGTCACGTCGACCGAGGACGAGCGTGAGCAGCTCGTCTCGCTCTACGACGCCGATCGCGACCGCATCGAGATCGTGCCGCCCGGCGTCGACCATCACGTGTTCGCGCCCGGCGACAGGTCGGCAGCGCGTGCCGCGCTCGGTCTCGACGTGGCCGCGCGGGTCCTGCTGTTCGTCGGGCGCATCCAACCGCTCAAGGGCGCCGACCTCGCCGTCGGCGCGCTCGCCGAGCTCGCCGACCCCGACGCGGTGCTGCTCGTGGTCGGCGGCCCGAGCGGCCCCGAGGGGGAGGCCGAGCTCGCCCGACTGCACCGCCTCGTCGACGAGCTCGGCGTCGCGGGCCAGGTCCGGTTCGTGCCGCCGCAACCCCACGCCGCGCTCGCGACCTACTACCAGGCTGCCGACGTCTGCCTGGTGCCCTCGCACACGGAGTCGTTCGGACTGGTCGCGTTGGAGGCCGCCGCGTGCGGGACGCCGGTCGTCGCCGCCGCGGTGGGTGGGCTCCCGTCGGTGGTGGCCGACGGCCACACCGGCTTCCTCGTCGACGGGAGATCGGCAATCGACTACGCCGCTCCGGTGGCGGTCGTGCTCGGCGATCCCGATCTCGCTGCCGAGCTCGGCCGCAATGCCGCCGCCCGCGCCGCCGGCTACACGTGGAGCATCGCCGCCGCCCGACTGCGTCGTCTCTACGGTGATCTCGTCGTGCGCACTCTCGTCCAGTGCAGCTAGACGACGCTCATCGACTGGTTGCCGCGCACCTCGAGGGGCCGGTCGCACAGGCCGAGTACATCCAGACTGTCGAGTACGACTCGGAGCTGCGGCGCTGGTACGTGAGATTCGGCTGTGAGGGCCGCGACGCGACGACGATCTATTTCGACCTGCACGAGCGGACGCTGCGTTACGAGGTGTACTTCCTCCCCGACCCACCCGCGAACCACCTCGAGCTCTACCGGTACGTCCTGCGGCGCAACCACACGATGTACGGCGCTCGGTTCTCGATCGGACCCGACGGCGACCTCTACCTGGTCGGGCGGGTCGCACTCGAGCACTTGAGTGTTCCCGAGCTCGACCGCATCATCGGCGTGCTCTACGAGCTCGTCGAGACCTGGTTCCAGCCCGTGGCGCGGCTGGCGTACGGCGGCCGCCGAGCCGGCTGACGGCGTGAGGCTGTAATTTACGGTCTCCTCTTGCGAAGAGTAGGTCGCGGCGGTACGGTCACAGCGTGTCACCGACGGGTGACGCCGGCTGGGCCCGAGGTGCAGGAAGGCCCGCCCCGTTCGGGGAAGTGCGGGGTGGTCCCGATGGTTCCTCGGGCCTGGCGTGCTTCCTCGCTCGCTCGCTCGGCGCCGTCAGCGGCCTCCTGGTCTTCGGCTGATTCCCGCTCGCTCACTGGGCGAACCCCTTCGCCCGCTCCGGTCGCCGCGTGCCTTACGGTCGCTCCGGCCGCGGTGCACGCCTTACGCTGAGCGCATGATCTCCGTCGCGGTGCTCGGCGGCGGCCGCATGGGCGAGGCGCTCCTCGCGGGCCTGCTCGACGCCGGGTGGGAGCCCGAGGGCATGTCGGTCGCCGAGGTCGACGCCGACCGGCGCCGCGTGCTCGAGGAGCGCTTCCCCGCCGTGCGGGTCGTACCCAGCCCTGCGTGGGCGGTGGCCGACGCCGGCCTCGTGGTGGTGGCCGTCAAGCCCGACGACGTCGTCGCCGCCCTCGAGCAGTGCGCCACCACCCTGCCCGAGCAGGCCCTGGTGCTCTCCATCGCCGCCGGCGTGACCCTCGACACGCTCGAGACCGCGGCCCCCGACCGGCCGGTGGTGCGGGCGATGCCCAACACCGCCGCCCTCGTACGCCGGGGCGCGGCCGCGATCGCCGCCGGCAAGCACGCGACCGAAGCCGATCTCGACCTGGCCGAGCGCGTGCTCGGAGCCGTCGGGGTCGTCGTGCGCGTTCCCGAGCCCCTGCTCGACGCCGTGACCGGGCTCTCGGGTTCGGGCCCGGCGTACGTGTTCCTGGTGGCCGAGGCCATGGTCGAGGCGGGGGTACTGGTCGGGCTGCCGCGTGAGACGTCCGCCGAGCTCGTCCATCAGACGCTGGTCGGCGCGGCCTCCCTGCTCGCGGACGGCACCGAGGGGCCCGAGGCGCTCCGCGCCGCGGTCACGTCGCCCGGCGGAACCACCGCCGCCGGGCTGCAACGGCTCGAGGCCCACGGCGTCCGGGCCGCCTTCCTGGAGGCCGTCGAGGCGGCGACGCAACGCTCGAAGGAGCTCGGCCGGGGGAGCTGACTGCCTCCTCTGCTCGCGCTCGCTTCGCTCGCCGCTCCCGCACGCAGCTGGCGGCCCGGGGCGGGCGTAGCCCGCCCCGCGTCCCGCGATGGCCGCTCCTGACTCCTTGGTCGGCTCGCGTCGCGACCCCTCGCGCTCCCCACCATCCACCTCGACAACACCGGCCACCGTCGTTACGCTCCGGCCTGCGGGCTGGAGTACCCGGGGGGACCAAACCGACCCTCGAGTCCAGCGGGGTGAAAAGGAGTGCCGCAGTGGCGGAGTCGTTCGCCAAGGCGCGTTTTCTGACGGTCCAGGAAGTGGCTGAGCTGCTGCGGGTCTCGTCGATGACGGTGTATCGCCTGATCAAGGCAGGGGATCTCCCGGCCGTGCGCGTCGGGCGGTCGTTCCGGGTGCGTGACGTCGACGTCGACGGCTACCTCGCGTCCCGGTACACGCAAGCCGGCTGACCACAGGTACGGTCGCGCGGCCGTGCCCACACCCAAGCCTTTCTGCTCCTTCCTCAGCGATTACGGATCGGCCGACGAGTTCGTCGGCGTCTGCAAGTCGGTGATGCTGAGTGTGGCGCCCGACCTCCGTGTGATCGACCTGACGCACGAGGTGCCACCCCACGACGTCAAGGCCGGCGCGCTCACCCTGGTACGGGCGGTGCAGTACCTGCCCGAGGGCGGCATCGTGCTCGCGGTCGTCGACCCGGGCGTGGGCACCGACCGGAGGCTCCTCGGAGTCGACGTGCCGCACGGGGTGCTGTTCGGTCCCGACAACGGGCTCCTCGCGCCCGCCGTGGCGATGCTGGGCGGCGCGACACAGGTCGTGTCCCTGACCAACACCGAGTACCACCTGCCCTCACCCGGCCCGACCTTCGCCGGGCGCGACGTGCTCGCGCCCGCGGTGGGGCACCTCGCCGCCGGCGTCCCGCTCGGTGACCTGGGTGAGGAGGTCGACGCTGCCGGCCTCGTGCCGGGCCTGGTCTCCCTGCCACAACACGAGGAGAGCGGCGCCATCGCCGGGGAGGTGTGGTGGGTCGACCGCTTCGGCAACTGCCAGCTCAACATCGATCCCGAGGAGCTGACCGCCCACGGCGGCGCACCCGGCGAGCCGGTCGAGGTCCGCTTTCGCGACCAGGTGCGGTCGGCGCGTTGGGTGCCGACGTATGCCGACGCCAAGCCGTCCGAGCTCGTGCTCGTCGTCGACTCCTACGGGCTCACCTCGCTCGCGCTCGACCGCCAGTCGGTGGCCGAGGTCTGCGGGCTCCGGGCGGGTTCGGCCGTGACGCTGGTGCCGCCCGGCTCGGGCGAGCCGAGTGAGGGCGAACAATGAGGTCAGCGACGCCAACCACCGACGAGACCCGTGCACGGTGCGGGCGCGAGCGCGACCACTAGAAGATGCGCCCGGGCACGACCATCGCCATCGCCCTGCTGCTGCTGGCGATCTTCGGGGCGGCCGTCGCCCAGTTCGTGCTCCGCCTCGGCCCATAACGCCGAAATCGCCCAGGTCGGCGACGGGGCGTCGCCCTGCAGGGAGAATCCGGGCCCCGGCGACAGCACCGCCCGCAGACACTCTCCGCCACGGTTCGTGGCCGAAAGCCACTCAAGGCGCGAGGCGCCTCCGTCGATGGCACAATGGCAAGGGCTCCGGTGCGCGGGTGCGGGCGTCGTGAGCATCGACGAGGCCACCGGTCTCGAAGGTGTTCAGTAGCCTCCCAGCCCGCCCCAAGCGCGTCCGCGCTCGCCGCCGGGGCCCTCTTGCTTCTTCTCGCTCACTCGCTCGCGCGTATCAGCGGGCTTTCGGTCTTCGACTGATTGCCGCTCGTTCGCGGGCGAGCTCGCTTCGCTCGCTTCGCTCGCTTCGGTCGCCGCGTGGTCACGAGTGTTCTCTGGCCGAGCCCCGGTTCGGCGGCGGGCTCTAGCATCCGCGGCGTGTTGGTTCCGGCGCGAGACGCGGAAGTGCTCGCCGACGTCGACGTCGTCGTGGCGGGCGGAGGACCGGCCGGGCTCGGTGCGGCGGTGACCGCGGCGCGACTCGGCGCGCGCGTCGCCCTCTGCGAGCGTTACGGCTTCCTCGGTGGCAACCTCACCGTCGCCGCGGTGGGAACCATCTGTGGCCTCTACCTCAAGACCGTCGACGGCGACTTCGACTTCGTCGTCGGCGGGATCGCCCGGGAAGTGGCCGACCGCCTCGCCGCCGAGGGCGCGGGTGTCGGGCCCGTCCCGTTCAAGGAGACCGCGGTCTTCCTCTACGCGCCGTGGCACGCCAAGAGACTCGCCGACCATCTCGTCGCCGACGCTGGGTCACTCGATCTGCTGCTGCACGCGCTCGTCGCCGACGCGCTCGTCGACGACGGCGAGGTGCGAGCGCTCGTCGTCGCGACCAAGCGCGGTCCCAAGGCGGTCACCGGCCGGGTCTTCATCGACTGCACCGGCGACGCCGACGTCGCCACCTTCGCCGGCGTGCCCACCGAGCTCGGGCCGCCCGGCAGCCGTCAGTACGCCTCGATGCAGTTCGTGATGCAGCACGCCGACAGCGAACGTGCGCTTGCGGCCGTCCCGCAGCTGGGCGCGCTCATCGCCGAGCACGGCGGGCACCTGTCGCGCGACGGCGGCGCGGTCATCCCCACGTTCCGACCGGGCGAATTCGTGGGGGCGATGACCCGCGTGCGCAACCCGGACGGATCTCCGATCGATGTCACCGACGTGCGCCAGGCGACCTGGGGTGAGCTCGAGGGCCGCCGGCTCGCGGAGGAGGCAGCCGAGTTCCTCCGCGCCCACGTGCCCGGTTTCGAGGGCGCGTTCATGGATGACACCGCGACCGCGCTCGGGGTGCGCGAGACCCGACGCGTTGTCGGCGACTACGTGCTCACGGGAGACGACGTCGCGCGCGGGGCGCGCTTCGACGACGCCGTCGCCGCCGGGGCATGGCCGCAGGAGTACCACGTCACCGGGCGCTCGACCGAGTACCGGTTCCTCGACCCCGGCGTCAGCTACCAGGTCCCGTACGCCAGCCTCCGGCCGCGGGGCGTCCGCAACCTGCTGGTCGCGGGCCGCTGTCTTTCCGCCGACCACGATGCCCTCGCGTCGACGCGGGTGATGGGCCCCAGCCTGGCGCTCGGCCAGGCAGCCGGCACCGCCGCGTGGCTGGCGGCGCGCGACGGCCGGGCGGTGGCCGACGTCGCCGTCGACGAGCTCCAGGCCTGCCTCGACGGACCCGTTCGCTCGTGAACCTGGCCGACCTTCTCCTCGCCCCCGCCGGCACCACGCCCGACGCGGTGGCGCTGCGCCACGGCGACGCCGCCGTGTCGTACGCCGACCTGGCCGACGCCGCGGCGCGCTTCGCCGGACGACTGCAGGCGGACGGGGTCTCGCCCGGGAACCGCGTCGCGCTCGTAGCGATCAACGAGCCCGCGTTCGTCGTCGCCTACCTCGGCGCCCTGCACGCCGGGGCCGTGGTTGTCCCACTGAACCCCGAAGTCCCCGAACGCGAGCGCGACCGCGAGCTCGCGGCGGTGGAGCCGGCGACGTTCCTGCGCCGCGACGACCTCCGCGCCGGGGCCGGTGACGCCGTCCCGGTCGAGGCGGTGGCGCGCGCCGACGACGACCTCGCGGTGGTGCTGTTCACCGCCGGCACCGCCGGGCACCCGAAGGCCCCGATGCTCACCCACGGCAACCTCACCGCCAACATCCACCAGGTGCTCGACCATCCGGGGTTGCGCCTCCTCCCCGACGACGTCGGCCTGGGGGTGCTTCCCCTGTTCCACGTCTTCGGGCTCAATGTCTCCCTCGGCGTCGCGCTCGCTGCCGGCGCCGCGCTCGTGCTCGTCGACGAATTCCACGCGGCGCCGTCGCTGCGGATGATCCGCGAGCAGGCGGTGACGGTCGTTGCCGGCGTGCCGGCCATGTACGCAGCCTGGCTCGCTCTGCCCGAGGCGGAGGCACCGCCGGACGCGTTCGCGTCGGTGCGCCTTGCGGTGTCTGGTGCCGCCGCGCTGCATCCACGCGTCGCCGCGGGTGTTCGCGAGCGGTTCGGCCTCGCCGTGCACGAGGGCTACGGGCTCACCGAGGCGGCGCCGATCGTCACCACGTCCGCGCTCGCGGGCACGATCCCCCGAGTGGGCTCGATCGGCCCGCCGCTGCCCGGCGTGGAGGTGCGCCTGGTCGACGTCGACCACGCCGACGTGCTCGCGGGTGACCCCGGCGAGATCTGGGTGCGTGGCCCCAACGTGTTCCCTGGCTACTGGCGCGACGACGAGGCGACCGCTCGAGCGCTCACCGACGACGGCTGGCTGCGTACCGGCGACATCGCCGTGGTCGACGAGGAGGGGGAGCTGCGGCTCGTCGACCGGTCGAAGGATTTGATCATCGTGTCGGGTTTCAACGTGTACCCGGCCGAGGTCGAGGATGTCCTGCGTGAGCATCCCGACGTGGCCGAAGCGGCCGTGGTGGGCGAGGCGAACGACCGCACCGGCGAGGCGGTCGTGGCCTATGTGGTTCCGACGCCCGGCCGGGCGCCGACACCGGAGGACCTCGCCGCTCACGCCCTCCGATCACTCGCGCGTTACAAGTGCCCGGAGCGTGTCGAGGTCGTCGACTCGCTCCCTCGCTCCTTCGCGGGCAAGGTGCTCCGCCGTGAGCTGCGCGGCGATCCTTGACCCCGAGCCCGGGCGCCGCCGAGCCTTCGGCCTACTTTGAGAATGTGTGCACAAGCGCGGGGTACCCTGGTGACCCGGAGGCCCGGGTCGGCCCGGGCCCGCGAGCAGGCAGGAAGGCCCCCATTGGCCGAGGCCCGGCGGATCCCCGAGGCAACCGTCGCCCGGCTTCCCCTCTACTACCGGGCGCTGCTCGAGACCGCCGACCAGCAGGTCGGCACCGTCTCGTCGGAGCGGTTGGCCGAGCTGGCCGGGGTCAACGCCGCCAAGGTGCGCAAGGACCTCTCCTATCTCGGCTCGTACGGCACCAGGGGGGTCGGCTACGACGTCGAGTTCCTCCTCCACCAGATCTCGCGCGAGCTCGGTCTCACCCACGACTGGCCGGTCGTGATCGTCGGGGTCGGGAACCTGGGCCACGCCCTCGCCAACTATCGGGGCTTCGGGGCCCGCGGCTTTCGCATCGTGGCCCTCGTCGACGCCGACGCGGGCAAGATCGGCCAGCGGGTCGGCGAGCTGAAGGTCGAGGCGCTCGACGACCTGCCCCGCATCGTCGCCGACCGCGAGATCGCGATCGGGATCGTGGCCACGCCCGCGGGCGCCGCCCAGGAGGTGGCCGATCGTCTCGTCGACGCCGGCGTCACCTCGATCCTCAACTTCGCCCCGACGGTCGTGACCGTTCCCGGCGGCGTGTCACTGCGCAAGGTCGACCTCGCGACCGAGCTGCAGATCCTCTCCTTCTACCAGCAGCGCAAGGTGCCGGCGTCCGACGGCAACGGACGTGCCGCGACCGCGACGCGCCGCGCACGATTGCGATGAAGGCGCCCGCCACCGAGCGGCACGCCTTGAGCGGCTATCCCGTGAACCTCCTCGTGCGGGGCCGGC
Organism: Acidimicrobiia bacterium; assembly: GCA_050743385.1. Classification (GTDB taxonomy): domain Bacteria; phylum Actinomycetota; class Acidimicrobiia; order IMCC26256; family JACDBD01; genus JACDBD01. The sequence goes on from JBOGFJ010000236.1 coordinate 9,683, forward strand.
GCTGTGTGGTCGTCGGCGGTGGGAGAGTTGCGGCTCGCAAGATCGACGCTCTTCTCGGTGCCGGCGCCGACGTCACCGTGGTCGCGCCCAGGCTCGGTGACGAGGTGCGCCAATGGCGTGACGCCGGCCGGGTGACCGTCGTCGAGCGCGGCTTCGAACCCGCCGACCTCGACGGCGCCTGGCTCGCGACCACCGCGACCGACCAGCCCGACGTGAACCGGGCGGTGTACGAGGCCGGCGAGAGCCGGCGGGTCTGGGTGAACTCGGCCGACGATCCGGGTAATTGCTCGTTCACGCTCATGTCGGTGGTGCGGCGCGGCGACCTGCTCGTGACCGTCGGCACCGGTGGGCGCAGCCCCGCCCTCGCCGCATGGCTGCGGGCACGCCTCGAAGCCGAGCTCGGGCCCGAGTACGAGACGCTGCTCGCCGTCCTCGCGGACGCACGCGAGGAGATGCGTGCCACCGGCCGGTCGAGCGAGGACGCCGATTGGAACCGTGCCCTCGATTCCGGCATGCTCGATCTCATCCGCGCCGGCCGGGTCGGCGATGCCAAGGAGCTCTTGCGCTCATGTCTCTGATCGTCGTCGGCGTGAACCACCGCACCGTGCCGGTCGCGCTGCTGGAGCGGATGGCCGTGGCGCCGACGATGCTCCCGAAGGCCCTGCACGCGCTGTCGGAGCGGGAGCACCTCGCCGAGGCGGTGCTGCTCTCGACCTGTAACCGAACGGAGGTGTACGCCCGCTACACCACCTTCCATCCCGCGGTACAGGACGCGCTGGAGTTCCTCACCCAGCAGTCGGCCGTAGAGCTCGACGACCTCACCGATCACCTGTACACCTACCACGACGATGCCGCGGTCGCGCACCTCTTCGGCGTGGCCGCGGGTGTCGACTCGATGATCGTCGGTGAGGCCGAGATCCTGGGGCAGGTGCGCGAATCGTGGCTGGCGGCCGAGCGCGAGCGCACCGCGGGCCCGGTGCTGTCGCGCGTGTTCCGTCACGCGATCGAGGTGGGAAAGCGCTCGCGCACCGAGACCGCGATCGGGCGCAACCCGGCGTCGGTCTCGTCGGCGGCAGTCGCGGTCGCGGCCGAGCGGCTTGGATCGCTCGAGGGCCGCCGCGTCCTGGTGCTGGGCGCCGGCGACGTCGGCGAGGGTCTCGCGGTCGCGCTGGCAGGCGCGGGTGTCGGTGAGATCGTCGTCGCCAACCGGACGCCCGAGCACGCCGACGCGCTGGCACGGCGCGTCGATGGTCGCGCCATCCCGCTCGACGAGGTGGCTGCCGAGCTCGACCGGGCCGACGTGCTGCTGGCGTCTACCGCGGCCGACTCGGTGCTGTTGGAGCGATCCGAGGTCGAGACCGTGATGCGTCGCCGGGACGGTCGGGCGCTGCTCGTCGTCGACGTGGCCGTTCCCCGCGACGTCGACCCCGGCGTCGGACAGGTGTTCGGTGTCACCCTGCTCGACATCGACGGTCTCAAGGCCTTCGCCGAGCAGTCGCTCCTGCAGCGGCGGCAGGAGGTCGGGAAGGTCCGCGAGATCATCAACGACGAGCTGGAGCGCTTCCGGCTGGAGCATTCGGCTCGCGAGGTCGCCCCGCTCGTTTCCGCGCTGCACGCGCACGGCGAGGGCGTCCGCGCCGCCGAGCTGGAGCGCTTCCGCAACCGGCTCGACAGCCTCGACCCGGCGGCGCGCCAGGCGGTCGAGGCGCTCACGCGGGGGATCGTCAACAAGTTGCTGCACGAGCCAACGGTGCGCGTGAAGGGTGCCGCCGGCACCGCCCGGGGCGGACTCTACGCCGACGCCCTCGCCGAGCTGTTCGACCTCACCGGTCCCGCCGCACCCACTGACGGCTGATGGCTCCCGCGCTGCGGGTGGCCACCCGCGGCAGCGCGCTCGCCCGCTGGCAGGCCGAACGTGTCGTCGAGCGCCTCGGTGTCGATGCCGAGCTCGTCGTGGTCTCCACCCGGGGTGACGAGCGTGGCGACGTGCCGATCCATTCGATGGGAGGGACGGGCGTGTTCGTCAAGGAGGTGGGTCAGCGCGTGCTCACCAGCTCCGCCGACATCGCCGTCCATTCGGCGAAGGATCTCCCGTCGGCGACGGAGCCGGGGCTCGTGCTCGCGGCCGTCCCCGAACGCGGTGACGCGCGCGACGCGCTCGTGGGTGCCGCTCTCGCCGACATCCCGACCGGCGCGCGGGTCGGCACCGGCTCGGTTCGGCGCCGTGCCCAGCTCGCGAACCTGCGCCCCGACCTCACCTTCGGCGAGCTGCGCGGCAACATCCCGACCCGGCTCGAGAAGGCTGCGGAGTTCGACGCGATCGTCGTCGCCGCCGCCGCGCTCGACCGGCTCGGGCTCGCCGACCACATCGCCGAGCGCCTACCGCCGGCGGTGATGCTGCCGCAGGTGGCGCAGGGCGCGTTGGCGGTCGAGTGCCGGGTCGAGGATCAGTCGACCCGCGACCTGCTGGCGACCATCGACGACCCGGGCGCCCACGCCGCGGTCGCGGCCGAGCGCGCGTACCTCGATCGCCTCGGCGGCGGCTGCAATCTGCCCGTCGGCGCCCTGGCCGGCGTCGGCGCCGACGGCACCATCG
>JBOGFJ010000237.1:0-10159 GCA_050743385.1 Acidimicrobiia bacterium
ACTCGACCACGACCGCAGCGGCCCACTCTCCCGCCGCGGTGGCCGCCGCCGCCAGCCCCAAAGCCACGCTGCTCGCGCCCGCGCCGGTCTCGCCCCCTACCGCGACCACCGAGCCGCGCCGCAGCGCCGGGATCAGCTCACCCAGCTCTCCCGGAACCGGGAGGACCTGCTCCCCCGCCAGCACCACCGGGCTCGCCTGCCGGGCGACGGCCTTGAGATGCATGCGCGCCTGCTCGTCGCGCCGGGGAAGCGCGGTCAGGGTCATGCCCGAGACCCTATCGAACAGGTGTTCGGTAGGGCAAGCGGGCTAGGTGCGAGCGCGGGTGTGGCCGGCGACCCAGCTCATGTCGTCGTAGCGGTCGCCGGCGGCGGCGCCGCTCGGCGCGATCTCGTCCAGTCGAGCGAGGTCGGCGGGCGACACGTCCACGGCGAGCGCGCCGACGTTCTCCTCCAGGTACGAGCGCCGCTTGGTCCCCGGGATCGGCACGACGTCCGAGCCCTGCGCCTGCACCCACGCGAGCGCGAGCTGCCCGGGCGTGACGCCCTTCTCGGTCGCGAGCTCTCGCACCCGATCGACGAGCTCGAGGTTGCGGGCGAAGTTGTCGCCCCGGAAGCGGGGTTGCGTGTGACGGAAGTCGTCGTCGGCGAGGTCGGCGGCGCTGGTGATCTTCCCGGTGAGGAAGCCGCGCCCGAGCGGGCTGTACGGAACGATCCCGATCCCGAGCTCGCGGGCGGTCGCGACGTCCTCGTTCTCGATGTCGCGACTCCACAGCGACCACTCGCTCTGCAGCGCGCTGATCGGGTGCACGGCCGCCGCGCGCCGCATCGTGTCGGCGGACGCCTCCGACAACCCGAGGTAGCGCACCTTGCCCGCGGCCACGAGCTCCGTCATCGCGCCCACCGTGTCCTCGATTGGCGCGGCCGGGTCGGCACGGTGCTGGTAGTAGAGATCGATCACGTCGACGCCGAGTCGCCGGAGCGACGCGTCGCACGCCTGGTGAACGTAGTCGGGTGCACCGTTCGCCGACCGACTGCCCCCGGGTCCGATCACGATCCCGAACTTGGTCGCGAGGATGACCTCGTCACGGCGGTCCGCGATCGCCCGGCCGACGAGGTCCTCGTTGGCGCCGGCACCGTAGACGTCGGCCGTGTCGAGGAAGGTGACGCCCAGGTCGAGCGCGCGGTGGATGGTGGCGATCGCCTCGCCCTCGTCGGCAGGCCCGTAGGCGAAGCTCATGCCCATGCAACCGAGGCCCTGGGCAGAGACCTCCAGGCCCTCGGAGCCCAGCGTGCGGGTGTCGAGCGCTTCGGGGGGTGTCATCTCGTCGGTCCTCCGGTGGAGAGCGCGGTCGTCTGCGACGACGGTACGACTTCGACCGTGCTCGACGTCACGCGCCGGTGCGGACCGCGCAAATGTGCAGAAAAGCCGGGACCTTGCGCTGCCGAGCCATCTCCGGCACGTCGGAGACGAGATCGTCGTCAGGTACCGGCTCACGGATGGTCTCGATCAGGAAGCCGGCCTCCGCCAGCGCGTCGGCGTATGCGACCAGGGGGCGGTGCATTCCCGCGAACGTCATCTCGAGCCCGTCACGCTCGAACGGCAGCGCGTACCGGAACGGCTCGAAGTACGGCACGAGCAGCCGGAAGTCACTCTCGGGGCCATCGGAGTCGAACAGCCCGGTAGTGCTGATGGGGTGCATGATGGCGAGGCACAGCCGTCCGCCGCGCACGACCACGCGGGCCGCCTCCCCCACCGCGCTCACCATGTCGTCGACGTCTTGGAGGGACATGAACGCGATCGCGAGGTCGGCACAGGCGTCGACAGCCGGCAGCGCAGCCGCGTCGGCGACGACGACGCGCCGGCTCGTCTCATTTTCGGCCGCGAGGCGAGCCAGGGTCGGTGAGCCGTCGAACCCGACGACGCAGTGGCCCCGCTCTTGCAGCGCGCGACCGACCCGGCCCTCACCGCAGCCGATGTCGAGGGTAAGTCGCCCGGGTGACGGCACGATCTCGAGGAATGACGGCAGGTTGAGGCGCCAGAAGAAGGAGTCGTGACCGGGGGTGCGCGCCCAGGCGGCCCAGTTGTGCGCCTGCGCCTCCCAGGCGTCGCGCAGGCTGCCCATGCCCAGTGATTATTTCGCCGGCTCGGGGGGCGGCTTGACCTCGAGGCCGAGCGCCTCGCGGGAGGCGGGCGACCAGCCCGCCTCCTCGCCGTAGTAGATGAAGAGATGCTCGATCGCGTCGGCGAACTCCCCCTCGAGCTCGGCCATCCGCTCGGCCGGTGCTTCGACCGTCACCACGCTCGAATACACGGTCACCGCGGTGGCGCCCATGTCGAAGAGCCGGCGCGCCAGCACGTCAGGCGGCCGGGGACCCTTGGTGTCCTCGACCGAGCGGTAGCGCTCGATCGCCATGCCCGTGAGCGATCGGTCGAGGTCGAACAGGACGACGGAGGGTGACGCCCCGCGGCGCGTGGACACCGTGATCAGCTGACCCATCACCTGGCTCCCTCGCTCGGCCGCAGGCTACCTGCGGCCACCCTGCGGGACGCGCGTCCGCACCTGCGACCGCGCAGCCTAGGAGGTCAAAGCTCGCGACCGAGCAACGCCAGCAGCGCGGTCTGACGGTCGGCTCCGGCCGGGACGTCGTGGTCGCCACCGAACATCCCGCTGCCGATCAGGAGATCCTTCTGGGGCTCGATCACCGCCCAGCACGCCTCCACGAGCTCGGGCGCGAGCGTCGTCTCCTGATCGGTCGCCTTGGCGACGTCCCAGCCGTGGATCACCACGTCGATGAGGCGATGGCCGATGTACACCTCGCCGGGCACCGGCCCGTACGACACCGCGCACGGCGCCTCCATCGCGCCCGGCATGTGGAAGGCCGCCGACGCCGCGCCACTCGACGTGTCGTACTCCGACAACGGATCGTCGCCGAGCACGTCGCCATCGAGACGGACGCCGACGTCCACGATCGTCTTGCCCCGCGCGAGCTCGCCGGCCCAGTAGTTCCCCGTGACGATGTGGTTGACGAGCGCTCTCACGTCCCACCCCTCGCAGGGCGTCGACGCCGCCCAGTGGTCGGCGCCGACCCCGGCGACGAAATGGCGGGTGGAAGCCAGAGCCTCGTCGTGCAGCTCGGGAAGGTCCAGGTCCATCTCCCCTACCCCCTCTGCCGTGGCTACAGGAACAGTCTGCCCGGCGGCGGAGGCAGGCCGCGCCAGCAGAGACCGTCCATGAAAATCCACGACCGGCGGTGGATCGCGCTGGGCCCGTACCCGGCGAGGGCGGCCTTGTGCACCGGCGCGGGGTAACCGACGTTCGACTCGAAGCCGTAGGCCGGGTAGTGCTCGGCCTCTGCCACCATCAGGGCGTCGCGGGTCACCTTCGCCACGCACGACGCCGCCGCCACCGCCAGCGACGTGGTATCGGCCTTGACGACGGTGGTGACGCGTGCCCCCAGACCGAGGTAGTCGTGCTTGCCGTCGAGAATGATGCGATCGGGCTCGAAGCCCTGCACGAGGAGCCCGGTGAGGGCCCGCCGGCCGGCCGCCCGCAGGGCGGCGGTCATCCCGAGCTCGTCGCACTCCTCGTGGGAGGCGTGGCCGACGCCGATCGCCACCGCCCAGACGGCGACGGCGGTCGCGGCGCGCTGGCGCTCCTCCCGTGTGAGCTCCTTCGAGTCGCGCACACCCTTCAGGTGCGTGGGCGCCGGCACCACCGCCGCCACCGTGACGGGGCCCGCCCAGGCGCCTCTCCCCACCTCGTCGATGCCACAGACGACGTCGTCGCCGGCCTGCCAGCACCGGCGCTCGAGGCGAAGCGTGGGCGGTCGGCTCGTCACCGGAGCACGGACGGGCGCGGGGGTGGCGGCGGAGGCGATGTCATGGAACCTACCAAGCCGTGAACAGCGTGTTTCGGATGCGGAATCGCGTTCTCAGCCGCAGTCGAGGCTTGTACCCTCGCGCCCATGAACCCCGGCGCCCGCGTGGAAGTGCGATCCCGATTCGACCAGCGCTGGGCGCGCGGATTCGAGCTGGTCGAGGTCGTGAACGACGAGGGCGAAGACCGATACCGCATCCGCCGTCGCTCCGACGGCTCGGTGCTCCCGGCCCTGTTCATCGACGACGACATCCGCGAGGAGAAGAAGCGGAAGTCGTCGTCGATGTGGTGGATATAGCTACGTAGCGGCCTTCAAGCTCGCAATCAAGTCGGGGATCGAGATCGCCTGGTACGTCGTCGTGCGCATCGTGCCGCGCGCCGCGAGCGTGATCGCCGCCTTCGCCATGGTCGCCTCATCGGGCGCCTCGATCACGTTGAGGAAGTCGTACTGACCCATGAGGCCGTACTGGACGACGACGGTGAGGCCCATCGACTCGACCTCGTCGGTGACCTCGCGGATCCGATCCGGGTTCTCGCGCACGGTGGCCCAACCGTCGGGCCCCAGCGTCGTGAGCATCACATACGTCGGCATCCAAATGGCTCCCTCGTCCGCACCGCGAGCGGAGCCTACCGATCGGGCTCCAACCGGGCGACGTTGTCGGCTTCGGCAGGGTCGGGCTCGGTCGCGAACCAAGCGTCGAGCATCTCGTGGGCGACGTCGGCGCTGGTGAGGCGCAGGCCCATGACGAGCACGTTGGCGTCGTTCCAGGTGCGTGCCCCCGCGGCCGTGGCGGCGTCGGTGCAGAGCGCCGCCCGCACGCCCGCCACCTTGTTGGCCGCGATCGACGCGCCGGTGCCCGTCCAGCAGAACAGCACCGCGGTGTCGGCCTCGCTCTCCGCCACCAGCTCGCCGACGCGGCGGCCGACGTCGGCCCACTCGATCGCCTCGCCTGCGGGTGGACCGACCAGGGTCACGTCGTGGCCGCGCTCGGCGAGATCGGCGGCGACCGCCTCGGTGAGCGGGGTCTTGTCGTCGGAGCCCAGCGCTACTCGCACGGATACCAGGCTACGACGGCATCAGCGCCGCCCGAACGTCGTCGAGGGTCGCGAAGGGGCGGCGGGCGACGCCGTTGCGCTCGCACCACTCGGCCAGCGGCCCCTTGGCGAACACCACGTCGGCGAGCAACGCGGCCTTGCGGTCGCTGGCGCCGTCGCCGACGAGCACCGTCGTGCGGCCCCGGTGGCGTGCGTCTTTGATCGGGGCCTGCTTGCACGTGCCGCACGTCGAGCAGGGGCAGCAGCGGCTCTCGTGCGGGAACTCGAGCCGGCCGGTCGACCAGTCGACGAGGTTCGTGAAGCACGTGAGCCCGAGCGGCGCGCACACCTCCTCGACGGTGAAGCCGAACCCGTCGGACACGACCGCGACCTCGGCGCCGGCGGCGCGCAGCGACTCGACCAGCGGCCCGAGGCCCGGGTCGACCGGCACCTCGCGGGCGACCGCGCGCACTCGCGCCTCGTCGTGCGGCAGGAGGTCCCAGAGGTCGAGGAGGCACTCGCGGCTGCCGATCTCACCCGCCAGGTAGCGGGCGTCGAGTTCGCGCCACGACGGAGGGGCCAGCCGGTCGGCGACATGGTCGCCGACGTCGAGCGTCGTGATCGTGCCGTCGAAATCGAGGAAGATCGAGGCGTGCGCCAGGTCGACGTCGACGTGCATGGAACGCGAGATGCTAGCGACCGACCGGCGGTCGGGCGCCCGACGCGCTAGAACGTCGCGCCGAGTGGACAGACGGGAGTTCCTCCAGCGGGCCGGTCTCGTCGGCGGCGCGGCGATGCTCGGCGGCCCCACCCTCTTGCGCGCCGCACCGGCGTTCGCGGGCGAGCAACCGCGCGGCCTGCTCGAAGTCTCGGCCAAGGAATCGCCGATCGACACCATCGTCGTGGTGATGATGGAGAACCGCTCGTTCGACCACTACTTCGGCTGGCTCGCCGACGACGAGCGCTACCTCGAGCGGGGCAAGCGCCGCTACGGGCGCCGCTTCCGCGTCGACGGCAAGACGCGCCAGGAGTACCCCGCGCCCGACGGCACCGAGATCGAGACCACCCCGTGGTTGACCGATTCGGGTGATCCCAACCCCTACCGCGGGTGTGGGCACCCCGACCCCGGTCACGGCTGGGAGTCGGGCAGGGCCCAGCGCGACGGCGGCTTCCTCGCTGCCGGTAGTGGGAACGACGCGTTCGCGCTCGGCTACTACGACCCCGACGGCTTGCCGTTCATCTCCGCGCTCGCTCGCGAGTTCACGGTGCTCGACCGCTGGCACGCGTCGGTGTTGGCGGCCACGTACCCGAACCGCGCCTACCTGCATTCGGGGCAATCGGGCGGCAACAAGGGCAACACCGTGCCGACCGCGACCGCCGGTTACGACTGGCCCACGATCTGGGACCGCCTCGGCGCCGCGGGGGTGCCCGCCGAGTACTACAACACCGACCTCCCGACGCTCGCGCTCTGGGGCGCGCGCCTCACCGGGTTCACTCACCCCATCGACGAGTACTTCGCCCGCGCCGAGGCGGGGACGCTCCCCAACGTCGTGTTCGTCGACCCCGCGTTCCTCACCGGGAACCGCACCGACGACCATCCCCACGCCGACATCCGCGCCGGCCAGCGGTTCATACGCGACGTGTTCCGGGCCTTCGCCGAGTCGAAGCACTGGAAGTCGGGCCTGTTCGTGCTCACCTACGACGAATGGGGCGGCTTCTTCGACCACGTGCCCCCGCCGGTGCTGCCCGACGACCGCGCCAACCCGGTCGACCTGGAGAACTTCGGCCAGGCCGGCTTCCGGGTCCCCACGGTGCTGGCGTCGCCGTACGCGCGCCGCGGGTTCGTCGACCATCACCTGCACGACCACACGTCGGTGCTGCGCTTCCTCGAGTGGCGCTTCCTCGGCGCGCCCGCCCGGGGGCCGGGCAACGACGGTGACACCTGGTTCCTCACCACCCGCGACCGCCACGCCCGCAACCTCGGTGCCGGCCTCCTCGCCGAACGGCCCGAGCGTGAGGTCGGGTTCGATCTCGACCTCGACATCGACAACCCGAGCGAGCCCTGCCCCGAGGATGGCGGGCCGCCGCTCCCGCCCCCGTCTGCCCCGGCGGTGGACGAACCGGCCCAGGCCCAGGGCGAGAAGCACAGCTTCGAGATCGCCATGGACGACGGCTACTTCGAGCGCGTCGGCTACGAGATCCGCCCCAGCCCGATGGCGCGCGAGTGGGCCCGCGTGCGCTGATCAGCCCTCCGACCCGCTCCTATCCTGGGGCGATGCCCGGCGCCAGCCCTCGGACCGTCGCGATCGTCCCCCACACCCACTGGGACCGCGAGTGGTACGCGCCGTTCCAGGAGTTCCGGGTCCAGCTCGTCACGCTCCTCGACGAACTCCTCCCCCTGCTGGAGCGCGACCTCTCCTACGCCCGCTTCCTGCTCGACGGCCAGACCGCGGTCATCGACGACTACCTCGAGATCCGGCCCGAGGCCGCGGCCACCCTTCGCCGCCTCGCCGCCGCCGGGCGCCTCTCGGTCGGCCCGTGGATGATCCTCATGGACGAGTTCATGGTGTCGGGCGAGACGATCGTGCGCGACCTCCAGGCCGGGATCGCCCGCGCCACCGAGCTCGGCGGCGCGATGCCCGTCGGCTACCTGCCCGACATGTTCGGCCACGTCGCCCAGATGCCCCAGATCCTGCGCCAGGCCGGCCTCGAGCACGCGGTCGTTTGGCGAGGGGTGCCGATCGACATCACGCAGACCGCCTTCTGGTGGGAGGCGCCGGACGGGTCACGCGTACGCGCGGAATACCTGTACGGCTCCTACTCGAACGGGCGCGACCTCCCCGACGACGCCAAGCAGCTCGTCGCCCGCGCCCGCAGCTACGAGCTCGAGCTCGGCCCTGCCGCCTTGCCGGGTGGGGCGATGCTCCTCATGAACGGCACCGACCACCAGATTCCGCAGCCGTGGCTCGGGCGGGTCGTCGAGGAAGCGAACGAGATCCAGGACGAGTACCGCTTCGCCGTCTCCTCGCTGCCCGAGTACCTCGCCGAGCAGCCCACGGACGGGCTCGCCACCTGGAACGGCGAGCTGCGGTCGGGCGCGCGGGCAAACGTGCTCATGGGCGTGGCTTCGAACCGCGTCGACGTGCACCAGGCGTGCGCCGCCGCCGAGCGCGCGCTCGAACGCCGGGCCGAGCCACTGTCGGCGCTGCTCCTCGATCCGGACCGCTATCCCGACGCGCTGCTCGACGTCGCCTGGCGCCAGCTCGTGCTCAACAGTGCCCACGACTCGTCGTGCGCGTGCAGCGACGACGAGGTCGTCGACCACGTCCTGGTGCGATACCACGAGGCGCGCCAGATCGGCGACAGCCTCACCCGGGAGGCACTGCACCGGCTCGCCGCCGACGTCGACGCCCCCGCGTCGTCGACCGTGGTCGCCAATCCCACCGCGGCCGATCGCGGCGGGCTCGTCCGCGGCTTCGTCCCGGGAGAGGGCCCCGTCCACTTCGTGGCCGAAGACGGCACACCCTGTGCCGCGCAGGTCATCGGCATGATCGGTGGGGACGGATTCACCGCGACCGTCGAGGGCAACAAGGTGCGCTGGGTAGTCGACATGATGCGCGGTCCCGAGCTCGCCGGCACCCGGGTCGCCGACTACCAGCGCGCCGATCGCGACGACGGAACCGTCGAGTTCGTGTTCCGGGGCGCGCGCCGCGACGAGAAGGCGATCGAGCTCGACCCGGTACGCGACGAGGTGCTCGCGTTAGGGGCGCAGGGCGCCACCGTTCGCTTCCGCGTCACCCTGCCGACGGCGCGCGACGTGCTGTTCGCGGCCGATCCAGTTCCCGGGTTCGGCTGGCGCACGTACCGCGCCATCGACGGTGAAGGGCCCACGACCGCCGTCACCGCGGGTCCCGATCCCGAGGGCACGGTGGCGCTCGCCAACGAGCACCTCACGGCAACGGTCGACGGCACCACGGGCACGTTCACGATCGACACCGGGGACGGGCTCCACCTCCCCGGCCTCGGGCGGCTCGTCGACGGCGGCGACGGCGGCGACACCTACAACTACTCGCCTCCCGCCGAGGAAGATCTCCTCGTCGACCGCGCCGACGCGGTCACGGTCACGACGCTCGAGACCGGCCCGGTACGCGCACGCGTGCTGATCGCAGCGACGTACCGGTGGCCGACGCACGCGATCGGCGACGCGGTGGCGTGCTCCCGCCGGAGCGACGAGCTCGTCGACGTTCCCGTACGCACCACCTTGGAGTTGCGGCACGACGAGCGGTTCGTGCGCGTCCACACCGAGCTCGACAACGTTTGCCGCGACCACCGGCTGCGGGCCCACTTCCCGCTCGGCACACTGGTGACGGGCTCCGATGCCGAGTGCGCATTCGCCGTCGTGCACCGGGGCCTCACCGCGGAAGGCGGGCCCGGCGAGGTCGGTCTGCCTACGTTCGTTTCGCGGCGGTTCGTCGACGCCGGCCGGCTGGCCGTCCTGCACGACGGTCTTCTCGAGTACGAGGTCGTCGGCGACGGCACCGAGCTCGCCCTGACCCTGCTGCGCGCCACCGGCTACCTCTCCCGCATCGCCCTCCCGTTGCGGCCCGATCCGGCCGGGCCTCCCATGCCGGTGGAGGGCGCCCAACTTCGCGGTCCGCGCACCTTCGAGTACGCCCTGTTCCCCCACCACGATCGCGGGGCCGACGGGTTCGCCGATCTCTACACGGCGGCCGACGACTTCTTGGTGCCGCTCGAGCGTGCCCGCGGGGGCGGGGTCGCCGGCGCCGCCCGCCCCCCCACGGGACAGGCGCTCGCGGTGCGGGGCGCCGAGGTGTCGGCCGTGCGGCGCGAGCCCGGGGGCCTCGTCGTACGCGTGTTCAACCCGTCGCCCGCACCGGCCACCGCCGACGTCGACCGCGACGGCGCACCGGCGACGGGGTGGGTCGTCGACCTCGTGGGCCGGCCCCTGGAGCGCTTCGAGGGCACGGTCGCCCTCCGCCCCGGGCAGCTCGCGACGCTACGGCTCGACTGAGCCCGTGAGCGGGTGCGGCGCGAGGAGCGCCTCGCCGCGCGGGTCGTCGGTGCTCCATTCGGGGTCGAGACCGGGAGCACGGAGCAGGCCGGTGCCCTCGCAGTCCCACAGGAGCGCCGGCCGGGGCCCGTGCCACCGCACCGCGTACGACACGAGGCCGCGGCGGGTGGGCGCGTGATGCACCTCGATGCCGTGCCCGACCCAGGCGCGGGGG
>JBOGFJ010000238.1:0-21694 GCA_050743385.1 Acidimicrobiia bacterium
TGACCGCAAGGGGAGAAGAGGCCGACCGGGTCCTGGGGTTGGAGCTGGGGGCGGACGACTACCTGGTCAAGCCGTTCAGCCCTCGGGAGCTGCTGGCCCGGGTGCGGGCGGTCCTGCGGCGCACCGAGGGCCTGCAGGCGGAGCGGGAACGGTTCGTGGTGGGGGACGTCGCGGTGGACACCAGCCGCCGGCAGGTGACGGTGGGCGATCGTGTGGTCGAGTTGACCGCGACCGAGTTCGACCTGCTGGTGGAGCTGGCGCGTCAGCCGGGCCGGGTGTTCACGCGGGCCCAGCTGCTCGACAACATCCACGGTGTGGTGGTCGAGTCCTACGAACGGACCGTGGACGCGCACATCAAGAACATTCGCCGCAAGCTGGAACCCGACCCCCACCGGCCCCGCTACGTGCTGACGGTGCACAGCGTCGGCTATCGCTTCGCCGATGACTGACCGCCCGGCCGATGCCCGACGGCGCTTCCGGCGGCGGTGGTTGCTGGTCGCCGTGTCCGTCGTGGTGGCTTGGATGGTCGTGGCCGTTGCCATCGTGGGCGTGGCTACGGGCAACTGGGGGAATCGTCTCGGTGGCAAGTTCGTGATCGGTGTGTTCACCGTGGTCGTCGGCGCCGCCACCGCCGTGGCCTACCGCCGCGTCAGCCGTCCGGTGGGCGACCTGCTCGTCGCGACCGAGCAGGTGGCTACCGGGGACTACGGGGTCGACATGGAGGTGCGCGGTCCGCGCGAGCTGCGCCTCCTCACCATGACCTTCAACGAGATGGCGGCCCGGCTGGCCGCCAACGAGGAGCAGAGGCGGCGCTTCCTGGCCGACATCACCCACGAGCTGCGGAACCCGCTCGCGGTGCTCCAGAGTGAGATCGAGGCTCAGATGGACGGGGTCCATCCCCGGGACGACCACCACGTGGCGTCGCTTCTGGAGGAGACCCGGCGGCTGGGTCATCTGGTCGACGACCTGCACACGCTGGCGCTCGCCGAGACTGGTCGCCTGGTCCTTCAGCAGGAGGCGGTGGCGTTCGACATCCTCGTGGACGAGGTCGTGGGGCGGCACGAGGCGCAGGCCCGGCAGCGGGACGTCGCCCTTCGTGCCTCGATCGCCCCGGGCCTGCCCAAGGTGTGGGTGGACCCGGCTCGCGTCCGCCAGGTCTTGGACAACTTGTTGGCCAACGCCATCCGCCACACACCGGCGGGCGGGGAGGTGTTGGTCGACGTGTCGACGCGCGCCGGGCCCGGCTCGCGTGACGGCCCGATGGTGCGGTGCCGGGTGACGGACGCCGGCCCGGGGTTCCGGGAGAACGAGCTGAGCCAGGTGTTCGAGCGGTTCGAACGGGCGGGTGACTCCCGCGGCAGCGGTCTGGGGTTGTCTATCGCCCGCGACCTCATCCAGGCACACGGGGGCACGATCGACGCCGGCAACGATCCCACCATCGGCGGCGCCTCAGTCAGCTTCACCCTGCCCACCTGAGGCTGCGGCCGGCTTCAGCCCTCCAGACTCCAGCGACCGGGATGATGCGTCACTGCGTGCCGGCGACGCCGATCAGGTTGCCTTCGGGGTCGGTGAACTGTCCGACCACGAGCCGACCCGGCGTGCCCTCGGGCCCCATGCGCCGGGTACCCCCGAGGCGCTCCGCGTTCTCGAGGGCAGCCTCAACGTTGGGGACGCCCACATAGAACAGGACGCCGGCATCGAAGCCTTCGCCTCCGCCGATCCCGCCGTCGATCCCACCGGTCGTATCGCCGTTGATGAAGCCGTAGTTGCCTGGCTCGGAGACAGCCGGGGTGGTCGCGTCCCCGGTGTCGAACTCCCACCCGAACAACTCGCGGTAGTAGCCACGGAGCCCACCCGGGTCCCGGCCGATGATCTCGAAGTGGACGACTGGCTGACCCATCGGGCACGGACCTCCCGGATCGACGGTTCGCACTGGGCGTCGGCGCCACCACGGTAGACGGAGAGCTTGCGAAAGACAAGTCACAAGAATAGCGGATTGCAAGTAGTACCCTCAGGCCCTGATGGCGACGACGCGCACCTACCGCGACGCTTGCGCGATCGCTCGTGCTCTCGACGTGGTGGGGGCGCGGTGGGCGCTCCTCGTCGTTCGCGAGCTCCTTCTCGGACCGCTGCGGTTCTCCGAGCTCGTCCGGGCGCTTCCCGGAGCGAGCACGAACATGCTCAGCGACCGGCTCCGCGAACTCGCCGAGGCGGGAGTCATCCACCGCCGCCGGCTCCCGCCGCCGGCCAACACCGCGGTCTACGAGCTGAGCGATTGGGGCCGCGAGCTCGAACCGGTCGTGCTGGCGCTCGGAGCATGGGGCTTGCGCGTCCCGAGGGCGCCGCATGCCACGCTGAGTCCCACCTCGGTCCTGTTGTTCTTGCGCGGAAGCGCCGACATCGACGCTGCAACCCCGAACATGGTGATCCGACTCGTGCTCGACGAGCGCGCCTTCACCGTGACCGTTCGCGACCGACAAGTCCACGTCGACGCCACCGAGCCAGGAGCCTCGGACGTCTCGCTGACCTGTAGCCCCACGACCCTCTACGACCTGTTGTCCGGCGACTTGGACATCAGCACCGCCATCGACGACGGCCGAGCAGCGATCGATGGCGATCAATCCAGGCTGCGATCCTTGACCGCCACCATCCCAAACCCCGGGTGACGAAGTCGGCGTCACCCCCGAAGTGACGGTCGAGGGCAGGCACCTCCCGCGATACGTTCAAGGCGCTTGGCCACCCGATCCGCCGCCGCATCGTCGAGCGCCTCAGCCGAGGGCCGGCGCGCCCCGCGGTACTCGGCCGGTCACAATCAGACCGAGGAGCGCCCGTTCGGCGACGGCGAGAGTGCGAGCGGCGGCTCAGAGGAGGGCGGCGGCGAACTGGTCGTGGTGGTCGGTCCACCAGCGGCGCCGGCGGTCGTAGCGCTCGCTGCCACCGGTCCGGTTCCACATCGCGACGGAGTTCGGGTCACCGGCGTCGACGCGGCGCCGGACGGCTGCTTCGACGCGGGCGATGGCATCGTTCATGGCGGTGAGCAGCTCTGCCCGACCGTCCCGGTCCAGTCCGTAGGCATCGGCGACGAGTCGTAGCCGTGCCGGCCGGTCGGCGGGTCGCCAGCCGAGCCGGGCCTGGTCGACGTCGTCGTCGATCGGTAGGCAGAGGCGGGCGAGCTGGGCCACGTCGTAGACCGGGCGGCCAGGGGCAGCGAACTCGAAGTCGAGGAGCGCAACGGCGATGCCGTCACGGAAGACGACGTTCTCGGGGCACACGTCGTTGTGGCACACGAGGGCCCCGCCCGCAGGGTCAGCCAGACTGTCGTCCCAGGTGAGACCCTGAGGGTCGAACCCGCGGGCGGCGTCGTGCAGCCCGCGCAACAGCCTGGCGACGGACGCCAGCGCGGTGTCGGACTGGCTCCAGTCCGGATAGGGCGCCAAGGGGACCGCGCCGTCGATGAACACGAGGCGCTCGCGTCCGTCCTCGTCGATGCCGACTGGTGACGAGGCGCCCTCGAATCCGGCGTGTCTCACCGCTCGTAGGAAGGCGTGGATCGAACCCGAGTGCGGACTCGAGGGGCGAAGAACATGCGGACCGGCGCGAACGACCCGGCCCGCGTTCGCGATCCCGCCATCGAGCTGCTGCTCAGCCACACCGCCACTTTGACAAACGAATGGTGCGGCCGCCGACAGGCCCGTCGACAGATCGGTCGTGAGCTCCGCGTCGCTCGCGCTACCAGCGGTGGCGGTTTCTTCGGCGACTCAGTCCTCGAGCGCTGACAGGTCCAGCGGGGCGAGGCGCTCAGGGTCGGCGAGGATGTCGATCTCGGCGATCCTGCCGTCGACGATGGTGAACGCCATGACCGAGACCGGCCGTTCTCCAATCGTGATGACGGCGCCGGGGGCACCGTTCACCAGCGCCAGGTTTGTCACCCGCTCCTCGCTGTGGAACCGCACTGCACCGGACGCCACGGCCTCCGAGCCGCGGCGCACGACCGAGAGGGGCGAGCCGGGGCCGGCGTCCGCGCGCAGCACCACGTCGGGGTCGAGCACGCTCAGGAGCGCCTCGAAGTCGCCGTCGCGGGCGGCGGCGAAGAAGGCGCCGACCACCTCCCGTTGGCGGCGCGGGTCGGCATCGGGCGTGGCCGCTGTCCCCTGCACGCGCCGGCGGGCCCGGCTCGCGAGCTGTCGCGCCGCGTCGGGTGAACGATCCACCATGGCGGCGATCTCGTCGAAGGGCACGCCGAACATGTCGTGGAGCACGAACGCCAACCGCTCGGCGGGATCGAGCATGTCGAGCACCACCAGCAGCGCCAGGCCGACCGAGTCGGCCAGGACGGTTTCGTGCTCGGGGTCGACCGCCTCGTCGCGGGTGACGATCGGGTCGGGAACGTAGGGCTCGAGCGGCTCCTCCCGCTTCGCCTTCCGGGAGCGGAGGGTGTCCAGGCAGAGTCGGGCGACCACCGTCGTCAGCCACCCATCGAGGTTGTCGACCTCGCTGGTGTCGGACCGGCTCAGCCGGAACCAGGCGTCCTGGACGACGTCGTCGGCCTCGCTCAGCGACCCGAGCATCCGGTAGGCCACCGACCGTAGATGGCTGCGGTTGGCCTCGAATTGCTCCGCCAGCCAGTCGTTTCCGTCCATCAGTCACATTCCCTCGTCGGCATCCGTCATAGCAGTGACGAGCCGGAACCACAGGATGTGACGAAGGAGATGGAGATGAAGATCGCAGTTGCCGGAGGCACCGGCCGGATCGGCCGGCACACCGTCCACGTGCTCGAGGAACAGGGCCACGAGGCCGTCCCGATGTCGCGCTCCACGGGCGTCGACCTCAGCACGGGGGAAGGCCTGGACGAGGCGCTGACCGGCGTGGATCGCGTCATCGATGCCGCCAGCACCCCGTCACCCGACCAGGCGGAAGCCACCGAGTACTTCCGCACGGCCACCCGCAACCTGCACGCTGCCGGTGCGCGCGCGGGCGTGCGTCGGCTCGTGGCGGTGTCGATCGTCGGCACCGACCGCTTCACCGCCGGCTACGGCGCCGCGAAGGTGGCACACGAGCAGGCGATGCTCGAGGGCCCGATCCCGGCGCAGATCGTGCGCGTGACGCAATTCCACGAGTTCGTACCGCAGCTCGTCGAGTGGGCTACCCGGGACGGAGTGATCCACATCGAGCGGACGAGCATGCAGCCCGTGGCGGCTCGGTCCGCCGCCGAGACCCTCGTGGACCTCGCTGTCGGCCCCGAGATTGCCAACGACCCGATCCCGGAGATCGCCGGGCCGCGGGAGGAGCAGCTCGAGGACCTCGCGAGCAGGCTGGTCGCCCGCCGCGGCGACGCGCTGCGGGTCGAGGTCGCGAGCGACGGGGTCTACGCCGACTTCGGGGCCCGCAAAGATGGCGGCCTCCTGCCCGGACCGCACGCCTTCCTCGTCGGCCCCTCCTTCGACGCGTGGCTCGATGCCACCGTGACCACCGGGAGTGCAGCATGAAGACGGACTACAAGCTCGACATGACGGTCATGTACGCGTTCCACGACGCGCTGCGGCGTGATCTGGAGCAGGTCGCCCGGATGGAGCGGCGCAGCGACGGGTGGGATCTCTTCGAGACGCTGCTGCACGTGCATCACACCGCCGAGGACGCGTTGTGGCCGCAGGTGCGCGAGAAGGTGACCGGCCGCGTTGACGACCTGGCGCTCCTCGACGACATGGCGGCCGAGCACGCCGTGCTCGGGCCGCTGCTCGACGACATCGACAAGGCGCTGGCGGACGGCGAGTCGGCGCCGGCGGCGCGGGCGGAGCTGGCGACCAAGCTGCAGGAGCACCTGGCGCACGAGGAGGACGATGCCCTCCCGCTCATCGACGCCAACCTGACCGAGGACGAGTGGATGAGCTTCGGCGCGGCGGCGGCCGAGCGGCTCGGCCCCGACATGCCGCAGTACCTTCCCTGGCTGCTCGACGGGGCCGACGAGGACGTCACCGCTCGTGTCCTCCGCGTCATTCCGCCGCCGGTGCAGGAGAAGTACCGGAACGAGTGGCGACCGGCCAACACGGCGCGGGATTGGTGGTCGGCGGGCTGAGCCAGCGGAGAGCTCGGTCGCGGCTTGACGCTCTCTACCGTTCGTCGTAGCTTACCGTTCGTGCTAACTTACCGAGATGATGGACGCGTGGACGGCCCTCGGTGACCCGACCCGGCGGGCGATCTTCGAGCAGCTGGCGCAGCGGCCCCGGGCCGTGGTCGAGCTGGCCCGCGCCCTCCCGGTCAGCCGGCCGGCGGTTTCCCAGCACCTCAAGGTGCTCAAGGAGGCGCGGCTGGTGACCGACCGGGCCGACGGCACCCGCCGCATCTACCGGCTCGACCCCGACGGCGTGGGCGACCTCCGCGCCGACCTGGACAGGTACTGGACCAACGCATTGACCGCCTACAAGGCGATCGTCGAACAGCCACCCGAGGAGGATCGATGAGCACTCCCGCCACCGCCACCACCGTCCGCAGCTCGATCGTCGTCGAAGCGCCGATCGAGCGGGCGTTTCGCGTCTTCACCGAGGACTTCGGCCGCTTCAAGCCGCCCGAGCACAACATGCTCGGCGTCGACATCGCCGAGACGGTCTTCGAGCCCCGCGTCGGCGGGCATCTCTACGACCGCGGCGTCGACGGGAGCGAATGCCGCTGGGCGCGCATCCTCGCCTACGAGCCGCCGGCGCGGGTCGCGTTCAGCTGGGACATCAGCCCGCAGTGGCAGATCGAGACCGACCTCGACAAGACCAGCGAGGTCGAGGTGCGCTTCATCGCCGAGGCCCCGGACCGGACCCGCGTCGAACTGGAGCACCGCCACCTGGAGCGCCACGGCGACGGCTGGGAGGGCGTCCGCGCCGGCGTGGCCGGCGACGGCGGCTGGCCGCTGTACCTGCAGCGCTTCGCGGCGCTCAGCGCCGGGGAGGGCTGAGGCGCCGAATCGCCACGAGCGCCGACGCGCCCCTTCCCAGTTCGTCGACCCGCCGCGGACGCACGAGGGCGCGCGGCGTCTCAGTGGGAACTCGAGTCAGGTTGCGGTCAGGCCGCCGTCGATCACGAGGTTGGCGCCGGTGACGTAGGAGGACTCGTCCGACGCGAGGTACAGGGCAAGCGCGGCCACATCCGTCGGCTCGCCGAGCCGCTTGATCAGCAAAGGCGTGAGGACCTTGCTCAGCAGTTCTTGGCTGGCGAAGGCATGGTTGTGGCCGGCGTGGCGACGGTTCCCGGGCTGATGCTGTTCGCGCGGATGCCGTGAGGCGCGCCTTCGGCTGCCATCTGGCGCGTCATCGCGATCCCCCCGGCCTTCGTCGCGGCATGGGCCAGTCCTCCGTTGATCGCGATGCCGACGAGTCCGAGGGTGTCTTGTCCGATGCCGCCGGCAACATCGTCGCGACGGCCGAGGCGACGGCCAGGGTCGTGCAGCGACCGATCGGCATGACGGACGACGACCGATGATCTGCCCAGTCAGATCGCCCTCGCGCCTGCTGCGGGGCCGATGATTTTCCCGGTCTGCGCCGGTCGAACCCTCACGAGGCAATGAGAAGGAGATCAAGATGGGAAGGATCGTGGTGAGCGAGTTCATCTCGCTGGACGGGGTGATGCAGGCCCCGGGTGGCGAGGACTTCAAGTACGAGGGCTGGACCTTCGATTTCGATCGCGGCGAGGACGGCAACCAGTTCAAGCTCAACGAGGTGCTCGAGGCCGACGCGCACCTGCTCGGCCGCGTCACCTATGAGAGCTTCGCGGGCGCCTGGCCGAAGCGCGAGGGCGAGTTCGCCGACAAGCTCAACAAGGACCCCAAGTACGTCGTCTCGACCACGCTCCAAGACCCCGAGTGGGAGAACGTCACCGTGCTCGACAGCGGCGATGCCACCGCCCAGGTGAAGAAGCTCAAGGGCGAGCTCGACGGCTCGATCCTTGTCGCGGGAAGCCGCCGGCTGGTTCAGGAGCTCCTCGACAGCGACCTCGTCGACCAGGTCAACCTGATGATGTTCCCCGTCGCGCTCGGGACCGGCGACAGGCTGTTCGGGCAGATGGGCGACAAGAAGACCTGGAAGCTGACCGATGCGAGGCCGGTGGGAAAGGACGGGGTGCTTGTCCTCATCTACGAACGGGCCTGAAGAGGCCTGCATCCCGCGATGCCGGCCAACTCGGCCACGACCTCATCGGCCATCCCCGCGGCCACGCCCCTCGACGTCGTCGTGATCACGTCGTAACCAGCGCTGAGCGCAACCGCATCTCCTCTGTGGAGGACGTGGACGAGGACCCGATGTGAAGGGTTGCCGATCTCGCTCGTCACCTTCCGAGACCCGGAAGCATCCACTGGAACTGCCGACGTTCCGGACTTAGCGTCCGTGCACGCGCCCAACGGACGACGGGGAGGACCCATGTCTGAGGCACGTCAATCGGCCGCGACGAATCGTGGGACGGCGATCACGGTTCGCGACATTCAGCCAGCCGACGGCGATGAGTGCGCCCGGATCGCGTACGAGGCGTTTGGCGCCGTACATGACCACCATCAGTTCCCCCGCGACTTTCCGACGCTCGAAGCCGCCACCCAGCTCACTAGCAACTTCATCGCGCATCCCGCCATCTGGGGTGTCGTCGCCGAAGCCGACGGGCGCATCCTTGGCTCCAATTTCCTCGATGAGCGTGGGCCGATCACCGGAGTGGGACCAATCACCGTCGATCCCCAGGCGCAGGGGCGTGGCGTCGGTCGCCGCCTGATGGAAGCGGTCATGGAGCGGGGCGCCAGCGCGCGAGGCACCCGCCTGCTTCAGGACTCTTTCAACTTGCAGTCGCTCTCGCTGTATGCGTCGCTGGGCTTTGAGGTCAAGGAGCCGGCGGTCGTCATGAGCGGGACGCCGAGCACCCGATCTCCCGCCGGTATCGAGGTTCGTCCTCTCGAAGACAGCGATCTCGAGCAGTGCGAACGGCTCTGTCTCGAGGTCCATGGATTCGAACGAACCAACGAACTACGCGATGCGACCCAGATACCCATCTTCTCTCCGTCCGTTGCTCGCCGTGACGGTCGGATCACGGCCTACGCCACCACTCTCACCTTCTTTCCCGCTGCGTACGCCGTCGCCGAGACCGAAGATGACATGCGCGCGCTGATCGCAGGCACGATCGCGGTCGGCGACGTGCCGGCCTCCTTCCTCCTTCCGACGCGCCAAGCCGGCCTCTTTCGGTGGTGTCTCAGCGAGGGGCTGCGCGCGGTGAAGCCGATGACGTACATGACCATCGGCGAGTACCGGAACCCTGACGGCTGCTGGATCCCCTCGGTGCTGTATTGAGCTCGTACTCCTGCAGCGAGTGGTGCGACCTCGCAGAGCATGCGGTACCGAGTACGGCTACTGAGGCTGCGGCGTCCGCTCACCCGTGGCACGGGTCTCGCTTTAGCTGTGTCGCGCGCCTTCGTGGCCGGCTCGTTCAACCAACTGCTCGATCAGCTCGCGCTTCGCATCCGCGTAGTCGTTCATGTCCCGATGGCGACCGGCGAGCGTACGCTTCGTGCGCTCGTACTCGGCCCGGTCGTCGGCGTTCGATCGCAGCCAGTCTCGAAACACGAGGTGGCGGCGTTCGTCTTCGCCTCCCGCCGCCCAAATGTGGACATGGACATCACGCTCGGGGGTTCGGAACATCCGGTGGCCAGCCTCACGAACCCGGATCACGTAGCCGACCCGCTCGAGTTCCGGTCCGTAGAGCTGCTCGTCATCGGGGTCGCCGACGGTCACCATGATGTCGACGATGGGCTTCGCCGCCAGGCCGGGTACCGCGGTCGAGCCGATGTGTTCGACTCTGCGGGCGAGCGGGCCCAGGGCCGCCTCGATACGGGCCCGTTCGGCCTCGAACCGATCGACCCAGGTGGGGCGGTAGTCGACGATCTCGATGACCCGCTCTTCGCGTCCCCCGATCAGCACCGCGTCGAGATAGTCGTCGCGATCCTTCCCTGCCTGACTCATGTGAGAGAGCTTGTCGGACCACCGGGGTCGCTGTCATCCAGCCTGTCGAGAAGACGGCTCGCCGACTGGCCTCGGACGACTGACGGGCGCGTTTGTCACGCCACCCCTGAAAGGACCCGGCAATCTCATCGGTCCCCTTCCTCGTACATCACGTAGCGAGGAAAGGAGGGTCCCGTGAGGCGACTCGTTGTAGGTGCTGTCCTGACGTTCGGTCTCTTGGCTGCTTCTGCCGGCGGAGCCGCGGCCCAGGTGCACGGCGTGTCGCAGGCTGGCTGTGCACACGACCCCACGGTGTCTGGCGCCAACCAGTCGAGCGACAACACCCCGGCTGCGCCGATCCCGGTGACGGCGTCGAACGGGGCGGCCGCCGCGGGATCGGGCGGGGACGGTGAGCCGGCCTGTGACACGGCTGCGGAGGACGGGCGACAGGACCGGTAGCGGTTCCTCGTGATGTAGAGGTGACCGAACCCGTCTTCCTGCGCCAAGGAGGCGGTGACGCCCGGGAAGCGCGCGCTCCCTGAGGGCCTTCGTTGTGACGAGAGGCGGCGTCCCGGTGGAGCTCAGTCCTCTGCGGCGGCATCGCTACGTCGGGTCGTGATGCTCGGCGTCACCCCATGCTCGTCGGCGGACCCGCGGCCCGGGACGCGAGGATCTCCGCGACGAGCTCGGGTTGGGTCCAGTTCGGGCAATGCCCCGTAGGGATCTCGATGATCTCGGGATCGAACTCGAAGAACGCCGGGGCGATCGCTTCTGGCATCCGATCGAGCGTCCCCCGGACCAGGGTCGCCGGCAGCTCGCGCCACGCCGCGCCGGTCAGGGGCTGGGTCGCTCCGACCGGGTTCATGGGTCGGAGCCGCTCGAGCCCCGCCCGTGCCCGTGCCGGCGTGCAGTCGTGAAACAGTGCCGCGGCTGCCTCCTCGCGCTTGAGCTGGGCCCGCCCGTCCGGGCGCATCACGACCGGCTCGGCGCCTGCGTCCGGCTGCTGCTCTGTGCCGCCCGCGGCGAGGGCCATGAGGCTGGTCAGTGAGTCTCCGCGGTCGGGGACCGCGGCGGCGAGGTACACCAGGCGACGCACCGCCGGGTGCGGGCCGACCGCAGCTTCGGTGATGGCGGCGCCGCCCGCCGAGTGGCCGCAGAGCAGGACTGGAGGCGTCGCCGCGTCGAGCACCTGGCGTACCGCCGCCGCGTCGGCGTAGAGGTCGCCGTCATGGGCGTCATCTTCGCTCTCGGGTGCGACACTCGGGAGGTCGACGGCGACCACTCGGATGCCCTGGGCCTCCAGCGCCCGAGTGACGTCCGCCCAGACCCACGCCCCGAGAAAGCCGCCGTGGACGAGGACGACTGTTGCCTCGCGGGGTGGTTCGGAGCTCCGCTGGACAGCCAACGCTCCAAGCCTATGGGAGTGGCGACGCCGAGCCGAAGGAAGACGGAGTGCAGGAGCCCGTGGCGCGCGTCGCGGACGCGCGCTGACGCGGCTGAGAAGAGGAACGCGCCGGTTTCGTGGTCGACAGGACCGGGGAAGCCCTGTAGTCATCTCACACGTCTGACGGAGGAGATGAGATGGCTACGACGCAGCTGACGCGACCGCCGAAGGCACGCACGGAGATGCTCGTTCGCAAGCCTGCGGCCGAGGTCTTCGAGGCCATCGTCAACCCCGACATCACCACGCAGTTCTGGTTCACAAAGGGCACTGCCCGGCTCGAGGCCGGCAAGAAGGTCCGCTGGGACTGGGAGATGTACGACATCTCCGTCGAGGTGACTCCGAAGGTGGTCGAGCCCAACGAGCATGTCGTGATCGAGTGGCCCGGCTACAGCGGACCGACGACGGTGACGTGGGAGCTCATGGCTCAGGATGACGACACGACCTTCGTGAGGATCATCGAGGAAGGCTTCACGGGAGACGCGGACGATCTCGTGCGCTATGTGGTCGATTCACCCAGGGCTTCACGTGGATGCTCGCCGGGCTCAAGGCTCTCCTCGAGCACGGCGTCAGGCTCAACCTCACGGCGGACGCACATCCGAGAGGACTGGTCGAGGCGAGCACGTAACCCGCCGATGGTACGTACTGTCGTGTGCCTCGGCTGCGAACCGCGAGGAGGTATGCCTGTGTCGAAGATCGCGATCGTTGCGCGTGTCCGCGTGAAGGAAGGGAGGGTCGATGAGTACCTCTCGGCCTTTGCGCCGTTGCTCGAACAGGCCGAGAAGGAGCCGGGAACACTCCTCTACCTCGTGCAGCGATCCAAGGACGACCACCACGTCTTCTGGACCTCGGAGCTCTACGCGGACGAAGCAGCGTTCGCGGTGCACGGTTCGAGCGAGGTCCACGCGGCGGCCACGCCGGTGTTCACCGAGGTGATTGCCGATGCCGACGTGATCGTCGGTGAGGCCTTGATGGGCAAAGGTCTCAGCGCTTGAGTATCCGGACTCTGCATCGCGCCCATATCCCGGCGGCAAGGTGAGGTCGCGGGTTCGAATGCCGTCGTCGGCTCCAAACCAGCAGTCAGATGCCTCCGGGGCTTTCGCCCCGGAGGTCAGCGAGCTGCCGGTTGGAACAGCTCTACGACGTTGCCCGACGGGTCCTCGAGCAGGATCTGCTTGCCGCCGGGACCGGTCACAATGTCGTTGCGGAACGTCGCGCCGGCGTCGCGAAGTCGTCTCACGTCAGCGTCGATGTTGTCGACGACGAAGTGGATGCGGTTCCAACCGCCCGGTCCGGGCTTGCGACCGTCGGGCATCGGACGCCCCGCTGAGCTCTGTGGCCCTGCGAGCAGAAGCCGCAGGTTCCCGCGCTTGACGTCGGCGAACGCGGGCGCTGCGCTCGTCAAGAGCTCGAAACCGAGCAGCTTGCTGTAGAAGGCGATTGCCTCGTCGACATCGTCGACCATGTAGCGGACGTTCACCATTTCATTGTTCGACATGTGTCGACCTCCTCGTCGATGGTTTGTCGAGCAGATGGAGCAAGAACTCGATGCGCGTCTCGAGCTCGCCGGCGGTGCGCTCGAACGCGGGAAGGATCGCGGGTTCGCTCGGGCCCTCGAGCGCGGGGTCGGGCACGCTCCAGTGCACGAGGTCCGGGTGCGACGGAAACTCGGGACAGACCTCGCGGACGCGGTCGCAGAGCGTGATCACGAAGTCGAAGCGCTGGCGTAGAAACTCGTCTAGGTGCTTGGTTCGGTTCGTGCTGATGTCGATGCCGCGCTGCTTCATGACCCGTACCGCATTGGCGTGGAGTGGTTTCGGATGGCTTCCCGCCGACGCGGCTTCGATCGTTCGGTCCGACATCTGTTCGAGCAACGCCTCCGCGATCTGCGAGCGTGCGCTGTTCCCGGTGCACAGGAACAAAACCCGCGGTCGGCGACGCGAGGGCCCCAGCGATCGTGGCGTCGACGGCTTCGGCACGAGCCACAGGGCTGGGTGCAGCGCGCCGCCCGCCGCCTGCAGCTGCTCCCCACAACGCGACAGGTCGACCGCGTAGTAGCTGTCCCGTCGATCGGCGGAGCTTCGACGCGCGCGCACGAGCCCGCCTTTGCGCAGCTGACGCAGGTGGTACGACACCAGGCTCTGCCGCTCGCCGAGGAGCTGTGTCAACTCCCACACGGCTCGGTCGCTGTGCACGAGCTCCCGTAGCAGCCGCCAACGAAGCGGATGTGCGACCAGCCGCAGGAAGTGCGGCGCATCGTCGGCAGTGGGCCCTGGGCGGACGGTGTGTTCCACGAGCACACCGTACCCAGTCGAACCCGATTCCATCAAACTCACTTGATGCATTTTCGGAGCGAGACCCCACGGGTTGGCGCTCCTCAAGTAATCAAATGATTACTTGACAGCCCCCCGAGGCCCCGTCACACTGGCGTCCTCATGGGTTCCCGAGCCGCAAAAGAGGCACTGTTCGAGGCGCAGGCGAGCGTGGCCAAGGCGCTGGCCAGCGGTCGCCGGGCCGAGATCGTCGACGTGCTCGCGCAGAGCGAGCGCACCGTGGACGACGTGGCCGCCGAGCTCGACCAGAGCGTGGCCAACACCTCGCATCACTTGCGAACGCTGGCCCGGGCCGGCTTGGTGCAGAGCCGGCGGGACGGAAACCGGATCTGGTACCGCCTCGCGAGCGATCGAGTCGCCGAGCTCTGGAGCGCCGTCCGCCGGGTGGCGGCCGATCACGTCGCCGGGGTGGAGGAGCTCGCTGAGGCGTACCTCGGCGGCGGCGACGGTCTCGAGCCGGTCACGCGCTCGGAGCTGGCGCGCCGGCTCCGCGCCGCTGATGTGGTGGTGATCGACGTCCGCCCCCGCCCTGAGTTCGACGCCGGCCACGTCGACGGGGCACGCTCGCTGCCCGTCGACGAGCTCGAAGCCCGCCTCGCCGCCCTTCCCTCCGACATTCAGATCGTTGCCTATTGCCGCGGGCAGTACTGCGTGTACGCGGACGACGCTGTTCGACTCCTGCGGGATCGCGGGCTCGACGCTCGGCGGCTCGAGGACGGGTTTCCGGAGTGGCGCCGCGCCGGTCTGCCCGTCGCGGTCGGGGCCGTTTCGGTGGGGGAGGTTCCAGGGTGAGTCAGACGACGACGCCGGTCGACACTGCCGTGCTGCGCGATCAGGTGCGGGCGAAGTACCGGGAGGTTGCCGTCGCTCCGAACGCGACGTACCACTTCCACACCGGTCGGACAGCGGCGGCGCATTGCGGCTACCACCCCGCGATCGTCGACGCGCTGCCCGAGCGTGCGGTGGAGTCGTTCGCGGGTGTCGCCAACCCGTTCGCGCTGCGCACACCCGAGGAAGGCGAGCGCGTCGTCGATGCCGGCTCCGGTGCCGGATTCGACTCCTTCGTCGCGGCGGAGATGGTCGGTCCGGGCGGAGCCGTCGTGGGGATCGACATGACCCCCGAGATGTTGGAGAAGTCGCGGGAGACGGCCACGCAGCTCGGCGCAAACCACATTGAGTTCCGAGAGGGCTTCCTCGAAGCGATGCCCGTCGAGGACGGGTGGGCCGATGTCGTCATCTCGAACGGCGTGTTCAACCTTTGCCCGGACAAGCGGGCGGTCTTCGCCGAGGTGCGGCGGGTTCTCCGGCCCGGGGGCCACGTTCAGTTCGCCGACATTGCCAACGGCCGGGAGGTACCGCCCGAGGCCCTCCGTGACATCGACCTCTGGACCGGCTGAATTGCCGGTGGCCTGCCGTGCGCAGGCTGGAAGGAAATGATCGAGCAAGCGGGGTTCGTCGACGTGCAGATCGGCGCCAAGGTGGACACGTTCGGCGGCGCCACCGGCGAGGACAAGGCCAGGACGTACGACGTGTACGGATACTCGTTCCTGGCGCGCAAGCCCGGTGCCTGAGCGACGCTCCGGAGGCGACTCGAGCACGGCGATCCACCCACTCCGCGACGACGCCCTCGCCAACACGTCCTATCTGGTCGAGGTCGGCGACGGCCATGCCGTCACGATCGATCCTCCTCGCGACGTCGACCGCCATCTCGCGTTGGCCGAGCGGCTCGGTGTACAGATCGTGGCGACCCTCGACACCCACGTCCATGCCGACTTCGTGAGTGGTGCGACCGAGTTGGCGTCGCACGGCGCGGACGCCATCGTGCCGAGCGGCTCGACACCGCGATGGCCACACCGCACGATCGACGCCGACGAGCCGCTCGCCGTCGGCGACGTGGAGCTGCGGGCCATTCCTACTCCGGGGCACACGCCCGAGCACGTCGCGTACGCGGTCGAGGTCAGGGGTCGAACCGAGGCCGTCTTCACGGGAGGATCGCTCATCCTCGGCGGCGCGGCGCGGACCGACTTGCTCGGTGCCGAACACACCGAAGCACTGGCCCGCGCTCAGTTCGGGAGCCTGCGCCGACTTACCACGCTGCCCGATGCGACGACACTCCATCCCACGCACGGTGCCGGCTCGTTCTGCCTGGCTACGGCCGTGGACGACGCGAACCCGACCATGGGCAGCGAGCGCGCGACCAACCCGCTGCTCCAGATCGACGACGAGGACGCGTTCGTTGGCGCGCTCACGGGCGGATTCGGGAGCTTCCCGACGTACTACCGGCACCTGCAGGCGCTGAACGAGTCGGGTCCCATGCCGGTCGCGGCTCTCGCCGATCCGCCGTTGCTCTCTCCAGAAGTGGTCGCGGCGCGCACTGCCACCGGCGCCTGGCTCGTCGACGCGCGCCCTACCCACGAATGGGCGATTGCCCATCCGGCGGGCGCCGTCTCCATCGAGCTTCGACCAGCCTTCGCCTCCTGGCTCGGATGGGCAGTCCCGTTCGGTGCCCCGGTGATCCTGATCCTCGCGGAGGAACGTCGCGAGGAGGCGGTCCGTCTCTCCCGCCGAGTCGGCTACGACGACCTCGCCTTCCTCGCCGGTGGCATGGACGCCTGGCTGGGCGCCGGGCTGCCGACGGGCACGGTCGAGGAGATCGGGCCGGTCGAGGCGCGGGAGCGGCAGCGGTCGGGTGTCGTGCTCGTCGACGTACGCCAGGATGCCGAACTGGCGAGCGCCCGAATCCCCGGCGCCGTTCATCTCGAGCTCGGCGACGTCATCGCCGGCGCCACACCCCGAGCGCCGGAGATCGTCACCTTCTGCGGTCACGGTGAGCGATCGGCGACGGCTGCCAGCCTGCTCGAACGCCGCGGTTTCCGGGTGGCGAACCTCGTCGGCGGAATGTCGGGCTGGTTCGACGCCGAACTCCCCGTCGAACGGTGAGCGCAACGCGCCCGCCACCCGGGCCGACGCTCGGGTTACGGGCGAACTGGCGACAGTTCAGCCTCCTCGTCGTCGTCAACGCCTTCGTTGGCGCCATGGTGGGCATCGAGCGCACCGTCCTGCCCCTACTCGCCCGGGACGACTTCGGGATCGCATCGGCGTCGGTCACCCTTTCGTTCCTCGTCGGATTCGGCCTCACGAAGGCCTTCGCCAACCTCGCCGCCGGTCACCTCGCCGATCGCGGCGGCCGGAAGCGTGTCCTCGTCGCCGGTTGGCTGGCCGCCCTCCCGGTCGCGCCGATGATCATCTGGGCGCCGTCGTGGGGCTGGGTCGTCGCCGCCAACGTGTTGCTCGGACTGAACCAGGGACTGGCCTGGTCGACGACGGTCAATATGAAGATCGACCTCGCAGGTCCCGAACGCCGCGGCCTCGCGCTCGGGCTCAACGAGGCTGCCGGCTACGGCGCCGTCGCCCTCGCGGCATTGATCACCGGATGGATCGCCGCGGCGCACGGCCCGCGTCCGTGGCCCTTCGTACTCGGGATCGGGATCGCTCTCGCCGGCCTGGTGCTATCGGCGGGGTTCGTCCACGAGACGCACCGCCACGTCCGTGAGGAGGCGCGTCGTCACGACGACGGACGCGCCGCCAACCAATCGTTCCGTCATACCTTCGGCACCACGAGCCTGCGCGACCCCACGCTGTCGGCCGTGTGCCAAGCCGGTCTCGTCAACAACCTCAACGACGCGCTGATCTGGGGTCTCGTGCCCGTGTTCCTCGCATCCGAAGGACTCTCCATCGGGCGCATCGGTGTCGTCGCGGCCGTCTACCCGGCGTCGTGGGGCCTCGCCCAGCTCGGCACCGGCGCCTGGTCCGACCAGGTCGGACGCAAGCCCCTGATCGTCGCCGGCCTCTGGCTCCAGGCGCTGGGCATCGCCGCGTTCGCGCTGCTCGACAGCTACGGGGCGTGGATCGCCGCGGCTCTCGCCATGGGAGTCGGCACCGCCCTGGTGTATCCGACTCTCATGGCCGCCATCGGCGACCGCGCTCATCCCGCGTGGCGCGCGTCGGCGGTCGGCGTCTATCGGCTCTGGCGCGATCTCGGGTATGCCGCCGGCGGGATCCTCGTCGGCTTCACCGCCGACGCCCTCAGTGCCCGGAGCGCCATCCTCGTCGTCGCTGCGCTCACGGCCGGGTCGGGGCTCGTCGTCGGTACCCGCATGCGCGAAACCATGCACCGCCCCGCCGCGGACGCGGCGATGACGCAATGACAAGCGTCGATGTCGCCAAGCGCGACAGGCTGAACCATCAGCCCTTGACCCGCTTTGGCTCGGCGTATGCGAGCAGTGCCTTGCGGTCGGCTTCGAGGACGAAGCCTGCCTCGATCGCCTTGTCGACCGCGGCGTTGTAACGCCTCGTGTACGCGGCGCGTGAAGGGTAGAGCTCGGCGAGACGCTCGGCCGAGAGCGGCGTCGTCGAGCCGAGCAGCATGCAGATGAGGTCGGGGTTCGGCGGAGATGCGCCCGACAGCACGTCGACCGGCACGTCGACGAGCGGGGTGCGTATGCCCCCGACTGCGATCCCGTCGGCGTCGCGCCGAATCTGGGGTGGGTCCTCGTCGGTGAGCTCGAGGCGCGGTGCCTTGGGCGGCGCCTGGCCTGTGCGCACCCAGGTGTCCAGCGCCCGAAAGGCTGCCTTGGCGACGAAATGCATGGGGCCGTTGTTGATGGGCGCGCCGCAGTCGAGCAGGTCGTTCAGCTCCTCGCCGATCAGACGAACGTCCGCGTGAGAGTTGCCCGCGACCTCCCAGAGTCGGAATCGATCGGTGTCGGATTGGCGCGCGGCGGCCGAATTCAAGACCCCGGTGACGTCACCCTCGACCTGGAGCTCGAGGACGGGTGCGTCGAGGTCGGTGCGGAAGATCGCAGTCGTGCTGGTGCCAATCGATCCAGCCAGATCGGCATATTCGCCCGGCGCGACGAGGGGAAGGGTGGCGAACGCGCGGCTGTGCACGAAGAAGCCGTCGAATGCCTGCGTGAGCGGTTGCACGCCGTTGTAGTAGGTCGTGAGCGCAACTGCCGACTGCGACTCGCCTGCGGCGAGGACCTGCTTCGCCTTCCTGCCGCCCAACGCCGCCCCGCGCTTGCGCAGCGCTCGCGCGACTTGCGTGTAGATGTCGAACGAGTAGCCGTCGCCGGGGTGCTCGAGCGAGCCGTAGCGGGCAGGATCGAGTGCCTTCAGTCCCTTGCCCTGGACGCCTTCGTTGCCCGGCGTCGTCACGAGGACGGGCCCGCCGTTGACGCCGATGAGCTGTGCCGTGACGCCGACCCAGGCGTCACCGTGGCGCGTGATCTCCTCACTGAGATTGGCGTAGTCGGGATTGGCGTCGACCCCGCCACTCACGTTCATCCATTCGACGACGACCGTTCCACTGAAGTCCGCCGCCTTCGCGGGACGGCGCACGAGAATCCGCGTGCGGTACGCCGCGGAGGTGTCCGGTTCGAACGTCCATCGGCCATCTGGAGTGAGCTCTCCGGTCGCCTGATAGTCCGTCGCGGTTCCGGCCGCGACGAACTCATGCTCGACGTAGCCAACCGTCTTCAAATCCGGTGGCGTGGACTCACCGACGAACGCGCCGTTGCCGCCCGTGATCTCGTCTGAGACGTCTGCAGCCGGGCCCGCCGGTCGCCGCGGGGTGGTCGTGGTGTCAACGTGTGCGTCGGTCGCACCGGACGATGATCGACCCGACGCGGGTCCCGAGTAGCTACTCGCGATGACAAGCACGCTTATCGCTGCGACGGAGAAACTCGAGAAGCGCACGATCTTCCTCCCGAAGATATGTCGTTGATGCTTCGGTTTCGTTCACCCGCCTGAGCGTGGTCAGCGGAAGGCTGGCGTTCCCGACGACGGGGTGTCAATCCCCGCGGAGCAGTCGGGAACTGCCGCGTCGTGGCAGAGTGAGCGCGCTTCGTTCGCCCGTCAGAGGAATCATGACCAGTCCGCAGCTCTCGATCATGCTTCGAACGTACGCCGCCGAGGATCCCGGGACATGGCGGGCCGCCCTCGATCTCGCCCGCGCGGCTGACGCTGCGGGCGTCGATCGCGTGCTGATGTCGGACCACGTCGTGTTCGGCGAGCACTTGGACGCGTACGGGCGGCCCGAGCGCGGCGGCGTCGAGGGCGGGAAGCAGCCGACCGGCCCCGACGGCCACTGGCTCGAGCCGCTGACGATGCTGTCGGTGATCTGCGGCATGACGTCGCGGGTCCGCCTCGGGACGAACATTCTCATCGCGGCGCTGCGCCGGCCGGTCGTGCTCGCGAAGACGGCGGCGACGCTCGACGTTCTGTCGGGCGGCCGGCTCGATCTCGGTGTCGGCGTCGGATGGCAGCGCGAAGAGTACGAGGCCGCCGGCCTCGAGTTCGGGACCCGGGGACGCCAACTCGACCTCACCCTCGAGGTGTGCCAGACGCTCTGGCGGGAGCCGCGCGCCGAGGTCGATCTCCCCGGACTGGCGTTCGAGGCGATCCACATGATGCCCAAGCCCCGGCAACCGGGCGGCGTGCCGATCTGGGTGAGCGGCCGTCTCAACGAGCGGGTGACGGCGCGACTGGCGCGCTTCGGCAGTGGCTGGATCCCGTGGGGTGAGGACGCCGACGACCTCGCCGCCAGCATCCCGCGCATGTGCGAGGCCGTGGCGGCCGCGGGCGGCGACGGCGACACCATGCAGGTCGCCGGCACCCTTCCGACGGTGGCGCGGGAGGACCGCAGCATCGATATCGACGCCACGATGGAGCGCGTCCTCCCACTCGTCGAAGCCGGCGTCACCGACTTTCGCGCCCGCCTTCCGGTGCCGAGCGAGTACGACGCCGCGGTCGACTACCTGCGCGGTATCGCCGCGGTGTTCCACGAGTCGACACGGTGATCACGGGTACGGGCATCTGGGCAGCTCCCCTCCGCTATGGCGACCCCGGCGAGATCGCCGAGGCCGCGGCCGAGCTCGAGTCGTCGGGCTGCACGGCGCTCTGGATCCCCGACGTCGGCGACGACGTGTTCGGCGCGGTCGACCGATTGCTGACGGCGACCTCGACGATGACCGTCGCGACCGGCATCATGAACATCTGGCTCCACACGCCCGAGGCGACCAACGCGTGGTGGGCGGGCCTGTCCGCGGACCGGCGTTCCCGAGTGTTGCTCGGTCTCGGCGTCGGTCACGATGTGATGGTCGGGGAGGCGTGGGGAGCGCCACTCGCGACCATGCGCGGATTCCTCGACGCGCTCGCGGTGCCCGAGCAACAGTTGTGCCTCGCCGCCCTCGGTCCCAAGATGCTGGAGCTCGCGCGTGACCGAACCGCCGGCGCGCACCCCTACCTCGTCACCCCGGAGCAGACTGCCACCGCACGCGTGGCCTTGGGACCGAACGCCCTTCTCGCGCCCGAGCAGGGCGTGGTGCTCGCGACGGATGCGACCAGCGCGCGAGGAATCGTCCGCGAGGAGCTGACCCTCTACAGAACGCTGCCCAATCACACCAACAACTGGAGGCGGCAGTGCTTCACGGAGGACGACATCGACTCGCTCAGCGACCGCCTGGTCGACGCGCTGTTCGTCTGGGGCGATGTCGACGCCGTCGCCCAGCGGGTGGCCCAGCACCGCGCCGCCGGCGCCGACCACGTCTGCCTGCAGGTTGCTCCCGCCCGGCGCATGCACCGCGACGCGTGGAAGGCGCTCGCGGGGATCTGATGGCGCGCGCCGGCGGTGACGGGCGACAGGCTGAGCGGGACGCCCGGGTAGTGCGCCATGCGCGTGGTGCCTTCGAGAGGATCTTCCACCACCTGCTCGCGCGCCTAGCCTCGTTCGAGGTGTCGGGACCGGTGGGGCGCCTGAGCTCGATCGTCAACGGCAGCATCACACCTGCCGTCCTGGTACCGCACGGTGTAAGGAGGCGCACGAACATGGACGTCCCGAAGATCGTCAGCGTCGACGACCACGTCGTCGAGCCACCCCACGTGTGGCAGACGTACCTACCCGAGAA
>JBOGFJ010000239.1:0-17819 GCA_050743385.1 Acidimicrobiia bacterium
CCCACCCCCCGGCGGCTCGCTCCGCTCGCCGCCCAGGGCCGGCGACGTGACCCGCCGGCACCCCTAGAGGGCAGAGTTCTCGGCGGTCCCGCGCTGAGAGGAAGAAAGAAGATGGCAGCAGAGGCGAAGGAAGTACGAGGCAAGGGCGGCCCGGTGATCCGGGAGGTTCCCCTCGCGCGCACTCGCAACATCGGGATCATGGCGCACATCGACGCTGGCAAGACGACGACGACCGAGCGGATCCTCTACTACACGGGCAAGACCTACAAGATCGGCGAGGTTCACGAGGGCGCCGCGGTGATGGACTGGATGGTCCAGGAGCAGGAGCGCGGTATCACGATCACGAGCGCGGCCACCACGTGCAAGTGGCGCGACACGTGGATCAACATCATCGACACGCCCGGCCACGTCGACTTCACCGTGGAGGTCGAGCGTTCGCTGCGTGTCCTCGATGGCGCGGTGGCGGTATTCGACGCCGTCGCCGGGGTCGAGCCCCAGACCGAGACCGTGTGGCGACAGGCCAACAAGTACAACGTCCCGCGGATGTGCTTCATCAACAAGATGGACCGCGTCGGTGCCGACTTCACCCGCTGCGTCGACATGATCCAGGACCGGCTCGACGCCACCGTCGCCCTCACGCAGCTGCCGATCGGCGCCGAGGCGTCGTTCCGCGGCGTCGTCGACCTCCTCTCCATGCGTGCCCTCGTGTGGGAGGACGGCATGGGCGAGCAGTACGAGACGGTCGACATCCCGCCCGAGCTCGAGGCCGACGCCGATCACTGGCGTCACGAGCTCATCGACGTCGTGTCACACCACGACGACGCCGTCCTCGAGAAGTACGTCGGCGACGAGGAGATCACGCCCGCCGACCTCACGCGGGCGCTGCGCGCCGCCACGGTCTCCGGCGAGGTCGTGCCGATCCTCTGCGGCACCGCGTTCAAGAACAAGGGCGTCCAGCCGCTGCTCGACGCGGTCGTCGACTACCTGCCCAGCCCGCTCGACGTCCGGCCC
This sequence comes from Acidimicrobiia bacterium, assembly GCA_050743385.1. Taxonomy (GTDB): domain Bacteria; phylum Actinomycetota; class Acidimicrobiia; order IMCC26256; family JACDBD01; genus JACDBD01. Next base: position 1,012 of record JBOGFJ010000239.1, read on the forward strand.
GTCGCCGGCACCGACGTGAAGACCGAGGAGCACCTCGAGCGCGGTCCCGACGACGACGCGCCGTTCTCGGCGCTGGCGTTCAAGATCATGAGCGACCCCTACGTCGGGAAGCTCACCTACTTCCGGGTGTACTCGGGGAAGCTCCCCGCGGGCGGCACCGTCGTGAACGCGACCAAGGACAAGAAGGAGCGCGTCGGTCGCATCCTCCAGATGCACGCCAACCACCGCGAAGACAAAGCGGCGGTGTTCGCGGGTGACATCGTCGCTGCGGTCGGTCTCAAGAACACCACGACCGGCGACACACTCTGTGACCCGTCGCACCCGATCCTGCTCGAGCGCATGGAGTTCCCCGAGCCGGTGATCTCGGTCGCGATCGAACCCAAGACGAAGGTCGACCAGGACAAGCTGGGCAAGGCGCTCGGCGCGCTCTCGGAGGAAGACCCGACCTTCCAGGTGCGCACCGACGAAGACACCGGCCAGACGATCATCTCGGGCATGGGCGAGCTGCACCTCGAGGTGCTGGTCGACCGGATGATGCGCGAGTTCACGGTGGGCGCCAACGTAGGCAAGCCGCAGGTTGCGTACCGCGAGACGATCACGGTGCCGGTGGAGAAGGTCGAGGAGCGCTACGTGCGCCAGACCGGCGGTCGAGGCCAGTACGGCCACGTCGTGATCAGCCTCGAGGCCACCGGTCCCGGCGGCGGCTACGAGTTCGTCGACAAGATCACGGGCGGCGTCATCCCACGTGAGTACATCCCGGCGGTCGACGCCGGTATCCAGGAGGCGCTCGAAGGGGGCGTGCTCGCGGGATATCCCCTCGTCGACGTGCGTGCCATCCTCACGTACGGCTCGTACCACGACGTCGACTCCAGCGAGATGGCGTTCAAGATCGCGGGTTCGATGGCGCTGAAGAAGGCCGCCCGCCAGGCGAAACCGGCATTGCTCGAGCCGATCATGGCCGTCGAGGTGGTCACCCCCGAGGACTACATGGGAGACGTCATCGGCGACCTGTCCTCGCGGCGCGGCAAGGTCGAGGGGATGGAGCAGCGCGGCAACGCGCAAGTGGTGCGGGCCCAAGTGCCGCTGGCAGAGATGTTCGGCTACGCTACCGACCTCCGTTCGCGCACCCAGGGCCGCGCGACCTACACGATGCAGTTCGACTCGTACCAGCAGGTCCCGCAGTCGATCAGCGAAGAGATCATCGCCCGAGTCCGCGGCGAGTAGACCGAGGTCGGAGAACACGAGGAAGACGCATGTCGAAGCAGAAGTTCGAGCGGACCAAGCCACACCTCAACATCGGGACCATCGGTCACATCGACCATGGCAAGACGACGTTGACGGCCGCGATCACCAAGGTTCTCCACGACCAGGACCCGACGACTGCGTACACGAGTTTCGAGCAGATCGACAAGGCCCCGGAGGAGAAGGAGCGCGGGATCACCATCTCGATCGCCCATGTCGAGTACGAGACGCCCAACCGGCATTACGCCCACGTCGACTGCCCCGGCCACGCCGACTACATCAAGAACATGATCACGGGCGCCGCCCAGATGGACGGCGCGATCCTGGTCGTGGCCGCCACCGACGGTCCGATGCCCCAGACGCGTGAGCACGTGCTGCTCGCCCGCCAGGTGGGCGTGCCCAACATTGTCGTGGCGCTCAACAAGGCCGACATGGTCGACGACGAGGAGATCCTCGAGCTGGTGGAGCTCGAGGTGCGCGAGCTCCTGAGCGAGTACGAGTTTCCCGGCGACGACATCCCGATCGTCCGGGTGTCGGCGCTCAAGGCGCTCGAGGGCGACGCGGAGTGGGAGCCGAAGATCGTCGAGCTCATGGACGCCGTCGACTCCTACATCGCCGAGCCCACCCGCGACGTCGACAAGCCGTTCCTGATGCCGATCGAAGACGTGTTCACGATCACCGGCCGGGGCACGGTCGTGACCGGCCGGGTCGAGCGCGGGGTCGTCCACGTCAACGACGAGGTCGCAATCGTCGGGATCGAGCCCACAACCAAGACGGTCTGCACCGGCGTGGAGATGTTCCGCAAGCTCCTCGACGAGGGCCGCGCCGGTGACAACATCGGGGCGCTGCTTCGCGGCACCAAGAAGGAAGACGTGAAGCGGGGCCAAGTGCTCGCCAAGCCGAGCTCGATCACGCCGCACACGAACTTCGCGGCCCAGGTCTACATCCTGACCAAGGACGAGGGTGGTCGGCACACGCCGTTCTTCTCGAACTACCGGCCCCAGTTCTACTTCCGCACGACCGACATCACGGGGTCGATCGCGCTGCCCGAGGGTGTCGAGATGGTGATGCCGGGTGACAACACCGAGATGAACGTCGAGCTCATCGCCCCGATCGCGATGGAGGAGGGCCTGCGCTTCGCCATCCGCGAGGGCGGCCACACCGTCGGCGCCGGCCGCGTCACCAAGATCGTCGAATAGGGCTGGCAGCCGGATGGCGGACGCGAAGGGCCAGAAGATCCGAATCCGGCTCAAGGCCTACGACCACGAGATCATCGACCAGTCGACGAAGAAGATCGTGGAGACGGTCGTGCGCACGCAGGCGAAGGTGCGCGGGCCGGTGCCCTTGCCGACCGAGATCCACCGCTACTGCGTGGTGCGCTCTCCCCACGTCGACAAGGACTCGCGCGAGCACTTCGAGATGCGCATCCACAAGCGCCTGATCGACATCGTCGAGCCCACGGGCAAGACCGTCGAGTCGCTCCAGCGCCTCGACCTCCCCGCCGGCGTCGACATCGAGATCAAGATCCAGCAGGTCTGATCCGGCGCGGCGGCGGGTCACGTCGCCGACACCCTCGCTCGTCAGAGGGGCGCCCACTCATGACGGGAAAACGTGCGTTTTCCGCTCGTTTTCCCGTCACCGGTCGTCTCGACCGCGGTCCCTTCGACGGTCCCCACCTGGGTCCGATAGTCTTTCCGGGCTGTGCCGTGGGGGGAATGGGGCCTCCCCCGGCGTCTCCTCCTAGGCCCCCAACCGATGTCTGCACAGGCTGCGACCGCTGTCGCAGGACCGTGCAGCACAAGACCCAGACGCTCCGCCGGCGCTCCCGCCGGGGGAGCGTTCGCGTGAAGGACCATCGCGATGCCTGCCAAGGGAATCCTCGGGCGCAAGCTCGGCATGACCCAGGTCTGGGACGCCGACAACCGGGTCGTGCCGGTGACGGTCGTCGAGGCCGGGCCCTGTCGCGTCGTGCAGCTGAAGACCCCCGAACGCGACGGCTACACCGCGGTCCAGCTCGCCTTCAGCGAGTCGAAGGCCGGCAATCTCACCAAGGCGCAGCTCGGTCACCTGAAGAAGGCCGACGCCCCCCCGACGCGCCACCTCGCCGAGCTCCGGGTCGACGACCTGTCCGGCTTCGAGGTCGGTCAGGTCGTCGCCGCCGACCTGTTCGAGGCGGGCGAGCGGGTCGACGTCACCGGGATCAGCAAGGGGAAGGGCTTCACCGGAGTCATGGTCCGCCACAACTTCAAGGGGCAGGGCGCGAGCCACGGTACGCACAAGAAGCACCGCGCGCCGGGCGCTATCGGTGCCTGCGCCACCCCGTCGCGCGTGTTCAAGGGCATGCGTCTCCCCGGCCAGCACGGCAACAGCCGGGTGACGACACTCAACCTCGAGGTGGTGGAGGCCGACGCCGAGCGGGGGCTCCTGCTCATCCGGGGTTCGGTGCCCGGGCCGTCCGGGAGCCTCGTGTTCGTGCGGAACGCCGTGAAGAGCCCGGCGAAGGCGGGAACGAGCACGGAGACCGCGGCATGAGCACGCTCGAGGTCACCACCGTCACCGGCGCCAAGGGCGGCAGCGTCGAGCTCGCCGACGAGCTCTTCGGGATCGAGCCCAATGTCGGGGTCATGCACCAGGTCGTGACCGCCCAGCTTGCCGCGGCCCGCGCCGGTACCCACAGCACGAAGACGCGCGCCGAGGTGAAGGGCGGCGGCGCCAAGCCGTGGCGACAGAAGGGCACCGGGCGCGCCCGTCACGGTTCGATCCGATCGCCGCAATGGCGAGGCGGCGGCATCGCTCACGGGCCCAAGCAGCGCGACTACCGGCAGCGCACCCCCAAGAAAATGGTGCGCCTCGCCCTGTGCTCGGCGCTGTCCGACCGCGCCGCCCAGGGCAAGGTGATGGTGGTCGACGAGTGGGGTATCGACGAGCCCCGCACGAAGCGGGCCAAGGAGGTGCTCGCGGCGCTCGGTCTCCGCACCGCGGGCGAGCGCGACGACCGGGTGCTGCTCGTGCTCGAGCGAACCGAGGAAGCCACCTGGAAGTCGTTCCGCAACCTCGGCAAACGCGTGCAGATCGTGCTGCCGGAAGAGCTCAACGCCTACGACGTGCTCGTGAACGACTGGCTCGTGTTCAGCACCGATTCACTCGCTGCCGCGACCAAGCGGTTCGCGGGAGGTGAGGCGACATGAGTGCGCGCAACCCCCGCGACATCGTGATCCGGCCCGTGGTGTCGGAGAAGTCGTACGCGTCGTACGAAGACAACGTCTACACGTTCGTAGTCGCCGGCGACGCCAACAAGATCGAGATCAAGCGGGCGATCGAGACGATCTTCGGAGTCAAGGTCACGCGGGTCAACACGCTGAACCGCCAGGGCAAGCGCAAGCGCAATCGCCGTACCGGCGACTGGGGCCAGCGGGCCGGCCAGAAGCGGGCCGTGGTCGCGCTCGCCGAAGGCGACCGCATCGAGATCTTCGGAGGCTGACGATGCCTGTACGCAAGCGCAAGCCGACCAGCCCCGGGCGCCGCTTCCAGACGGTCTCCGACTTCGCCGAGGTCACGCGCCCGAAGCCCCAGAAGAAGCTCACCAAGCCGAAGAAGCGCTCGAGCGGGCGCAACGTCCACGGGCGCATGACTTCGCGCCACCGTGGCGGCGGGCACAAGCAGAAGTACCGCATCATCGACTTCCATCGTGAGAAGGACGGCGTGCCCGCCAAGGTCCACGCCATCGAGTACGACCCCAACCGCAACGCCCGCATCGCATTGCTCCACTACCTCGACGGCGAGAAGCGCTACATCCTGGCGCCGGCGCAGGTCCGGGTGGGCGACATGCTCCAGAGCGGGCAGGGCTCTGAGATCCGTTCCGGCAACGCGCTACCGCTGCGCTTCATCCCGGTCGGCACCACGGTGCACAACGTCGAGCTCAAGCCGGGCGCAGGCGGCAAGCTCGCGCGTGGCGCGGGCGCAGCCGTGCAGCTGGTCGCGAAGGAAGGGACGTTCGCGACCCTCCGGCTCCCTTCGACGGAGATGCGGCGCGTCCCGATCGACTGCCGGGCGACCATCGGGCAGGTCGGCAACGTCGAGGCCGCGCTCGTGTCGCTGGGCAAGGCCGGGCGGAGCCGTTGGAAGGGCAAGCGCCCCCACACGCGGGGTGTGGCGATGAACCCGGTCGATCACCCGCTCGGTGGAGGCGAGGGCAAGAGCTCCGGCGGGCGGCATCCCGTGTCGCCGTGGGGCAAGCCTGAGGGTCGCACCCGCCGGAAGGGCAAGCCGTCCGACAAGCAGATCATCCGTCGACGCCGCGGCCGCGGAAGTCGTCGGTAGGAGCGAGGTATGCCGCGCAGCCTGAAGAAGGGCCCGTTCGTCGACGAGCACCTGATGAGGAAGGTCGAATCACAGAACGCCGCCGGGGACCGCAAGGTCATCAAGACGTGGTCGCGCCGCTCGACGGTGACTCCCGAGATGGTGGGTCACACGATTGCCGTGCACGACGGCCGCAAGCACGTCCCCATTTACATCACCGAGGCCATGGTCGGTCACAAGTTGGGTGAGTTCGCGCCCACGCGCACCTTCCGGGTGCACTCGGGTTCCGAGCGGTCGGTGAACCGGTAGTCATGCCCGAGGCCCGCGCCACCCTGCGTTACCTGCGCACGTCGCCCCCGAAGGTCCGTCAGGTCCTGGGGCTGATTCGTGGGCTCGACGTCGAAGACGCCCGCGAGACGCTCGCGTACTGCGAGCGCGGCTCGGCCGGGGACGTGCGCAAGCTCCTCGACTCGGCCATCGCCAACGCCGAGCACAACCAGAGCGTGCCGGCCGACGAGTTGTTCGTGGAGCGGGCCTACGTCGACGAGGGTCCCACGCTCAAGCGGTGGCGCCCGCGGGCGCGGGGTCGGGGCACCCGCATCCGTAAGCGCACCAGCCACCTGACGATCGTGGTGTCGCGCTTCGACGACGACGAGCTCGAGCGTCGTCGTCGGCTCGAGGCGGCCGAGGGCCCCCCGCGTCGCCGTCCCACCCGCCGCCGGGCCGCCGCGCCCCAGGTCGAAGCGCCCGACCACGACCACGACGAGGAAGAGGAGGAGGAGCACGAGCCCGTCGAGACCGAGGCGGGCGAATCGGTGAAGAGGACGCCGGCCAAGCGGGCGCCGGCGGAGAAGAAGGCGCCGGCGAAGAAGAAGGCACCGGCCAAGAAGACAACCCGGAAGAAGGATTCGTAATGGGCCAGAAGGTCAACCCCTATGGGTTCCGCCTGGGCATCACCACCGACTGGAAGTCGCGGTGGTTTGCGGACCACCAGGAGTACACCGACAGCCTCATCGAGGACTGGAAGATCCGCGACTACCTGCGGCGGCAGCTGCCGCACGCCGCGGTGAGCCGCGTCGAGATCGAGCGCACGCGCGACCGCCTGCGCGTCGACGTCTACACGGCGCGCCCGGGCATCGTCATCGGGCGCCGAGGCGCCGAGGCCGACCGCCTCCGTGCGGGCCTGCTCGAGATCACCGGCAACCCGAAGATCCACTTCAACATCCAGGAGATCAAGCAGCCCGAGCTCGACGCCACCCTCATCGCCCAGGGCGTCGCCGACCAGCTCGCGGGGAGGGTTTCGTTCCGCCGGGCCATGAAGCGTGCAGTGCAGACGGCGATGAAGGCCGGCGGGCAGGGCATCCGGGTGCAGTGCGGCGGTCGCCTCGGTGGCGCCGAGATGTCACGCAAGGAGTGGTACCGCGAAGGTCGGGTGCCGCTGCACACCCTCCGGGCCGACATCGACTATGGCCAGGCCGAGGCCCGGACGACCTTCGGCCGCAGCGGTGTGAAGGTCTGGATCTACAAGGGGGAGATCCTGCCCTACAAGTCGGCGGCCGAGGACAAGATCAGCAAGGAAGCGGCCATGGCCGTCGGGGAGACCTCGGGACAGGGCCCGGCCCGGCGCGTCGTCTCTGCGGGTGGTGGCCGTCGCCGGCCTGCGGCCGAGGCGGTTCCGGTGGAGGCCGACGCCGTCGGCGAGGACGTGCCCGCCGAAGCCGACCCGCTGGTGAAGGAAGCCGATCCCGCGCTCGAGGCGCTCCTCGCGGAGGAAGAGGAGATCGAGCGCCGCACTCGCCGCGAGCACCACGAGACGCCGAAGTTCCACGGCGACGAGGACTGATCCACGCCATGTTGATGCCGAAGAAGATCCGCCATCGGAAGCAGCAGCGGGGCCGGATGGGCGGCGTCGCCAAGGGTGGCACGCGCGTCGCGTTCGGCGACTATGGCATCCAGGCCCTCGAACCGGGATGGATCACCAACCGCCAGATCGAGGCGGCCCGAATCGCGATGACCCGCTACATGAAGCGCGGCGGGAAGGTGTGGATCAACATCTTCCCCGACAAGCCTGTGACCCAGAAGCCGGCGGAGACCCGCATGGGCTCGGGGAAGGGCAACCCCGAGCACTGGGTCGCGGTGGTGAAACCGGGTCGCGTGATGTTCGAGTTGTCGGGTGTGCCCGAGCAGGTTGCTCGCGAAGCCCTGCGCCTCGCGATGCACAAGCTGCCGATCAAGAGCCGCTTCGTCATTCGCCAGGAGGAAGCGTGATGGCTCGCGCGACGGAGCTCCGGGAGCTCAACGACGCCGAGCTCGGGCAGCGCCTGCTGGAGGCAAAGGAGGAGCTGTTCAATCTCCGGTTCCAGAACGCGACCGGCCAGCTCGACAGCACGTCGCGGATCTCGCAGGTGCGCAAAGACGTCGCCCGGGTCGAGACCCTCCTGCGGGAGCGCGAGATCGCGGCCGCCGAGGCCCTCGCGTCCGGCGCCGAAATAGAGGAGCAGTGATGGCCGACCAACGGGTCAACCGCCGCAAGGTGCGTGAGGGCACGGTGATGTCAACGAAGATGGACAAGACCGTCGTGGTCGCCGTGATCGACCGCGTGCGCCACGGCCGGTACCGCAAGACATTGCAACGCACCACGCGCCTCTACGCCCACGACGAGACCAACGACGTGCGCGAGGGTGACCGCGTCCGCGTCGCCGAGACCCGCCCGATCTCGAAGCAGAAGCGCTGGCGGGTCGTGGAAGTGCTGGAGCGTGCGAAGTGATGGCGCGACGCGCGGCGACCGGAGCGAGCGAGTGAAGCAAGAAGGTGCTGGAAAGGGCGAAGTAGCTGCATGATCCAGCAAGAGTCGCGCCTCAAGGTCGCCGACAACTCGGGGGCTCGCGAGGTTCTCTGTATCAAGGTTCTCGGTGGCACCCGTCGGCGTTACGCGGGCATTGGCGACATCTTCGTGGCCACCGTCAAGGAGGCGGTGCCGGGTGCACCGGTCAAGAAGGGCGAGGTCGTGAAGTGCGTCGTGGTGCGCACGAAGAAGCAACGGCGCCGCGCCGATGGCAGCTACATCCGCTTCGACGAAAACGCCGCTGTGCTCATCAACGATCAGCTCCAGCCGCGGGGCACTCGCATCTTCGGCCCCGTCGGCCGGGAGCTGCGCGACCGCCGTTTCATGCGGATCGTCTCCCTTGCGCCGGAGGTGTTGTGATGCGACACGCAGCGGAGCCGTACCCGGCGCGGAGCGCCGGCAGGCGCAGCGAAGCTGGCGCTGGGGAGGGTTCATGAAATTGAAGAAGGGCGACCGGGTCCGCGTGCTCGCGGGCAAAGACGTCGGCAAGGAGGGTGAGATCACCCGCGTGCTGCGCGACGACGACCGCGTCATCGTCGATGGCGTCAACGTAGCGAAGAAGCATCAGCGGGCTACCCGCGCCACGATGCAGGGCGGGATCATCGACAAGGACATGCCCGTCCACGTGTCCAACGTCGCGATCCTCTGCAGCAGCTGCGGGCCCACCCGGATCGGCTACCGCTTCGAGCGCGACGGCACCAAGGTGCGCGTCTGCCGCAAGTGTGGAGGTGATCTGTGATGGCTACCGAAACCGTCGAGCAGCCGCGCCTGAAGCACCGCTACGACTCGGAGACGCGGCCCGCGCTGCAACAGGAGCTCGGGCTCGACAACGTGATGCAGGTGCCGCGCATGGAGAAGATCGTCCTCAACTGCGGCGTGGGTCAAGCGGTCGCGCAACAGTCGCTCCTCGACGGCGCCGTCGCCGACCTCACCGTCATCACGGGTCAGAAGCCGGCTGTCACCCGGGCGAAGAAGTCGATCGCCGGCTTCAAGCTCCGGGAGGGTCAACCCATCGGCGCCAAGGTCACCTTGCGGGGGGCACGCATGTGGGAGTTCTACGACCGATTGGTGAGCCTGGCGATCCCCCGCATCCGAGACTTCCGGGGGATGAGCCCCGACTCGTTCGACGGGCGCGGGAACTACACGTTCGGCGTTACCGAACAGCTCATCTTTCCCGAGATCGACTACGACAAGATCGACACGGTGCGCGGCATGGACATCACCATCGTCACCACCGGCCGTACCGACGGCGAGGGGCGCGCGCTCCTGCGCGCCCTCGGCTTTCCCTTCCGGAGGGACACATAGCAATGGCGAAGAAAGCACTCGTGAACAAGCAACGGCGCAAGCCCAAGTTCAACGTACGGGCGTACACACGCTGCCGGCGCTGCGGCCGGGCGCGCGCGGTCTATCGCCGTTTCGGCCTGTGCCGCATCTGCCTCCGCACCATGGCCCATGCCGGTGAAGTGCCCGGGCTCACGAAGGCGTCGTGGTAGTGCGGCACGAAGCGGAGCTGAACCCGGCGCGGAGCTCCGGTGAGCGATGCGGAGCTGACGCCAGAGCGGGGGTGACGCCGTGACGATGACCGACCCGATCGCCGACATGCTCACCCGGATCCGCAATGCCAACGTCGCGTTCCACGACGACGTTGCCATGCCGTCGTCGAAGTTGAAGGAGGCGCTGGCGAGGATCCTCGAGCGCGAGGGCTACATCACCGGCTTCGCGGTCGAGGACGATTCGGCGCGCCCGGGTCGTCGGCTCAAGATCGAGCTCAAGTACACGCCCGACCGCCGGCGCACGATCTCGGGGATCCGCCGGGTGTCGAAGCCGGGACTGCGCGTCTACACCAAGGCCGACAAGGTCCCGCGCGTGCTCGGCGGTATGGGCATCGCCATCCTGTCCACCAACCAGGGCCTCATGACCGACCGCGAAGCGCGCGAGCGCAAGGTGGGCGGCGAGGTCCTTTGCCAGGTCTGGTAGGAGCCAATGTCGCGCATCGGTCAGGAGCCCATCCCGATCCCCTCCGGCGTCGAGGTGACGATCGCCGGACGGCACGTTGTCGTGAAGGGGCCCAAGGGCACGCTCGAGCACGACGCGCCGCCCTCGATCACGATCACGAGAGCGGGTGACGAGTTGAGCGTCACTCGCCCCGACGACGAGCGCGAGAACCGCGCCCTGCACGGCCTCACCCGGTCGCTCGTGAACAACATGGTCGTGGGCGTCTCGCAGGGCTATTCCAAAGAGCTCGAGATCGTCGGCGTCGGCTACCGGGTCCAGGCGCAGGGCAGCTCGAAGCTCGAGCTCCAGATCGGCTTCTCGCACTCGGTGCCCGTCGAAGCACCCGAGGGCATCGAGTTCGAGGTGCCGGTGCCGACTCGCATCGTCGTCCGTGGTGCCGACAAGCAGCTGGTCGGCCAGGTCGCGGCCGACATCCGCAAAGTCCGCAAGCCCGAGCCCTACAAGGGCAAAGGCATTCGCTACGCCGACGAGCGCGTCCTGCGCAAGGCCGGCAAGAGCGCGAAGTAGGTACGACGTATGAGCGCGACGAAGCGAGAAGCCAGGGACCGGCGCCACCGCCGGGTCCGCAAGAAGGTGCGCGGCACCGCCGAGCGCCCGCGCCTGTCGGTGTTCCGATCCAGCCGTCACATCTACGCCCAGGTGATTGACGACGTTCATGGGCGCACGCTGGCGGCAGCATCGACGGCGGAGGGCGAGTTGCGCGGCGGTGCGACCGCGACCGTCGACGCCGCCAAGGCCGTCGGCAGGCTGATCGGTGCGCGGGCCAAGGCCGCGGGCGTCGAGGCGGTCGTGTTCGACCGCGGCGGGTTCAAGTTCCACGGCCGGGTCGCGAGCGTCGCCGACGGTGCCCGCGAGTCGGGTCTCAAGGTCTAGAGGAGAAGCATGCCTGAGGGTCAGTACGAAGAGCGCGTGATCGCGATCAACCGGGTCGCCAAGGTGGTGAAGGGCGGCCGGCGGTTCTCGTTCACCGCGCTCGTCGTGGTGGGCGACGGCGCCGGCAACGTGGGCCTGGGCTATGGCAAGGCCAAGGAGGTGCCGGCAGCCATCCAGAAGGGGATGGAGGAGGCGCGCAAGAACCTCTTCCCGGTCGCGCTGGCCGGCTCGACGATCACGCACACGATTATGGGCGAGCACGACGCCGCCCGGGTGCTGCTCAAGCCGGCCGCGCCCGGTACCGGCGTAATCGCCGGTGGTGCGGCCCGGGCGATCCTCGAGGCGGCGGGCGTCGGCGACGTGCTCGCGAAGTCGCTGGGCTCGTCGAACGCGATCAACGTGTCGCGGGCGACGATCTCGGGGCTGCAGAGCCTGCGCCGCCCCGATGAGGTCGCCAAGATGCGGGGCAAGTCGCCCGAGGAGGTCTCCACCGTTGGGATGCTGCGGGCGTACCGCGAGCGCAACGCGCCCCCGGTCGAGGTCACGGAGGTCAAGTAGCTCGTGCCCACGCTGAAGATCACCCAGGTGCGTTCGGCCATCGGCACCAAGCCGAAGCAGCGGGGCACGCTGCGCGCGCTGGGCCTGCGGCGCATCAACCAGACTGTCGAGCATCCCGACCGCCCCGAGATCCGGGGCATGGTCGCGAAGGTGCCCCACCTCGTCGACGTGGAGGAGAGGCCGTGAAGGTCCACGATCTGAAGCCGGCGCCGGGATCGAAGACGGCCCGGCGTCGCCCGGCACGCGGCATCGCCGGCAAGGGCGGCAAGACCGCCGGACGGGGGATGAAGGGCCAGGGTGCACGCGGCAAGATCAAGCCCGGGTTCGAGGGTGGTCAGACGCCGTTGGCGCGCCGCACGCCCAAGGCCAAGGGCTTCAAGAACCCGTTCCGGGTGGAGTACGCCGTCGTGAACCTCGACACGCTCGAGGCGTTCGACGCCGGGTCGCAGATCGACCCGGGCGTCCTCCGTTCACACGGGCTCGTCGCCAAGCGGGGTCTGGTCAAGGTGCTCGGCCGGGGTGAGCTCACCAAGGCCCTGACGGTGCGGGCGCACGCGTTCTCGAACGCCGCGACCAACGCCATCGAAGGGGCCGGGGGCCGGGTCGAGAAGCTCCCGCCGCCCTACGGCGACCGGCGTCCCCCGGCCCGAGGGAACGCCCTCACCAACCGCTAGTCTCGACAAGCCCAGGCCCGAGGAGGTCGCACCCCCATGCTGTCCCGGCTGCGGAACATCTTCCGGGTGCCCGACCTGCGCAACAAGATCATCTTCACGATCATCATCGTGGGGGTCTACCGGTTCGGGGCCCACCTCCCCGTCCCGTACGTCGATTTTCAGGCGATCAAGAGCCTCCAAGACAACGCCGACAACACCGGCGTCGTGGGCTTCCTCGACCTGTTCTCGGGCGGGGCGATCACCAACGTGGCGATCTTCTTCCTCGGGATCATGCCCTACATCACTGCCTCCATCATCATGCAGCTCCTGGGCGTGGTGATCCCGAAGCTCGAGGAGTGGCAGCAGCAGGGCAAGGTCGGCCAGAAGAAGATCACCCAGTGGACCCGCTACCTCACGGTCGCGCTGGCGTTGGTGCAGTCGACCGGCTTCGTGTTCGCCCTACACCAGGGCGAGACCGGCGGCGGCATCTTCAACTTCGCCGGGCTCCCGCAGGGCACCGACCTCATTCCGGGGTTCAACGCCCCGAGGGCGGCCCTGATCATCCTCACGTGGACCGCCGGCACCGCGCTCGTGATGTGGCTCGGGGAGCTCATCACCCAGCGCGGCATCGGCAACGGGATGTCGATCCTGATCTTCGCGTCGGTGGTCTCGACCCTGCCGGCGCAGGGGGGCGCCATCTACGCCGAGGGGAGCAAGTTCCAGTTCTTCACGATCCTCGCGATCGGTGTCGCCATGATCGTCGGCATCGTCTTCGTCGAGTCGGGCCAACGCCGCATCCCGGTGCAGTTCGCCAAGCGAGTCGTCGGCCGGCGGATGTACGGCGGCCAGAGCACCTACATCCCGCTGAAGGTCAACCAGTCAGGTGTGATCCCCGTGATCTTCGCCAGCTCGATCCTGTCGTTCCCTGCGCTCATCGCGTCGGTGACGCCGTGGGAGGGCGTGCAGGAGTGGATCAACGACAATCTCGTGCAGTCACAGGGCTGGTTCTACATGGCCTTCTACACCGTGCTCATCATCTTCTTCGCGTACTTCTACACCGCCATCGCGTTCAACCCCCAGCAGCAGGCCGACGTCATCCGCAAGCAGGGCGGGTTCATCCCCGGGATCCGCCCGGGCCCGCCCACCGAGAAGTACCTCGCGAAGGTGCTGAACCGCATCACGCTGCCGGGCTCGTTGTTCCTGGCGGTGATCGCGCTGGCACCGCTCCTCGTGTTCGCGCTCTGGGACATCTCGCAGTTCCCCTTCGGCGGCACCGCGCTGCTCATCACGGTGGGCGTGGCCCTCGAGACGATGAAGCAGATCGACAGCCAGCTGATGATGCGCAACTACGAGGGGTTCCTCGCATGATCCGAGCCTGGGTCTAACCCGTGTCGTCCGGTCCCCGGCTCGTGCTGCTCGGGAAGCAGGGCGCGGGCAAGGGCACCCAGGCGGCGCGGTTGGCGGAGCATTTCGCCATTCCCCATCTCGCGACCGGCGACATGCTGCGGGCCGCGGCGGCTGCGGGTACCGCGATCGGCCTCGAAGCCGAGCGCTACATGGACGAAGGGGAGCTGGTCCCCGACGAGATCGTCTTCGGAGTGGTCGAGGCGAACCTCACCGGCGACGAGCTCACCGACGGGTTCGTGCTCGACGGCTTCCCGCGTACCGAGTCGCAGGCGATCGAGCTCGAGCGGGTACTCGACGGTCGCCCGCTCGATGTCGTGATCAATCTCGAGGTGTCGACCGAGATCGTCCTCGACCGCATCGCCGGCCGGCGGGTGTGCGAGAACTGTGGCGCCACCTACCACGTCAACCTGCCACCCGAGGACGACTGGATCTGCGACGAATGCGGGGGGAAGGTCGTCCAGCGCTCCGACGACACCGAAGATGCGGTGATGCGCCGCCTCGAGCTCTACGAGCAGGAGACGGTGCCCATCATCGATTTCTACCGCAAGGTCGGGAAGCTGGAGGTCGTCGACGGGGAGGGCGACGGCGACGACGTGTTCAAACGGCTCGTGACCACCATCGAGCGCCACCACTCGCCATGATCTCGCCATGATCACCCGGAAGTCGAAGGAGCAGATCGCGCTCATGCGGCGGGCCGGCAAGGTCGTCGCCGAGATGCACGAGGTCGGAATCCGTGCTGCCAAGCCCGGCGCCACCACCGCCGACGTCGACCGCGCCGCCCGCGACGTGCTCGACCGTCGCGGGGCCCGCTCCAACTTCCTCAACTACCGCGGCGCTGCCGGGGCGCCGCCGTTTCCCGGGGTCGTGTGCGCGTCGCCCAATGAGGTCATCGTGCACGGCATCCCCAGCGACGGCGTGACGCTCGACGACGGCGACATCCTTTCCATCGACTGCGGGGCGATCATCGAGGGCTGGCACGCCGACGCTGCCGTCACCGTGCCAGTGGGGGAGATCGACGACGAGTCGAGGCGGCTCCTGGAGGTGACCCGGGCGTCGTTGGAGGCCGCGATCGAGCAGGTCGTCGACGGCAACCGGCTCGGCGACATCGGGGCCGCCGTCGAAGGCGTGGCCGAGGGCGCCGGGTTCTCCGTCGTGCGCGAATACGTCGGCCACGGCATCGGCACCGCGATGCACGAAGAGCCCCAGATCCCCAACTACGGGCCGGCCGGGCGGGGTCTGCGGGTCAAGGCCGGTTTCGTGTTCGCGATCGAACCCATGGTCAACGCCGGCGGGCCCGAAACCGAGCTCCTCGACGACGGCTGGACCGTCGTCACCCGCGACGGCCGCCGCTCCGCCCATTTCGAGCACACCATCGCCGTCACTGACCACGGGCCCGAGGTCCTCACTCTGCCCTGGTAGCGGCGCGATGCTTGCGTCGTACGGACGGCCGGCGCTAAGAACGGCTGTTCTCGGTTGCGGCACGGGGGGCTGGAATGGCTACGAGCGCGCGGGTTCATCGTCGAGTGCTGGCGCCGGTGGCCGCCACGGCGCTGGCGGGTGCGGGGCTCCTGCTCAGCACGTCGACCGCCGGTGCGGCGCCCGTCACCGAGACCTTCGAGTACAACGGCACCGACGGCAGCGACGGCTCGCCGCAGGAGTTCGTCGTGCCCGTGGACGTCTGCCAGGTCACCGTCGACGCCCAGGGCGCCGAGGGCGGCCAGGGGAACGACGGCCTCGCCGGCGGGGCCGGCGGCCGGGCGACCGCCACCCTCACGGTGACGCCGGGCGAGACCCTCCAGGTCAACGTGGGCGGCGAGGGCGGTGACGGGATCGCCGACGGCGTGGGCGGCCCCGGCGGGTTCAACGGCGGCGCCGTCGGTGGTACTCCGCCCACACCGGACGACCCCGGCGGCGGCGGTGGTGGCGCCTCCGACGTGCGCCAGGGCGGCAGCGCACTCGCGAACCGGGTGGTGGTCGCGGGCGGCGGCGGTGGGAGCGGCGGCGACGGGGCGGAGGACGAAGGCGGCGGTGCCGGTGGCGGCGGCGGTGGGCTCGAGGGCCAGCCGGGTGAGCCCAGCGGGGACGACACGCCCACACCCGGGGGTGGCGGCGGTACGCAGACCGAGGGTGGCGCCGCAGACACGACGTTCGACCCGAGCGCGGTGAGCGGAGCGCTCGGTCAGGGCGGCGCCGGCGGGGACGGCACCGACGACGACGGAGGCGGCGGCGGGGGTGGTGGCCTCTTCGGCGGCGGTGGGGGTGCCGGCGACCTCGTTCCCAATGGCGACAGCACCGACGACGGCGGCGGTGGGGGCGGCGGCTCGGGGTTCGGGCCTGCCGGCACGACATTCGAGACCGGCGTCCGCCCTGGCGACGGTGTGGTGACCATCACCTACGACCCGGCCGCGGGCGGCTGCGAGACGCCTGCTCCCGCTCCCGCACCGGCTCCGGCGGCAGCCGTCGTCGTGACGCCCCGGTTCACGGGCTGAGAGCCGTGGCCACCGCTCGCTTCAACGGCTGAGGCCTGAGGCCCACGCGGCCGGATTCCGGACCCGGGGGCCTCGAGTCGGCGAGTTCTCAAGGCGAATCGGCCTGGTGTAGACTTTTTCGCTGGCTCCCGAGATGTATTTCCGGCTCGTTCCGCGCGCCGGGTTCCCCGATCCCCGCAGGTGGTGGCAACGCTGGCGAAGCCCAAGGACGACACGATCCTGGTCGAAGGGACGGTGGTCGAGCCGCTCCCCAACGCCATGTTCCGTGTCGAGCTCGAGAACGGGCACAAGGTGCTCGCCCACATCTCCGGGAAGATGCGGATGCACTACATCCGGATCCTCCCCGGCGACAAGGTGCAGGTCGAGCTCACCCCCTACGACCTCGGCCGGGGTCGCATCACCTACCGGTACAAGTAGCAAGGCAGC
>JBOGFJ010000240.1:0-16255 GCA_050743385.1 Acidimicrobiia bacterium
CGCTCGCGCAGACCGTTCCCGATTACGACGACCGCCACCGCGTCGTCGGCGGCATCACCGGCGCCGCCCAGGTCAACGGCCTCTGGGGCAACAGCTCGGTCGAGGAGCGCATCCGCCTCGACAACCGCTACGCGGACGACTGGTCGCCGTGGCGCGACGCCGTCATCCTGCTGCGCACGCTTAGCGCCACCGCCCGCAAGAGCCGGGCCTTGCGCCGCACCCAGCCGGAGACGGTCGCGATCCCACCCGACGGCGCGTTCGATCCCGACCTCGAGATCGACCTTCGCGAGGGATCCCGCGCCCCGCTGACGGGTCCTGCCGTTGCCACCTGGCATCCGGTCGGGCATTGGCCAGACGGCTGACCCGTCGCCAGAAGGCCAGAAGGGAAGCTGCAGGTCGTGGGGTCACCCCGCCCCGGCGACGCCGGGCGGGGCACTCACTACGCGGCGGGCTCCTCCGAGAGCTCGCCCCCGCTCGATGCCGCGGTCAACGGCAGTGCCCGGTCCGCATGCCGCCGGATGGCCACGAGGGCCGCGGCCACGGCGGCGATACCGCCGAGGGCGAGCCCGGCCCGGGCACCGAATGCCTCCGAGACCCAACCCACGATCGGTCCACCGATCGGCGTGCTCCCCAGGAATGCCACCGAGAACAGAGCCATGACGCGGCCGCGCATCAGCGGGTCGGTGTGCGTCTGCAGCACGCCGTTGGCCATCGCGACGAAGGCGACGCCGGCGGCACCCGTGGGGACGAGGACCAGCATGACGGTCGGTAGTGTCGGAGCAGCCGCAGCCAGCAGCAGCAGCGCGCCGTATGCGCCCGCCGCCAGCAGGAGGAATCGTCGCGTCGCGGCCGCCTGGTGCGCGGTGAAGAGCGCGCCCGCCACCGCGCCCACGCTGAGTACCGCGTACAGGGCGCCGTAGGTGCCGGCGTCGCCCCGGAACGTCTCGCGCGCGAGGAGGGCGAGCACCACCTGGGTGTTGAACGCGAGCGTGCCGATCACCGCGGTGAGCACGAGCGGGAGCCGCAGCTCCGGTGTTGACCACGCGTAGCGCAGGCCCGCGCGCAGCTGACCCTTGGCACGGGGAACGGGCTCGACGGAGAAGAACTCGGTCCTCCGCATCAACGCGAAGGCTCCGACCGCCGCGAGGTACGAGACGGCGTTGGCGAAGAAGCACCACGACACACCCGCAACGGCGATCACGATGCCCGCCAACGCGGGCCCGAACACGCGGGCGGCGGTGAACAGGGCGCTGCTCAGGCTGACGGCGTTGGTCACGTGCTCGGCCCCGACCATCTCCACGACGAACGCGCGCCGCGCCGGGTTGTCGAGCGCGGTGACACAGCCGAGCAGGAACGCGAGGACGTAGATCATCCAGAGCTCGAACACACCGAGGGCCGTGATCGAGCCCAGGAGCAGTGCCAGCCCACCGCTGAGCACCTGGGTTGCGATCAGGAGGCGCCGCTTGTCCATCCGGTCGGCGATCACGCCGCCCCACGCGCCGGCCACCAGCATCGGAGTGAACTGGAGCGCCGTCGTCACGCCGAGGGCGACACCACTCCCCGTCAGCTGGAGGACGAGCCACATCTGCGCGATGGCCTGCATCCACGTCCCGGTGGCCGAGACGAACTGGCCCGCGAAGTAGAGGCGGAAGTTCCGCACGGTCATGGAGCGGAACGTGCGCACGGTGACGAGGCGGAACCGCCTCCTCACTCCTCCTCCTCGAGAACGCGCTCGAGGATCGAGGCCGCCCGCTCGAGGGTGGCGCGGTCGCGCGCCGACAGCGCCCCGAGTTGCTGCTCGAGGTAGGCGCTCTTGCGCGTGCGGGCCTCCTCGAGGAGCTGCTCGCCGGCTGCCGTGATCTGCACCTGGACGATCCGCCGGTCGCGCGCTTCGCGCAGCCGTTGCACGAGGCCCTGTTGCTCGAGGCGGTCGACGGCCGCGGTGATCGTCGGCGGCTGCACCCGCTCCGCGTCGGCCAGGTCGCCCAGCGTGAGCGGTCCCCGGCGGTCGATCGTGGCCAGCACCGCCGACTGCGTGGGCGACACGGGCGTCTCCGCCCGCTGGCGGAGCCGGCGGGCGAGCCGGGTGACGACGAGGCGGAGCCGGGTCGGGAGCTCGGGAGGTCGGGTCATCGCTTCGAGAAACTAATTAGTCGACCGAAGTATTCCGGAGCGCCAGTGGAATGTGGGAAGGTTCTCGAGCGCCGGTGACAATCCGGGACGTTCCGGGTAGAGTAATTGCACACGGCGTGCACCGAAGACGCCACGAACGAGCCCGCGGGGGGTCTCTTCATGACAGCCACGCTCGAGCGGCCCGACATCGCGCGCGAATCCGATCTCGCCTCGACCCGATCGTCGGGCACGACGACGACGGTCGCCTCGTACCTGCGGTGGGTGCTGGGCGCCATCTCGCTCGGGGCCGGCGGGATCCACTTCGCGATGATCGGCCCGCACTACGACGAGTGGTGGGCCTCGGGAATCTTCTTCGCCGCGCTGGCGTGGTTCCAGGTCGCGTGGGCGGTGGGCATGGTGGTGCGGCCGTCGCGCGCGCTCCTGGCCGGCGGCGCACTGGTCAACGCCGGCGCCGTCGGCGTGTGGGCGGTGTCGCGCACGTGGGGCGTCCCGGTCGGTCCGCACGCCGGCGTCGCCGAGGCGGCCTCGTTCGTCGACATCCTCGCGACCGCGTTTGAGGGCGCGCTGCTGCTCGGCTGCCTCGCGCTGATCCTGCGCCCGAGACTGAACCGGACCCGGGCGTCGCGGCTCGGCGCGCTGCCCGTCGGGATCGCCGGTCTCGCCGTCGTCGTGCTCACCACGATGGCGTTCACGCCCTCGTTCGCCTCCGGCCACAGCCACGGGCCTCCCGGCCACCCCGCCGGCGGGCACGGTGGCGACGAGGCCGGCGCCGTCGCGGCGGGCCACGCGCACGACGACGACAGCGCCGGCAACGACGGCGCGCACGCCGCCGGCCACACCAACGCGGTCGTCCAGGCCGACGGCACGTCGGCGTGCGAGCAAGCGGGCGTCGCCAACGAAGGCAACAGTGGTCACGGCCACCGCGGCCCGGTGCCGTTCACGCCGCTCAGCCCCGAGGAGCGCGAGACGTTCCGCGCGCAGGTGCAAGCCTCGAACGACGCTGTCGCCCGGTACCCGACGGCGGCCGACGCCGAAGCGGCGGGGTGGAAGCGCATCACGCCGTACGTGCCCTGCATCGCCGCCCACTACCTCAAGGCGGGGGCGTTCGCGACCGGGTTCGATCCGGGGGAGCCCGAGATCCTGCTCTACGACGGCACCGATCCGACGAGCAAGATCGTGGGTCTCAGCTACCTGCTGTTCGGTGAGGCGGACACCGCGCCCGAGGGCTTCGTGGGCGAGAACGATCCGTGGCACGTGCACAGCCAGCTCTGCATCGGGGGCGGCGGGGTGCTCGGTGACGAGAGCACGACCAAGGAGGAGTGCGAGGAGCGCGGCGGGACCGTCCGACAGCTCGACAATCTCTGGATGACGCACATGTGGAACGTGCCCGGGTGGGACAGCCGCTGGGGCCTGTTCAGCTCCGAGCACCCCGACCTCGGCGGGCGCATCGGCGACATCAACGGCGAGCCCCTGGCCGAGGACGATCTCGACGCCAGCAACGCCAAGGAGTAATCGCGACCCGGCCGGTCGTCCTCTCAGTAGAGAGGCGACCAGGCCGAGGTCCGTAGCAGCCTGCTCTCCCAGTCGTCGCGGACGCGTAGCGCGTCGTGCATCCAGGTGCCGGGCGCGCGGTGCTCGGCCGGGATCTCCGTGCTCACCAGGCCGGTGATCGCGCGGGCGCTGCGGACCTTCTGCCACAGCACCACTTCGCGACGGGCCGCCGATCCCCAGGCGGCCTGGAAGACGGCCGTGAGCTCGAGCAGGCCGCGGTTGCCCGGGCGGGCCTCCTCCAGGTACGGCGCGTACTGCGCCCGCACCGCCTCGAGGTAGTCGTCGAGCATTCCCTCGTGGGGCCAGGCGGTGTCTTCCATGAAGAGGGTGAGCTCATGGTCACCGCCGGTGGGCACGCCGGCGAGGTCGATCTCGGTGATCGGCGACCACGGCACGGTCAGCAGCAGCTTGCCCGTGACCCGGTGACGGAGCTGGTCGACCTCTCGCGCCCACTCCCGCAGGTCGCCGGCTTGGAGGCGACGGGCGAGGTCTTCCCAGGCCGCACCGCCGCGCACGGCGGTGATGGTCACGACGTTGTAGGCCCGGCCCGTCCCGTGGGCGTGGTGAAGGAAGTACAGGAGCCGGGCGTCGTCGCCCTTCGCCAGGGTCGGCATCCAGCCGTCGCGGAACGCCGCCTCGAAGTCGTCCTCCCGCGCGCCGACGACCTGATGTACCTCGTGCAGGAAGAGCACGCCGGGCCCCCTTATGCGGACGCGAGCGCGTCGACGACGTAGTCGACGGCGCGGGTGAGCGTAGCCACGTCGTCGGGCTCGATCACGGGATACAGCCCGATGCGGAGCTGATTGCGGCCCAACTTGCGATAGGGCTCGGTGTCGACGATGCCGTTGGCGCGCAGTGCAGCCGCGACCGCGGCGGCGTCGACGCGGTCGTCGAAGTCGACGGTGGCGCTCACGTGGCTGCGTTCGTCGGGCTTGGCCACGAACGGGGTCGCGAACGGTGATGCCTCTGCCCAGCCGTAGAGGAGCTCGGCCGACCGGTCGCAGCGCGACGCCGCCCACTCGAGACCTCCGTGCTCGAGCATCCAGTCGATCTGGTGCGCGAGCAGGAACAGGGTCGCCAGCGCGGGCGTGTTGTACGTCTGGTCGAGCCGGGAGTTCTCCAGCGCGATCGGCAGGCTGAGCGACGGAGGCATCCACCGACCGGACGCGCCCAGGCGCTCGATCCGGTCGAGCGCTTCCGGCGAGCAGCACGCCAGCCAGAGGCCGCCCTCGCCGGCGAAGCACTTCTGGGGTGCGAAGTAGTAGGCGTCGAACTCGGCCGGATGGACGCGCAACCCTCCGGCGCCCGACGTGGCGTCGACGAGCACGAGCCCGTCGGCGCCTTCGGGGCGGCGCACCTCCATGGCCACGCCGGTCGAGGTCTCGTTGTGCGTGAGCGCGTACGCGTCCACGCGGTTGTCGGGACGGGTCTCGGGATGCGTGCCCGGCGGTGACTCGATGACGTCGGGGGCGTCGAGATGGGGTGCCCCCTGTACGACCGCGGCGAACTTCGACGAGAACTCGCCGAAGCTCAGGTGCTGGCTGTGTCGATCGATGAGGCCGAAGGCGGCCGCGTCCCAGAACGCGGTGGTGCCGCCGTTGCCCAGGAGCACCTCGTAGCCGTCGGGCAGCCCGAGCAGGGCCGCCAGCCCCGTACGCACCCGGCGTACCACCGCGCGCACGGTCTCGCGCCGGTGGCTCGTGCCGAGATACTCGGGCGCAGCCGCCGCCAGCGCAGCCACGGCCTCGCTGCGCACCTTCGACGGTCCCGACCCGAAACGCCCGTCGGACGGTCGCAACGCGGGTGGCAGGACGATCTGGGCGGCCATGCGACGACCTTACCGGCCATCGCTGTCGACCCTGTGCTCGTTCCTGCGCGCTCCGCGCGCCGGAATCGGCGCGGTTGGCGCGCAAGAACGGGGCGAGGATGGGTCAGGCGCCGTACTTCTGGAGGCGACCGGCGTTGGCGAGCATCACCGGCATCAGGTCCTTCGTGGGCCGGAGGCCCAGGCCGCCGGCGCGGCACCAGCGCTCGCCGAAGCGCTCGACGTCGTCGCGCCCGCAGCGCTCGCTCCAGAGGAGCGCCGGGACCGGGTGCCACGAGTGCGCCGCCATCTGGCTCGGGGTCGAGTGATCGCCCGTCACGACGATCACGTCGGGCCCGAGGTCACGCAGCCGGGGGACGACCGCGTCGAGACGTTCGATGGCGTTGATCTTGCGGGGACGGTCGCCGTCCTCGCCCGCGGAGTCGGTGTGCTTGTGGTGGAGGAAGAAGTAGTCGTGATCGCTCCATGCGCCGCCCAGCACGTCGAGTTGGTCGTCGAGATCGGCGGGCTGGCCGAGCACGTCCATGCCGAGCAGGCGGGCGATGCCGCGGTACATCGGGTAGATCGCAACCGCGGCCGCGCGCAGGCCGTAGCGCTCCATGAACCCCGGGAGCTCGCGGTGCGTGTCGAAGCCTCGTAGGAGCACGACGTCGGCCTTGGCCTCGTCGGCGAGCAGGGCGCGTACCTGGCCTTCGAGCTCGTCGACGAGCTCGGCGGTGCGCTTGGCGTCCGGGTCGAGCGGATCGGGTGCGAGCGGGGGGACACCGGTCTTCTGCGGGTCGGTGTCGGAGATCCGGGGGTCGAGGCCGTCGCCCCTGAGAACGACGAGCACCCGGTGCTCGCGCTCGTGGCGGAAGAACACCTCGGCGCCGTCGAGGTGCACGCCCTCCTGGAGCCGGGCAACGACCGCGGCGGCGTCGTCGTCCGGGATGCGCCCCGCCCGCCGGTCGGCGATCGTGCCGTCGGGAGCGAGGGTGGACAGGTTGCCACGGGCGGCAACGTCGCCGGGCCGGAGGTCGAAGTCGAGGCCGGCGGCGCTGAGCGCGCCCCGCCCGAGCTCGAAACGCTCGGGGTCGTAGCCGAAGAGGCCGAGGTGGCCCGGGCCCGAGCCGGGGGTGATACCCGGGCCGACCGGCTCGACGAGCCCGCTCACGCCCTCGGCCGCGAGGCGGTCGAGGTTGGGCGTCTCTGCCTCCTCGAGCTCGGTACCGTGCTCGGCGTCGGCGTACCCACCGAGACCGTCCATGACGACGAGCAGGATCCTGGTGTCCGCCGGCTGGATCAGGGAGGTGAGCTCCACACCGTCACGGTACCGGCTGCGGGTTTCCGGGTTGGGCTCGCCGGCGCGCGCTTGCTCAGGGCAACGGCGTCGTGGTGGTGGTGGATGCGGCGGTGGTGGTGGTGCGCTTCCACGACGTGAGGTCGAAGTTGTCGGCGATCGCGCCGAAGATCGTGCGGGCGACGAGGTCTCCGCCCGCACGAGTGAGGTGGATCCCGTCGCCCTCCCGGTACCGCACGAGATCTCCCGCGTCATTGGGCAGGTAGTCGGCGTAGTTGCCGTCGCCGTCCCGGAACAACGGGTACGTGTCGACGAAGAGCACCCGATCGTCTCGCTTCTCCGCCTCCTGCTCGAAGATGGTGTTGATGGTGTTGTACTCGGCGTTACGGCCTGCATCGCGCACGATCGGGATGCCGACCAGCACGAGCGTGCGCCCCTCGCCGACGATCTGGTCCATGAGGCCGCCGACGCGGCGGCGGTACTCCGCCACCCACGCTTCCGCGTCACCCTGATTGATCGTTGCGCCGCCGGGGGCGTTCGTGAGCGCCTGGTCGTCGTTGGAGCCGAGCGTGAGCACCACGACATCGGGGTCGAGGCGGGCGGTCTCCGACTTCAGGTGCTCCGGCCAGTTGAAGACCTCGGGCCGGGCCAGCCCGGTCGCGACCTGCCCGTCGACCGCCGGGACGACCGATTGGATGACGTTTTCACTCGTGCCCGGAAAGGTCCCCAGCACCGACTGACCGGGGATGATGGCCAGCGAGTCGCCGCCGACCCAGATCTTCAGCGGGTCGTCGGGTGCGAACGCGACCTTGACGGTGGTCGTGGTTGCCTGCGCCGGCAGCGTCGTCGGGCTGGGGAGTGACACGCTGATGTCGTCGTCGCCCCTGCGGTCGAGCGAGCTCTGGAGCCATTCGCGGGGCCGGTCGGTGTGGAGGAAGCGGCTCACGTCGGCGAGTGGTTGGGCGAAGAAGCGGCTGACGTCGCGACGCCAGCCGACGGGCTGGCTCTCGGCCGTCTTCTCGATGCCGGGAGCGTTCAGCAACGATCCCAGGAGCAGGGCGACGAGACCGACCACGATCACGTGACCGGCTGCCATGAGCCGCCGGGGCGGCTCACCCGGGGGCGCGACCGGCCGGCGGGTGGCGCCCGGCTTGGGCGGCGCGGCGCCCGCGCTCGTCGTCCCCGGCGTGGAGGTGGAGGTGGGGGAGGCGGCCAACGGCTCAGAACTGGAAATAGATGAACGGGGCGACGCCCCGGGGGCCAAGAGTATTGGTCACGAGCAGGGCGAAGCCGAGCGCGATGCCCTGGGTGACCGGCGACAGATGCGAGAACGCAGCCATGGCCCGGCTCATCGCGCCCTGCGGGATGTACTGCGCGCCGATGCCGAACGCAATCGCCACGAGTACTGACGTCGTGACCAGCGGCGACGGGTCGCCCCAGTGCCACACCAGCCGGCCGAGGAGGTCGAGCGCGGCGTCGAACGACTCGGCCCGGAAGAACACCCACGCCAGGCACACGATGTGGAAGGTCAGTAACCGCTGACCGGTACGCCGCAGGGCGTTGTCGGGAGGCTCGGGGAGACCACGCGCCTCACGACGCTGGTGGCGCCAGTGCTCGAGCGAGAGGAATCCTCCGTGGATCGCACCCCACACGACGAATGTCCATGCTGCGCCGTGCCACAGACCGCCGAGCACCATCGTGATCATCAGGTTGCGGTACGTCGCCCGGCGTGACCCGCGATTGCCGCCCAAGGGGATGTAGAGGTAGTCGCGCAGCCAGCGCGAGAGCGTCATGTGCCAGCGCCGCCAGAAGTCCTGGAGCGAGACGGCCGTGTAGGGGCCATCGAAGTTCTGTGGGAACCGGAACCCGAGAAGGAGGGCGAGCCCGATGGCCATGTCGGTGTAGCCGCTGAAGTCGGCGTAGATCTGTACCGCGTACGCGTAGACGCCGACCAGCACCTCGAGCGACGACGCCTGATTCGGCGCGCCGAAGACCGTGTCGACGATCTCGGTCGCCAGGAAGTTCGCGATCACCACCTTCTTGAACAGGCCGATGAAGATGAGGAAGAAGGCCTTGCTGGCGTCGACCCGACGGGGGTCGTGGCGCTCCTTGAGCTGGGGCAGGAACTCGGCGGCGCGCACGATGGGGCCGGCCACGACGTGGGGGAAGAACGACTCGTACACGGCGAAGTCGAGCAGCGAGACCGGTTCGAAGGTGCGGCGATAGATGTCCATGACGTAGCTGAGGGCCTGGAACGTGAAGAACGAGATCCCGATCGGCAGCGTGATCGCGAGAATCTCGGGCGAGATCCCGATCCCGACACGGTCGAGCATGTTGGTGGCGGAGCTCAGGAAGAAGCCGTAGTACTTGAAGTAGGCGAGGATGCCGAGGTTGCCCGCCACCGCGAGCGCCAGCACGCCTCGACGTACACGCTCCGACTCGTTGCGATGGATCGCCTGCGCGCAGATCTGGTTGAAGACCGTCGAGACCATGAGGAGCACGACGAAGCGCAGCTCGAAGTAGCCGTAGAAGTAGTAGCTCGCGGCGAGCATGAACAGCTTCCAGCGCGTGCGCCACTGCATGAGCAGCCAGTTCACCGGCAGCACGATCATGTAGAAGATGGCGAAGGTGACTGTCGGGAAGAGCATGCGCGGTGCGATCCTCCCACGGCCCGGACCCGACGGGCCGGACGTCGGTCGCTACTGCTCCTGCTGGCCGCGCCCGCGCTCGACGACCGTCGTGCGGCGGCGCTCGACCTCGGCCGGGTCGACGCGCCACGACCGGAACACCTGTTGCTCCAGGTCGATGGCGTCGCCGACGCTGAGCTTCGAGCCCCGGTCGTAGAGCGACTTGAGGTTGCGGACCGACCGCTGGTCGTTCCCGGCGATGGCGGCTGCCAGCTTCCGTGCCGTCGGCAAGAGCTCGTCGTGCGCGACCACGTGGTTCACGAGTCCGAGCCGGTGCGCGTCGGCGGCGTCGACGAAGTTGCCGGTGAGGCTCATCTCCTTGGCCTTGCGCAGCCCCACGCTCTGTGGCAAGAAGACGCTCATCCCGCCGCCGGGCGTGACGCCGACCCGAGCGTGGGTGTCACCGAACTTCGCCCGCTCCGACGCCACGAGGAAGTCGCACGCCAGCGCGAGCTCGAATCCGCCGGTGATGGCGGGGCCGTTGATCGCGCCGATGACGGGCTTCGTCATGGTCCACAGCACGCTGAACGGGCTCACGATCGGCTCGTCGCGGCTACCGACGAGGTTGGCGGCGGTACTCCCGAGCTCGCGCAGATCGAGACCGGCGCAGAACGCGGGATCGGCGCCCGTGAGGATCACGACGGCGACGGTGTCGTCGGCCTCGGCGTCGGCGAGCGCACCGGCCGACTCGCGCTGGAGCGCACTGTCGAGCGCGTTGCGCACCTCCGGCCGGTTGAGCGTGACCGTGCAGACGCGGTCGCCGGTCTCGACGAGCACGACGTCGCTCATGGGTGAAATCTAACTTCTTCGTCGCGCTGGCTTCGCTCCTCCTCCTCCTCCTCCTCCTCCTCCTCACGGATCGCCGTTCGGGAACGACCGCGCCCGGCGCTAGGTTGCCGCCATGCCTCCCGTCTTCACCGGCGTCGGCGTCGCCCTGGTGACCCTCTTCGACGACGCCGGCGACGTGGATGCCTCCGCCACCGCGATGTTGGCAGCGCAGCTCGTCGACGCGGGCGTGCAGGCGGCCGTCGTCGCCGGGAGCACGGGCGAGGCGGCGGCGCTGGGTGGGGAGGAGCGGGTCGCGCTGCTGGAGGCGGTGCGCAGTGAGCTGGCCGGCGCCGCGCCCGTCATCGCCGGCACGGGCGCCCCATCGGCCCGCCAGGCGGCGGCGCTCACGCGAGACGCCGTCGCCCACGGGGCCGACGCGCTGCTCGTGCTGTCGCCGCCACGATCAGTCGACCTCGACGGGTACTACGGCGCGGTGGCCGCGGCCGCCGGGACGACGCCGGTACTCGCCTACCACTACCCCGATGCGTCGCCGCCCGGCATCCCCCTCCAGGCACTCTCCACGCTCCCGGGCATCGCCGGGCTCAAGGACTCCTCGGGGGACCCCGAGCGCTTGCTCCGCGAGCTCGCCTCCTGGGACCGGCCGATCTACACCGGGTCGTCGGCAATCCTGTCGTTCGCGGGGCCGCTCGGATGTGCCGGCGCGATCCTGACGCTCGCCAACGTCGAGCCCGAGCGCTGCATCGAGGCGTTCGCGGGCGACGCCGACGCCCAGCGCGCCCTCACCCTGGCACACGCGGGCGCGCACGAGGCCTTCCCGCGCCGGCTGAAGGAGATGGTCGCCGGCCGGTTCGGCACGTCACCGGTCGCGCGCCTGTAGCCGGCTCTCACCCCAGTCGAAGCTCACGACCTCGACGGGTGTGGCAAGGCCCTTGAGCTCGAGTGCCCGCGCGTCGGTGATGGCGAGGTCATTGCCCGCCGCCTCCAGCACGTCGCGGCTCACGAGGATCTCTCCGGCGCGCGCGGCGGCGGCGATGCGGGCACTCGTGTGCACGCCCCTCCCGGTGTAGTCGTCGCCGCGTTCGGTCGCCTCCGCCGTGTGCAAGCCGATGCGAACCTGCGGAGCGAAGCCGTGGTCGCGCCGGTGCTCGGCCAGTGACCGCTGGATCGCGCACGCGCCGTCCACGGCACACCGGGCATCCGCGAAGGCGACGAAGAAGCCGTCGCCCTCGTGCTTGACTTCTCGACCCTCGTGCGCTTCGAAGCAGGCGCGGAGGGTGCGGTCGTGCCACGCGAGCAGCGCGTCCCACGCCGTGTCTCCGATTGCCTCGACGAGCTTGGTGGAATCGACGATGTCGGTGAACATGAACGTGCGGACCGCGCGCGTCTCCGGTACCGGCTCTGCCAGGGCGGCCGCGAGGCGCTCGGCTTCGCCGGCAGCTCCGATGCGGGCGAACGCGGCTCGGGCTGCCTCGAGCTCCAGTCGGGCCGATTCCTCGTCGCCTTCGACACGGTAGGTCTCGGCCAGCAACGCCCGAGCCCGCGCTCCCTCGTACGGCGCCTCGACGCCGCGCCACGCCTGCCACGCCCGCCGGAGCTCGCGTACCGCGTCGTCGACGCGGCGCTCTGCGAGCGCGATCTCGCCCCGAGCGGTTGTGGCGGCGGCGGCGAAGGCTGCGCTGCCCGACACGTCGACGCGCGCCTCGAGTGCCGCGAGCGCAGCGCCGGCGGCGTCGAGCTCGCCGGCCGCGATCTCGATCGTCACCTGGGCCGGAAGCACGTGCCCTCGCCCCTCCACTGACAGGAGGTCGTCGTCGGCGATCGCGCGCCGGACGGCGCGCTGTGCGGCCGCGATGTCGCCTTCGTCGAGATGGAGCAGCGCGAGCCCGGGCTGCGGGTCGAAGCCGAGCTCGGAGGATTGCCGGAAGGCGGCGCGCGCACCGGGTCGGTCGCCGCGGCGGCGCCGGACCTCGCCGAGCTCGTGGTACGCCCACGCCGCGTACCGCGGCGCGGAGGCCAGCAGCTCCTCGATTGCCGCCTCGGAATCGCGCTCTGCCTGGTCGAGAGCGCCGCGGAAGCGCATCACCTCGGCGCGGTGGAACCGGCACAGGCCCGGGTAACCGCTGACCGACTCCCGCTCGCACCATCGCAGCGACGCGTCGGTCCACTCGCCCGCCCGCCGCCAGTCGCCGGTGTTGCGGCACAGGAAGATGGTGCTGCAGTAGATGGCCCCCGCAGCCTGCACCCCCAGCTCGCCGCTCATCGCCGCCGCCGTGGCCTCGTCGACCAGCGCGAAGCCGGCGGTCACGTCGCCGGCCGCCACGAGGGCATGACCGAGGTAGATACGAGCCAAGCCCTCGACGTCGGGGCTGCCGACGCGACGTGCCAGATCCCGTGCCTCTTCGAGCAGGTCGCGTCCCGCCTGGTGGTTCCCCGCCCTGAGCATCGTGAAGCCGGAGACGAAGAGGAGCATCGCGTACTCGGCGCAATCCGTGTCGGCCTCGAGGAGCGTGGTGGCGCGACCGAACCACCCCGCTGTCACCGCGTCGTCGCCGCGGGCGTTGTGCTCCCACGCGAGCTCCAGCGCGGCTCGCGCGGCGCCCCGCCGGTCGTCGCGCGCCGCGTACGCCGCCTCGGCACGCTCGAACGCGTCGAGCATCTCGGGATAGTGGCGCGACCAGCGGGCGGCCTGCGCCAGCCGCTCGAGGTCTTCGGCCGAGAGCGCGGCCCCGGTGTCCGCCGTGCGCAGGTGTTCGAACGCCATCGCCCACTCGTGCGCGTCGAACGCCGCTCGCCCTGCCGCAACCGAGTCGCCGGCGACCCCTGCCGTCATACCGGAGATTGTCTCACTCCGGACCGAAACGTTGCTCCAGGCCGTAGAAGCGCACGGGCGTGTCCCACAGGACGGCGTCGAGATCGGTGCCGTCGAGCCCGTGCTCGGCCGACTCCTTCAGGAAGGAAGTGACCGCATCGGGGTAGAGCGCGTCGGGGTGGGGGAAGTCACTCGCCCACATCACATGGTCGGCGCCGACCCGTGAGACCACCCAGCCGGCGAGCGGGTCGTCGGGGTCGGTGCAGATCACGCACTGGCGGCGGAAGTACTCGCTCGGGGTCAGCGAGAGCGCGGCCGTCTCCGATTCGTGCATCCAGTCGTCGTGGGCGTCGAGGCGGGCCAGCCAGTACGGCAGCCAGCCGGTGCCCGACTCGAGGAACGCGACTCGCAGCTGCGGATGGCGCTCGAGCGCGCCCTCGAGCACGAGGCTCGCCGTCGCGGCCATCTGCTCCATCGGGTGCGACATGGCGTGGCGGACGGCGAACGTCTCGCTGACCTCACGACCGATGGTCGGGCCGCGGACGCCCAGACCCTCGTGCACCGCGAGCACGAGACCCTGCTCCTCGAGTGCGTCATAGAGCGGGTCGTAGGCGCGGTCGCCGAGGCTGCGGCCGTAGAGATGGTTCGGGCGCACCATCACCCCCGGGAGGCCGAGCTCCGCGGCGCGCCCGGTCTCGGCCGCGGCGAGCGCGGGGTCGGCGATCGGCACCATCCCGACGCCCGCCAGACGGCGCGCATCGGTCGCGCAATACGACGCGATCCACTCGTTGTACGCCCGGCACGCGTTCGCCGACTCGGCCGGCGTGAGCTGCGGCTGGAACGGCACGAACAGCCCCAGCGACGGGTACAACACCACCGCGTCGATCCCCTCGGTGTCGAGGCACCGGAGGTACTCACCGGCGGAGCAACCGTCGGCGAAGAAGTCGGCGAGCTTGGCGAGGTCGCCGCACGGCTCGCGCGGGGTGGTGGCGGGGAGATCCATCGCCTGGAGGCCACCGGGTGTCCCGCCGAACGCGGCCGCGGGCTCGATCACGTGGGCGTCGGCGTCCAGCACGCGCCGGCCGTCGCGTGTCATCCCAGCCTCCGGGCGGCGAGGCCGCCGTCGAGCGGGATGACCGCTCCGCTCACGTAGGTCGACGCGTCCGACGCGAGATAGAGGACGGCTTCCGTGACGTCGTCGACGCGGCCGAGGCGGCCCATCGGTGTGCGCTCGGCGACGAAGCGCTTGATCGCCTCCGGGTCGTCCGCCTGCTCCGCCATCTTGGCGAACAGGCCGGTGTCACACGCGGTGGGGGACACGACGTTCACCCGGACGCCGTCGGGCGCGTGCTCGATCGCGGCCTGCTTGGCGAGGTTGACGAGGGCGCCCTTCGACGCGCAGTACGCGGCGTAGTTGGGCGAGCCGATCGCACCCAGCACCGACCCGAGCAGCACCGCCGAGCCGCCGCCGCCCTCCACCATCGTCGGGATCCCGTGCTTGAGGCAGAGGAACGGGCCCTTGAGGTTCACGTCGAGTATCCGCTGCCACTCGTCGTCAGTCGTGGCCGCGAGCTCGGCCCGCGTCTCCACCGCGGCGCTGCACACCAGCACGTCGAGGCGGCCGTGGCGCTCGGCCACGCCCGTGAACAGAGGCGCGACCTCGTCCTCGCGGGTGACGTCGGCGATCGCGGCCTCGGCGGCGGCGCCGTCGGCCACGAGGTCGTCGGCGACCCGGCGGGCACCGGCCTCGTCGACGTCGGCGACGACCACGCGCGCCCCC
Source organism: Acidimicrobiia bacterium (assembly GCA_050743385.1). Lineage (GTDB taxonomy): Bacteria > Actinomycetota > Acidimicrobiia > IMCC26256 > JACDBD01 > JACDBD01. The sequence continues at coordinate 14,854 of JBOGFJ010000240.1, forward strand.
TCGGCCGCGCAGCGCGCCGCTAAGGCCTCGCCGAGACCGGACGCGCCCCCTGTCACCACGGCTGTCTTCCCGAGCAGGCGGGAGCTGACAACTGTCATCGGAGCGCCGCCAGGCCACCATCGCACGGGATGACCGCGCCCGAGGTGTAGCCCGACAGGTCGCTGGCGAGGAACAGCGCGATCCCCGACACGTCGGTCGCAGTTCCCAGCCGGTGTAGCGGGATGTTGCCGAGCAGGCCCGACAGGAAGTCGTCGCCATCGGGCATCTCGGTCACGACCTTGCGGAAGCGGGGCGTGTCGATCGACCCGGGCGCGATCACGTTGGCGCGCACCTCGGGACCATGCTCCGTCGCGATCTGCCGGGTGAGCGCGACGAGCCCGGCCTTGGCCGCCCCGTATGCGGCGTAGCCCTCGGAGCCGATGAGGCCGAGCACCGACGCGGTGTTGATGATGCTCCCCCCGCCGTCCTCGTGGAGGTGTGGCATCGCCGCCCGGCAGGCCCAGAAGATCGCGCTCAGGTTGGTGGCGATGGTGATGTCCCACTGCTGCTCGGTCGTATCGACGAGACGGCCCGACATCTGGATGGCGGCGTTGTTGTAGAGCACGTCGAGACGTCCGAACGTCTCGACGGCGGCTGCGACCATCGCGTCGACATCGGGACGCCGGGAGACGTCGGCGTGCACCGCCACCGCCCCACCACCGACCTTCTCGACCAGCGCGACGGTTTCGGCGGCGCCGTCGTTCATGTCGGCGACGGCGATACGGGCGCCGTGCTCGGCGAAGCGCACGGCGGCGGCCCGTCCCTGGCCCGACGCCGCGCCGGTGATCAGCGCCACCCTGCCGTCGAGCAACCGGTCGTCCGTCACCGGACGCGGACGCTAATGAGAACCTGACACGAGCGTCAACGTCCTCCCTTCTTGGTCGCGCTCGCTTCGCTCGCCGCTCCCGCGCAATCCCGGCCGTGCGGGGGCCGGGGAACCCGGCCCCCTCGCGCGTGAATGGCAGCTCTTAGCATCGCGGCGTGCCCGAGAAGCCCGACGCGCTCTTCCATCCCGACGGCGACCGCTACGTTCCGACGGAGCTGACGCGAGGCCCATGGGATCCCGACGCCATGCACGGCGGCGCGCCCGGCGCCCTCCTCGCGCGCGCGATCGAGGCGTTCGAGCCCGGCCCCGCCTGCCACGTCGCCCGCCTCACGATCGACCTCCTGCGGCCGGTGCCGCTCGTTCCGGTCGAGGTACGCACCCGGATGGTGCGGCCCGGGAAGAAGGTGCAGATCGTCGAGGCGTCCGTGATCGCGGCCGACACCGAGGTCGTGCGGATGACCGCGCTGCGGCTGCGGGAGGTCGAGCTCGCGCTGCCGGACCTGTCGGACGGCGGCCGGCTCGAGCCCGGGCCCACGG
>JBOGFJ010000241.1:0-4842 GCA_050743385.1 Acidimicrobiia bacterium
GCCTCGCCGACCGGGTTGCGCCGGCGGCGGAGCTGGTCGACGCCGCCCTCGCGTGGGCGAGCGAGCTCGCCACCGGCGCGGTCGTCGCCATGGGCCGGGCGAAGGCGGCGATCGATGGCGGCCTCGACGGTCCGCTCGCCGCCGGGCTCGACATCGAGTCCGACGCGTTCGTCGAGGTGTTCGCCACCGAGGACGCCGCCACCGGCGTTCGCAGCTTCCTCGAGCACGGGCCGGGCTACGCGACGTTCCGCGGTCGTTAGCCGGCCGTGGCGAGAAACGGGCGGAATCCGACCGTTTCCGTCACCGGTGCTCGCACCGCTCGCGTAAGCGGCGAAGGTTGGCGCGCCAGACGCGCTCGAGCACCGGCTTGGCGAGCCTCTCGCCGACCAGACCGCCCATCCACCACGGGAACCGCAGCTGCTCCTCCCAGCAGAAGCGGGTGCGGTTGCGTCGCCGACGCCGGAGGGTGAACCGGCCGGTGCCGGTGACGACACCGCGGTGCACGATTCCCATCGCCCGGCGCGGCTCCCATTCGGTCACGGTTGCGACGTCGTTGGCGCGCAGCGGGCCGATCCGTGTGAGCGACTCGAACTCCGTCCCCACGCCCGACTGCCGGTTCCCGACGAAGCTGACGCGCACCGCGTCGGCCATCCAGTCGGGATGGCGCTCGATGTGCTCGACTTCCGCCCACACGTCGGCGGGCGACGCATCGATCGTTGCGCATACGCGGATGCGCACACTCACCCGACCACCGCCGTCCGTAGCTGCGCCGCCGCCTCTTCCGGGGCGACCACGTTCACGTCGACGCCCGTCCCCAGCTCGAAGCCCGCGGGCACGGTGAGCCGGGGCTGCACCTCCACGTACCAGTGGAAGAGTCCGACCGGGTCGGGTGGCGCCGTATGCACCACGACGTTGTAGGGCGCGTCGCCGACCACCGCCGTCAGGCGCGCCACCACGTCTCGAAGCGCTCGTGCCACGAGGGTGATCTCGGCATCGGTGGCTTCGTCGAAGCGGGCACGGGTCGACCGGTGGGCCACCCGCGTCTCGTAGGGGATGCTCGCAGCTTCCGGGCACCACGCGGGCGCCGGGCCCTCGAGCACCGTCAAGCCGCGATCAGGTGCCGCGGCGGCGGCCGCGGCCACGAGGTCGTCGCCGGCACCGGCCACCCGGTCGAGCGCCGCCACCACCGCGGGGGGCACGAAGTCGAGCGCGACGACCTGTGCGTGAGGGTGCTCGATCGACGCGCCCGCCGCCGGCCCGTGGTTGACCGCGGCCTGTACGTATGCGCAACCCTCGCCGAGGTGGTGTCGTACGCGATCGCGCAGCACTGTGACGGCCTCGACGGCCTCGTCGTCCGAGAGGAACGCGAAGGAACGATCGTGATCCGGAGTGAAGATGACCACCTCGTGGGCGCCGCCCGCCCCGTCGGCACCACCGACGATCGGGTACAGGTTGGGCACGACGCGGACGCGCCATCCGGGTGTGTCAGGTTCACCCTCGCCGATGCGCGCCAGCTCCGGCGGCGTCTCGTGCTCGTTCCCGGGACAGAACGGGCACGTCTGCCGGGCCGGCGGCGCGTCCGGTGGTGTCGCGACGGTCTGGGGCCGGGCCGCGCGCCCCGGGGCGAGCAGCACCCACCGCCCGCTGAGCTCGTCGCGCCGCAGCTCCGACATGCGGACGCAGGCTACGCGGGCCCGGGCGAATAGCCTTGATGCCGTGCGGACGAGCGTTCCGGAGGACGGCGGCAGGTGCCCTGCCGCCGAGCGGGGGAGCCCAGGGAGGGGGCCGTGAGCACGTTCAAGCGCGTCCGGCTCGTGATCCTCGGCGGCGGTCCCGCCGGGAACACGTGCGCCACGGTGGCGGCGACCCTGGGCGCGGACGTGACCCTGGTCGAGCGGGACGTCGTCGCCGGCGCCGCCCATCTCTGGGACTGCATCCCGTCGAAGGCGATGATCGCCACCGGGGGAGAGCTCACCGAGCTCACCCGCAGCCGGGCGATGGGGCTGAGGGCCGAGGGCCGGCTCGACTTCGTCGCCCTGCGCGAGCGGGTGGCGGGCATCGAGGAGAGCCTGCACCGCAGCGTCGTCGACCTCCTCGACTCCCAGCAGGTACGCATGCTCCGGGGCATCGGGCGCTTCAAAGGGCCGCACGAAGTGGTGGTCGAGACGGCCGACGGTCTCGAGGAGCTCCAAGCCGACTTCGTGGTGATCGCCACCGGATCACGGCCCCGCGTGCCGGAGTTCGCGGCCGTCGACGGTGAGCGCGTGCTCACGACGCGCCAGTCGTACCCGCCGCCCGAGCTGCCCGAGCACATGATCGTGGTGGGCTCCGGGGTCACCGGCGTCGAGTTCACCCACATGTTCGACGCACTCGGATCGAAGGTCACGCTCATCGTGTCGCGCCAGCAGGTTCTTCCGCTCAAGGATCCCGAGGTGGCGGCCGTGCTCGAGCAGGCCTTCCTCGACCGTGGCGTCGTCCTCCTCAAGGGGGCGCGGGCGCGCGCGATCGATCGTACGGGCAACACCGTGAAGGTGAGCTGCAACGACGGCCGCATCGTCGAGGGTTCGCACGCGGTGCTCGCGGTCGGCTCGATCCCCAACACCGAGGACCTCGGGCTCGACGAGGCCGGGGTGGAGGTCGACGAGCACGGCTACGTCCCGATCAACCGGCACTGCCAGGCGAACGCCAGGCACATCTACGCCGCCGGTGACGTGTCGGGGAAGCTGCCGCTCTCGTCGGTGGCGGCGATGCAGGGCCGCAAGATCGCCGAGCACCTCATGGGCCTGCACAACCGGCCCCACCGCCACCTCGACTACGACAAGGCGGCTTCGGCCATCTTCACCGATCCCGAGATCGCCGACGTCGGTCTGGCCGAGGCCGAGGCATTCGCCGCCGGCCGCAAGATCCGGGTCACCAAGGTCCCATTCTCCGCCAACGCCAAGGCCCACATCATGGCCGACCCCCGGGGATTCGTGAAGATCCTGTCCGATCCGGCCACGGGCGTGGTGCTCGGTGGCTCGATCGTCGGCCGCAACGCAGCCGAGCTCATCAGCGTGGTGGCGGTCGCCGTGACCAACGGGCTCACCGTCTCCGACATCGTCGACTCGCTGCTCGTCCATCCCGCCCTCGCCGAGTCCCTGGCCGACGCCGCTTCCTGAAGGGCGCGTTTTCCGCCCGGCGGGCAGGGGTATCACTCCCACGACTCGAGACGAGGAGCCGCGCCATGGAGATCACGTTGACGGTGCCGCCGGGCGTCGCTGCCAGCAAGACGTTGACCGAGGGCAAGGACGCCGCCGGCGTGCTCACCCGCGCGGTGCTCACCGACGCGCGTGAACTGGCCGGTCACGCGGGCGAGAAGGCCCAGGAGAAAGCGCACGACCTCGCGGCCGAAGGCAGCCGGCGCTACGGGAAGCAGGCCAGGCGCCAGGCGAGGAAGGCGAAGCACCAGGCGAAGAAGCTGGAACGCCGAGCGGAGCGGCTGTCGCACAAGCTCCCGGTCGACACACCGCTCGACGAGCGTCGCCGCCGGCGCACGGCCAAGCGCAGCGCGCGCAGCACGTTCTTCGCGCTCGCGGTGCTGGGCGCGGCGGTCGCCGTCTACTTCGCCTGGCGGCGCCAGCAGAACACGACCGCCGACGACGAGGTGCCCGACGCGTTCGGTGCCGCCGTCGACGAGTCGGGGAACGGCCGCGTCGCCCGCCACGCCCCGGTCGGCTAGACCGCGAGCTGTCCCCGCGCGACGGTGACCGCTCGTCCGCCGAGGACCACACGGTCGTCGCGGAGCCGCACGACGATCACACCGCCACGGGAAGACGCCTGGTAGCCGACGAGCTCCACGCGCCCGAGCCGTTCCGCCCAGAACGGCGCCAGCGCGCAGTGGGCCGCGCCCGTGACGGGATCCTCGTCGATTCCGTAGCGCGGCGCGAAGTACCGCGAGACGAAGTCGTACGACTGGCCCGGAGCCGCGCTCGTCACGACGACGCTCTCGAAGTGGGCCAGCCGGCGGAGATCGGGTTGCAGCGCCCGTACCTCGTCCTCGGTCGCGGTTTCGACGAGATACCCCGCCCGCGCCCGGGCCGTATGACGGGGATCGATCCCCAGCGCGTCGGCCATCCCGTCGGGCAGCGCCGACGGTTCGGGCCGGTCGGACGGGAAGTCGAGCTCGATCGTCGCGCCAGCCGTGCGCTCGGCCCGGAGGCTCCCTCGAAACCGCGTGTGGAAGTCGGCAGCTGCGGCCGGGTCGAGACGGCCGCTCTCCCAGAGGACGTGCGCGGTCGCGAGCGTCGCGTGCCCGCACAGCTCGACTTCGGTGCGGGGCGTGAACCACCGCAGCTCGAACCCGTCGTCGAGCGGCCGGACGAACGCCGTCTCGGAGAGGTTCATCTCCGCCGCGACCCGCTGCATCCACTCCTCGGCGCCCGGCTCGTCGAGCAGGCACACCGCCGCCGGGTTTCCCGTGAAAGGAGCCGAGGCGAACGCATCAACGTGGAAGAGCGGGACCGCCGTTCCCCGTCTCGGCACTATTCGATGCCGACGAGAACGTCGCCGGTGCCGACGTTGTCGCCCGCCGCCACCCGCACCTCCTTCACGGTGCCTCCGAGCTCGGCGTTGATGTGGTTCTCCATCTTCATCGCCTCGAGCACCAGCAACGCCTGGGCCGGCTCCACCGTGTCGCCCTCACTCACGAGCACCTTGACAATGGTGCCCTGCATCGGCGCGCTCACCGTTCCGTCGGCACCCCCGCCGCCCGACGCCGCCGACCGCGGTCGAGCGACCCGCCGACCGGCGGTCGCGCCGCCACCAGCCGGCGCTTCCGGCAACCACACCCGCACAACGAACCGC
>JBOGFJ010000242.1:0-3746 GCA_050743385.1 Acidimicrobiia bacterium
CACGACCCTGTTCGCGGCGACGTATCCGGAGCGGGCGTCGGCACTGGTTCTCTGGGGCACGTTCGCTCGCGTGCAGTCGGCGCCGGACTACCCGATCGGGGTCGATCCCGCCTTCATCGAGTCGTTCATCGACGGCCTCGTCGCCCGCTGGAACACGGGAAAGGCGCTGCGGTTCTTTATCTCCAACATCGCGACCGACCCCGAGACCACTGCCTTCATCGCGCGATACGAGCGCACCGCGGCGACACCCAGGATGGTGCGCGAGATCATGCACCGGAACTGCGAGATCGATGTCCGCAGCGCGCTGACTGCGATCAACGCGCCCACGCTGGTCGTTCACCGCACTGGAGACAACGCCGTCCCCGTCGAGTGCGGCCGGTATCTGGCCGACGAGATCCCCGGCGCCCGGCTGCTCGAGCTCGCCGGCACGTGGCACCTGAACGGGTCGGAGGGTGGCGAGGCCGACGCGCTCGACGGGGTAGAGGAGTTCCTGACCGGGAGGCGCCACGACCCGCCCGTCGCGATCGACCGGGTCCTGAAGACGGTGGTGTTCACCGACATCGTGGGCTCGACCGAGCGGGCAGCCGCACTGGGGGACCGGCGGTGGCGCGAGCTGCTCGATGCGCACGACACCGTCGTTCGGCGGGAGTTGAGCCGGTTCCGGGGTGAGGAGGTCGGCACGACCGGCGACGGCTTCCTGGCCGCGTTCGACGGGCCCGGCCGTGCGATCCAGTGCTCGCAGGCGATGGGGCAGGCGGCGCGCGACCTCGGCCTCGAAGTTCGCGCCGGCCTGCACACTGGCGAGTGCGAGCTGCGCGGCGACGATCTCGCCGGGATCGCGGTGCACATCGGCGCGCGCGTGTCGGCGCTGGCCGGCCCGGGCGAGGTACTAGTGACGAGCACGGTGCGCGACCTTGTCGCGGGATCCGGTATCGAGTTCGCCGATCGGGGGCGGTACGAGCTCAAGGGTGTGCCCGGCGATTGGCAGCTCTTCGCCGTGGAAGCATGAGCGCATGACGCCTGCGTCCACCGGTGGCGGCGACGTCCACGACTGGGGCCCGCTCGTCGGCGAGCTGAAGGAGCGGCGGGATCGCGCTCTCGCCATGGGCGGACCCGACCGGGTCGAGCGCCAGCACTCCCACGGCAAGCTGACCGTCCGTGAGCGTCTCGATATCCTCCTCGACCCCGGAACGTGGGTGGAGTACGGACTGCTGGCCGACCACATGGATGCCGGGCTTGGCGACCGCTACCTCGCCGCCGACGGTGCCGTCACCGGCGTCGGCGACATCGACGGCCGCCGGGTGGCGATCGGCGCCTACGACTTCACCGTGATGGCGGGGTCGATGGGGCAGGTGGGCGAGCACAAGATGTCGCGCCTGCGGGAGCTCGCGGTCCGTCAGCGCATCCCGTTCGTGTGGCTGCTCGACTCCGCCGGTGCCCGCATCCAGGCGACCAGCGGCTCCACGTTCGCGGGGGCGGGCGCGCTGTTCCGCGAGCAGGTTGCGATGAGCGGCGTCGTACCCATGGTGGCGGCGATGCTCGGGCACTGCGCCGCCGGCACCGCCTACATCCCCGCGCTCGCCGACTTCGTCCCGATGGTGAAGGGCACGTCGTCGATGGCGCTGGGTGGGCGCCATCTCGTGAAGGCGGCGGTGGGCGAGGACGTGACCGAGGAGGAGATGGGCGGGTCGGCCGTCCATACGAAGGTGTCGGGCGTCGCCGACCTGGAGGTGGGCGACGATCGGGAGTGCCTCGAGGTCGTGCGCAAGTACCTCTCCTACTTCCCTGCGCACAACCAGGAGTCGCCCCCCGTCGTCGAGTCGAGCGACCCCGTCGACCGGCGGGTCGAGGAGCTCTACGACATCGTGCCGACCGCGCCCCGTCGTGCGTACGACATGCGCAAGGTGGTTCACGCGGTCGCCGACGACGGTGACGTGCTGTGGATGAAGCCGGAGTGGGCGAAGAACGTGCTCACGGGCCTGGCGCGTGTCGGCGGCCATCCGATCGGGGTGGTGGCGAGCCAGCCGATGGTGCTCGGCGGCGCGCTCGACGTGAACTCCGCCGACAAGGTCGCACGCTTCGTCTGGCTGTGCGACGCGTTCGGGATCCCCCTCGTGTTCCTCCACGACGTGCCGGGGTTCATCGTCGGCTCGGCAGTCGAGAAGCAGGGGATCATCCGCCACGGCGCCAAGATGCTGTTCGCGGTGTCGGAGGCGACGGTGCCCAAGATCAGCGTCGTCATGCGCAAGAGCTACGGCGCCGGCTACTTCGTGATGAACGGCACGGCCTACGAGGCCGACTACATCGTTGCGTGGCCGACGGCCGAGATCGCGGTCATGGGCCCCGACGGCGCCGTCAACATCATCCACCGCAAGACGATCGAAGCTGTCCCCGAGGAGGAGCGCGCCGCCAAGCGCCTCGAGCTCGCCGAGGAGATCCGCCAGAACATCGACCCCTACATCGCCGCCGGCCATGCCCAGCTCGACGAGGTGATCGACCCTGCCGACACCCGCCGGGCGATCTGGCAGGGCCTGCAGCTCTCGCGTGACAAGCGCGTCGACCGCCCCTGGCGCAAGCACGGCGTGCTCCCTGTCTAGAGTGCGGCGACCGAAGCGAGCGAAGCGAGCGCAGGGAGCTCGCCCAGCGAGCGAGCGCCCGCGGGCCGGGTATCCCGGCCCGCAGTGAGCGAGCGAGAAGAGATGGCGGAGATACGAGCGGAGATCACGGCGAACGTGTGGCAGGTCGTCGTCGACGAGGGTCAGATGGTGGCCGAGGGCGACGAGATCGTGATCCTGGAGTCGATGAAGATGGAGATCCCGGTGGTCACGGAGACACCGGGCGTCGTCCGCGAGCTCCATGTCGCACCCGAGGACGTCGTGCAGGAGGGCGACCTCATCGCCCTCATCGACGAGTCGTGATCCGTTGGGAGCCCCGGGGACTCGTCGGGCTCGCCACCATCGATCGCCAGGAGCGTCGCAACGCCCTCAACGCGGAGCTGTGCGACGAGCTGCGCGGGCACATCGAGGCGGCGCAGGCGCTGCGCGCGATCGTGATCACTGGCGCGGGCACGGCGTTCTGCGCCGGCGACGACCTCGTGACCCGCTTCGAGGGCGAGGAGCGCAGCGCCGAAGACACGCTGCGACCGGCGTTCGAGCAGCTGATGGATGCGGTCATCGACTTCCCCGGCGCGGTGATCGCGGCGGTGAACGGGCCTGCGCTCGGCGCCGGCACCCAGCTCGCGGTCGGTTGCGACCTCCGGGTCGCGGGGCCGACCGCCACGTTCGGCATTCCCGCCGCGCGGCTCGGCCTCGTGCTGAGCCCGGCCAACATCCAGCGGCTCGCCCTGCTCGTCGGGCAGGCAGCGGCGCGTGACCTCCTCATCACCGGTCGCACGGTCGAGCGCGACGAGGCGACGAGGATGGGGCTCGTGCACCGCGCGGCCGACGACGCGCTCGCCGCCGCACTGGAGCTCGGCGACGAGATCTCCGCCCTCGCGCCGTTGACCGTCGCTGGGCACAAGCGGGCCCTCAACCTCGTTGCCCGCGCGCGGGATCTCGACGACGCGGCGTGCAACGAGATCAGCACGCTCGAAGACGCCGCGGTACGCAGCCGCGATCTCCAAGAGGGTCTGGCTGCCTTCGGTGAGAAGCGCGCACCGAGGTTCGAGGGTCAATAGGCCGCGAGCCGGGCATCCTGTCTGCGACGGAACAGGAGGTCGCCATGCCACGACGGTTCTCGATCCGGCC
>JBOGFJ010000243.1:0-3908 GCA_050743385.1 Acidimicrobiia bacterium
CGCTCGCGCGGCGCCCCCGCCCCTGTCCCAGCCCACCGGCCCGGCTTACCGCGCCGTGAGCGTGAAGGTGTCCCACACGACGGCGTACGGCTGGAAGCCGATCTCCTCGATCGCATCGCTCGACTTCGCACCCAGCAGGAGCACGCCCCCGGTCGGCAGCGGGTCGTCGGCGTCCTTCGCGGTCAGCACGGTCTCGCCGTCAATCGACATGGCGAGACGGACCGGCTTGCCGCCCTTGCCGCCGATGCACTCCGCGCCCACGTGCAGGAAACCCTCGCCCGGGTCGTCGAAGAGCGGGGCCTCGCCGTCGGTGGTGGCCAGCGGCTCCGGCTCGTTGCCCTCGGCCGGCATCTTGGAGATCGACACGTGGCCATCGGGGTAGGCGACGAACATGTAGGAAGAGAAGTCGCCCGACTCGCCCGAAGGGTCGGCAACGCGGCACTCCAGGCCGGCCACGCCCGGCGGCGTGAAGCTCACGTCGGCCTCGAGCTCGACGTCACGCAGCTTGTCGATCCGTGGTGTCAGGACGTCGGGGAAGTACTCGATGAAGCGGTCCATGTCCTGATGCACGAGGTAGTCGAGGGTGTCGGTTTCCTCGTTCACCACCACTTCGAGCTCGGGTGACGACTCGCCGCCCCAGCCGTTGTCGTCGTCGACGAACTCGTCATCGATCAGGGCCTTGCCGTCGTCGGCCTTGTTCTTGATCTTGTCGTTCGTGTCGCCGTCGCCGCCGAAGGCGCCGAGGGTCAGGATGGTCAACGCCGCCACCGGGGCCGTGAGCCACCGCCGCGCACTCAGGTGTCGCATGTCTGGTTTCCTCCTCGCCGGCCGCCGCCGGCCAGTCGACGCATCGTTCGCTCCGACCATTAGCGAGGCATTAGCCGTAGAAGGCGGCCCGGATCGCGTCCGGCGTGCCACCGGCGGACGTCTCGCGTATCGCCACCACCTCGAACGAGTCGGGGTGCTCGCCCGGGAGCCGCAGGATGATGCCGGCGGCGGAGTCGCCGACGTTCCCGTAGACGACGAACGCGAGCGCCTCGACACCCCGCGACGGCTCGAGCGTGAACGCCCGGTCGGCCGAGACGGTGCCGGGCGCGGGTTGGTCGGTCGGCTCGACGACCTCGAGGTCGGGATGGGTGTCGAGCCAGGCGTCGCCGATCACCTCCGCCGCGAGCACGGGGTCGACGCCGTACCGCTCCGCCGACCGCACCGCGTCGCGTGCGACCTTCAGGAGGTCGTCTCGGAGGCGGGCGGGCTCGCGGAACATCGCCGCAGCCTCACTCGCCGTCGTTAGCCGGGCGTTAGCGGGCGGGGCTCGGCCAGCCGGCGCTCGAGCATCCTCGTCTCGGGTTCGGGCTCCACCCCGAGGTCGGCGCACATCGCCCGGCACCGCTCGAGGGTGCGGAGGGCGGCGGGCCGGTCGCCCCGCTCGAGATGGGTGCCCATCAGGAGCCGGTACGCGCGCTCCGACCACGGCTCGAGCCTGAGCACGGCGCCCGCCAGCAGCTCCGGCTCGTGCGTCTCGCCCGCCGCGAGCAGCAGCTCCCCGCGCCGGGTGGCGGCCTCGAGGTACCGAACCCGCAGCCGTTCCTGCTCTGGCTCAGCCCAGGCCGCGGTCACGTCGGCGAGCAAGGGTCCCCGCCAGCTGGAGACGGCGCGGCCGTAGGCATCGAGCGCGAGCGACAGGGCACCGTCGCGTTCCGCGGTGCTCGCGGCGGCGAGATGGGCATCGAACGCCCACGCGTCGACCTCGAGATGATCACCACCGACGAGGACGAGGCGCTCACCGTCGTCGCGCACGAACGACGAGGGTGCGCCATCGGGACGATCGGGTTCGAGCCCGCGGACAAGATACGAGAGCGTCACGCGCAGGTTGTTGGCGGCGGCGTCGGGGGCGTGGTCGGGCCAGAGCGCGGTCGCAAGTTCCGAGCGCGGGGCGCCGCCCCGATGGAGGACGAGGTACCCGAGCAGGTGCCGGACGCGCTCTCGGCGCAGGTCGGCGGCGCCGATCACGACGCCGTCACGCCGCAACTCGAGCGGCCCGAGGACCCGCACTTCGAGGCGGAAGGGCGGCACGGCGGGGAGCTCGGCCAGCAGCCGCCGCGCTGCCGTCGCGATCGGGCGCGGCGCGTCGCCGGCCAGCTGCCGGAGCCAGGGCCGTGCCGCCGGACCCAGGGCATCGAGCAGGCCGACCGGGGGTGCGCTCTGGATGGCGAGGCCGGTGGCCAGCCGAACCGCCCACGGGAGCGGGAGGCAGCTGCGAACAACGCCGGATTCCGGGAGCGCGAGCTGCGCGACCACGCGCGTCGAGCCCCGCTCCCGGAGGGCGATGATCGCCCGGGCGAGGTCCCGCGCCGTCGCGAAGGCGAGCCCGAGCTTCTCGGCGTCCCAGTACTCCCGTGAGTGCGGCACGAGCACGTACGTGAGCGCGAGGCCACGCCGCAGCGCGTGCCAGGCAGGCTCGTCGTCGAAGGGGTGCTCGGCGGCGAATTCCATGAGCTCGCGGGTCGCGAGCTCTTCGTCGCCGTCGGCGACGGCGATCGCAGCCCGGGCCATCGCCAGGCGCGCGAGCACCTGGACGCTCCCCGGCGGGCCGAGCTGCTCACACCGTTCGAGATGCGCACGCGCCTCGGCCAGGCGCCCGATGAACGCCTCGAACCGGCTCCGCTGTGCCCACGCGGCCTGGAGCTGGCGGCTCGCAGACGGGAGGTCGTCCCGGTCGAGCTGCTCGGCCACGGCGGCGTCGACCCGGCCGGCGAGCCACAAGGCCCCCGGGAGCGTGTCCGCCGCGATCGGCCGGAACTCGCTCCTCCCCTCGGCCACCGCCACCGCGGCGACGGGATCACCCAGTGCCAGCAACGATTCCGCCGTGAGGGAACGGATGACGTCGTCCCACTCCTGCGCCCCGGCGCTCCGCATGGTGTCCAACTCTGCGATGGCGTCGTGGTAGCGGCCGCCGACGAAGGCGATCACCGCTCGACCAAGGCGCGCGAGCTCGACCGCATCGCGCTCACCCCGCTCTTCCAGCTCGAACGTACGGGCGAGCGCGTGCCCGACGATCTCACGATCGCCCGACCAGAATCCCAACTGCGCGAGATGGGGAAGGCAGATCAGCTCCCCGCTCGCGTCGTCGCCATCGGCGAAGCGCCGGCGCACCGTCTCGAAGCGTTCGAGGGCGGCGGCCGGGTCGGCTTCGCGGGTCTTGACCACGAGCGCGTCGAGGAGTCGCCCCTCGGGCGCCGACGCGACCTCTTCGGGAAGGCGCGCCTGCCACGCCTCGAGCACCCCGAGCGGGGTGTGGCCACGCCTCAGAGAGCAGGCGTCGCGCACGACGTCGCTCACCGCCGTCCATGCCCCCGCCCCGGCGAGCAACGTGAACGCGCCGCCGAGATCGCGGCGGGAACGTAGGTGGCGCCCGGAGCGCTCGAGCACACCCCGGCGCTCGACGGCGTCGAGCTCACCGGCGAGCGGCTCGGCCCAGAGCGCATGGAGCGTGCACGTCCCGTCGGCGCCACGCAGCACGAGAGGGAGGTCCGCGACGAGGTCGTCGAGCTCGACCGGGCGCTCCAGCGCAGCCGCGAGCGTCGCCTGGTCCGCTTCGCCAACGGCGGCGAGCACGGCGAGCGCTCGGCGGCGCTCCGGCTCCATCTTGCCGAGCAGCTCTTCCCAGAGGAACTCGCGCGCGACCGGAGCACCCGCGCTCGCCACCAGCTCCACGAGGGCGGGCCATCTCCCCCATCCGGCCATGCGATCGGCGCTCACGCCTCGGAGCCCGGCGAAACGGCTGAGCTCGTCGTCGCTGAACGCCATCGATCGCTCGTCGACGCGCACGGCCTCGCCGCGGGCGACGAGCCGCGCCAGCGGCAGCGGCGGACCGCGTCGCCCGGCGACGACCAGGTGGCCGTTCG
>JBOGFJ010000244.1:0-23208 GCA_050743385.1 Acidimicrobiia bacterium
GCCCGATCAGCGCGGCGACGGTCACGAGACCGACATTGGTGACGGTGGCGATCCGGATGCCGGCGACAATCGACGGGACCGCGATCGGGAGCTCGATGCGCACGAGCATTCGGAACGGCGAGTACCCCATGCCTCGCGCCGCCTCCTTGATCTCTGCGGGGACGCCGTCGAGCCCGGTCACGGTGTTCCGTACGAGCACGAGGATCGTGTAGCTGGTGAGCACGATGAGTGCGGCGTCGCGGCGACTCGTCCACTCGATGAGCAGCACGAACGCCGCCAGCGACGGGATCGTGTACAGGATCGAGCCGATGACGAGGAGCGGTGTGTAGAGGGCGCGGCGCCGGCTGGCGACGATGGCGAGCGGAACCGCGATCAGCACCCCGAGCACGACCGACACGACCGTCAGCGTGATGTGCTGTCGGAGCCGGAAGGTGATGTCGTCGAGGTGGTCGCCGACCCACGACCACCAGATGAAGGAGTCGGGCCCGTTGGCCAGGATCATGACGCTGCCCGCAGACCGAGCGCGCGTGGGGCCACGAGCGAAGAGACTAGTGGCGCAGCGCGACCGCCTCCCGGTACACCGCTCGCGTCTCGGTCGCGCAGCGTTCCCACGAGAACAGCTCTGCCCGGCGGCGACCGGCCGCGCTGAGATCGGCGTGCCGGTCGCGATCGTGCACGAGCTCGTCGAGCGCACCCGCCCACATGTCGGGATCGTCGGCGGTCACGAGCCGGGCGGCGTCGCCGGCGACTTCCCGCAACGCGGCGATGTCGGACGCGATCACCGGCGTGCGCTGCGCCATTGCCTCGAGCACGGGGATGCCGAAGCCCTCGTGCCGGCTCGGCAACACGAACACGTCGGCGCCCCGGTAGAGGCCGCGGAGGTGGCGGTCGCCCACCCGGCCGATCGTGCGCACCCGGTCGCCGAGGCGGCGGGCGGGCGCCAGCACCGCGTCGCGATTCTCCACCCAACCGGCGGGCCCGGCGAGCACGAGCTGATGGGGCACGTCGCTGGTGGCGGCCCAGCGGGCGAACGCCTCCACCAGCACGCCCACGTTCTTGCGGGGCTCGAGGCTGCCGAGCCAGAGGACGTACGGCCGGTCCCCGAGGTCGAACGCGGCGCGCGCCGCCATGACGTCCGCGTCCGACGCCTCGGCGAGGTCGACGCCGTTGGGCACCACGCGCACGCGCGCCATCGGGATGTCGGTGTGCTCGTCGATCTCGTCCGCCGCCGCCTGCGACACCGTGATGACGAGGTCGGCCCGTCGAGCGGCGGCGGCGATACCCCGCCGGTGGAACCAGCGGCCTCGCCGCGGGTACGTCTCGGGGAAGAGCAGCGGCGCGGCGTCGTGCACCGTCACGACCAGGCCGTAGTGCCCCTTCGGGGGGACCGCGACCGACGGCGCGTGCACGATGTCGAGCTCGCCGCGCCGGCGGGTGACACCGCCCAGTCCGGGCACGCCCGCGACGTGCCAGGCGTCGTAGAGAACGGGTCGGGGTAAGGGGAGCACGACCGGATCGAGGCCGTCGAGCCCGAATGCTTCCAGCGCGGCGCGCACGTCGACATCACGGTGGCGCGCGACGAAGGGCACGAGCTCCACGGAGTCGGGATCGCCGCCGCCGAGGCCCGGCAGTAGCCTCGCCAGCTCCGCCGTATAGCGACCGACCCCGCCCGGCGGGGTCTGGAGCAACTGCTCGAGGTTGAGGGCGACACGCATGATCCGGCTGCTCTCCGTCCAACCGGTCGCCGAGCGCGGCGGGTCGGATCAGGCGCTCCTGCGAATGGTTCGCAGCCTGCCATCCGACGAGTTCGACTGCCACATCGCCCTGCCCGCGCCGTCGCCCATGCACGCGGAGCTCACGGCCGCGGGCGCGACCCTCCACGTCGTTCCGATGTCACGGCTGTCGCTCACTCACGGCGCGCGCGACTGGGTCGCCTATGGCGCCGGCTGGCCCTTCGCGGTCGCTCGGCTCGTGCACCTCGCGCGGCGCCTCGGCGTCGACGTGATGCACACCAACTCGCTGCACTCGCTCTACGGCTGGGCCGCGGCTGCCCTCCTCCGTCGCCCGCACGTCTGGCACGCGCGCGAGATCGTCGTGCAGTCGCCGGCCGCGCTCCGTGTCGAGCGTTTCCTCGTTCGGCGCTTCGCCACCAGGGTGATCTGCATGTCGGCGGCGATCGCCGACCAGCTCGACCGGCGCGACGTCGAGATCGTGTACGAGACCGCAGATCCGCGCGAGTTCCGTCCCGATCACGCGGGCACCTTCCGGCGCCTCGTCGGCGTCCCCGACGACGCTCCGCTGGTGGGCGCCGCGGGCCGTATCGACAGCTGGAAGGGCTTCGACGTGCTGCTCGACGCGTACGAGCAGGCCAAGCGGGCCCGCCCCGACATGCACCTGGTCGTCGCCGGAGGCGCGGTCACGGGCAAGGAGGCGCTCGCCGCCGCGCTCGAGGCCCGTGCCGCCGGCCTCGACGGCGTGCACTGGCTCGGGCCGCGTACGGACATGCCCGAGCTCTACGCCGACCTCGACCTGTTCGCGCTGCCGTCCACCGAGCCCGAGCCCTACGGCCTCGTGGCCGTCGAAGCCCTCGCGAGCGGCGTACCGGTGGTCGTCAGCGACGCCGGTGGCCCGCCGGAGATCCTCGGCCGGGCCGCTCCCGGCAGTGGCCGGGCGGTTCGCCCGCGCGACCCGGCGGCGCTCGCGGGCGCCATCATCGATCTCCTCGTGGCGGAGACCGATCCCGCCACCCGGCGAGGCCGGCGGTCACTCCAGCCACCCGACGAGAATGACCGCTTCGCAACCATCTTCCGGCAGGTCGCGCAGGCGCGCCACCAGGGCCGACCACGGCCGCACTAGCCTCGCTCAGCGAACGAGCGGCACTCCGCGCCGGCACTACGCCGCTGATTCAGCCGAGCGAGTGAGCGAGACAAGGGGAGGCGTTCGCCGCCTCATGATCCGCCTCGAGTCCGTCAGCAAGCGCTTCCCCAACGGCACCGTCGCGGTGCACGAGCTGACGCTCGAGGTCCCCGAAGGCGAGATCTGCGTACTGGTCGGCCCGTCGGGCTGCGGGAAGACGACGACGTTGAAGATGATCAACCGCCTGATCGAGCCGACCTCGGGCCGCATCTTCCTCGACGGCGACGACGTCACCGAGGGCGATCCCGTCGAGCTGCGGCGACGAATGGGATACGTGATCCAGCAGGTCGGTCTGTTCCCGCACCAGACGATCGCGGCGAACGTCGGCACCGTCCCCCGCCTGCTCGGCTGGGACCGCGGCCGCGTGACCAGGCGGGTCGACGAGCTCCTCGACCTCGTGGGGCTGGATCCGGCCACGTACCGCGCTCGCTACCCGGCGCAGCTGTCGGGAGGCCAGCGCCAGCGCGTCGGCGTCGTGCGGGCGCTGGCGGCCGACCCGCCGGTGCTGCTCATGGACGAGCCGTTCGGCGCCATCGACCCCGTCACCCGCGTGCGGCTCCAGGACGAGTTCCTGCGCCTCCAGGACGAGGTCCGCAAGACCATCGTGTTCGTCACGCACGACATCGAGGAGGCGGTCAAGATGGGCGACCGCATCGCCATCCTCGACATCGGCGGGATCCTCATGCAGTACGACACCCCCGCCGAGGTGCTCGGGAACCCGGCGGCACCGATGGTCGCCGACTTCGTCGGCGCCGACCGGGCGCTGAAGCGGCTGAAGGTGACGCCCATCGACGCCGAGTCGCTCGAGCACCCGCCGACCGTGCAGCCGACCGACTCGCTCGACGACGCCCGCACCGCCATGAACCAGTTGGGCGCGAGCTGGGTTGCGGTCGTGAACGGCGACTCGAAGCTGCGGGGCCACGTGCGCGCCGCCAACGCCGCCGGGTCCGGCACCGTCGCCGACCGGACCGAGCGCGTCGAGGCGTGGGTCTCGACCGACGACTACCTCGAGAACGCGCTCGCGGCGATGCTGCTCACCGACTACGGCTGGGTGGCGGTCGTCGACGACGACGACTTCGTCGGCGTGCTGACGCCCGACGCCATCTACCGGGCGCTGCGCACGTCGCTCGACGAGGCCGCCGACGACAGCGACGGTCGAGGCCGCGACGGTGAAACCGTCGGCGCCGGTGAGACCCTCGGCGCCGGCGTAACGAATGAAGACAGCACCATGACAGGAGCACCGTGAACACGACCAACCGCCACAAGCTGTGGCTGTCACCGGTCCGTAACCTCGACTGGGTCACCGCCCACTTTGGGCACCGGTAGCAGCGTGCCCTCGCGCGAGCGCACCCTCACCGCTCACGACGTCCGCCGCTTCGTCGACGACTCCTGCTTCGCTCCCGCCACCTCGGAGAGCCGGGTCGGTGTCGAGGTCGAGTGGCTTCCCGTCGACCTCGCCCGGCCCGACGATCCCCTTCCCCCCGGCCCCCTTCCCGCCGAGACGCTGGCCGGCATCGAGACCATGCCCGCCGGCAGCCGCCTGACCCTCGAGCCCGGCGGTCAGGTCGAGCTCAGCTCCCCTCCGCTGCGCGGGATCGGCCCCGCGTGCGCCGCCCTCGCCGCCGACGCCGCCACGCTCACCCGGGATCTGGCTCGGGCACGCGTCGGGCTCGTCGGCATCGGCTTCGACCCCCGGCCCGCGCCACCACGCCGGGTCGGCGGCCCCCGATACGACGCCATGGAGGCGTATTTCGACTCGCAGAGCGCCGCCGGGCGCACGATGATGCGCGCCACCGCCGCGGTGCAGGTGAACGTCGACCTCGGCCGCGACTCCGCCACTGCCGAGACCCGCTGGCGTCGCGCCCACGACCTCGGCCCCACCCTGGCGGGCGCGTTCGCCAACTCGCCCATCGGCGCGGGCGCGTGGCCCAGTGGATGGCGGTCGCGCCGTCAGGCGGTGTGGTCCGACATCGACGCCTGCCGTACCGCCGCTGCCGCCGACGGGCGCGCCGATTGCCGCGCCGAATGGGCCGACTACGCCCTCGACGCCCACGTGATGCTGATCCGGCGCGACCAGCGCACGTTCGCGCCGCTTCTCGCGCCACCCACGTTCGCGGAGTGGATCGAGCACGGCCACGAGCTCGGCTTCCCGACGCTCTCCGACCTCGAGTACCACCTCACGACGCTGTTTCCCCCCGTCCGGCCGCGAGGGTGGCTCGAGCTGCGCATGGTCGACGCCCTCCCCGACCCGTGGTGGCGGGTCGCGGTGGCGGTCGCCGTCACCCTGGTGGCCGACGACGACGCCGCCGCTGCCTGCGCCGACGCGGTCGAGCCCACCCGGGGAATGTGGCGGGAGGCCGCTCGCCACGGGCTCGACCAACCCCAGCTCGCCGCCTCGGCCCGCGCCTGCTTCGAGGCGACCCTCGACGCGCTCTCGCGCCTGGGCAGCGATGCCGCCACGATCGCGGCGGTGGCCGCGTTCCACGACCGCTACTCGGCACGGGGCCGCTGTCCCGCCGACGATCGCCTCACCGAGTGGGCCGAGGACGGGACGCTCCTCCCGACGTCCGACCGCTTCGTCGAGCTCACGTGGGCATGAGCGCGACGGACGCGACGAAGGCCGCACTGGCCGACGCGCTCGGCGAAGCGCGGGACCGTACGCTCGCGCTGCTCGACCCGGTGCCCGTCGCCGACCAGACCCGGCAGGTGTCGCCGTTGATGTCGCCCCTGTGCTGGGACCTCGGCCATGTCGCCCACTTCGAGGAGCTGTGGCTGCTGCGCACCGTCGCGCGCGCAACGCCGACCGTGCCGCGCCTCGACGACGTGTACGACGCGTTCAAGCACCCGCGTCGCGAGCGTCCCGATCTCGACATGCTCGACCCGATCGAGGCGCGCGAGTTCGCCGCCGACGTGCGCAAGCGCGCCCTCGACGTGCTCGCCACGGTCGACCTCGAGCGCACGGTGCCGCTGCTCGAGAACGGCTTCGTCTACCGGATGATCGTGCAGCACGAGCACCAGCACGACGAGACCATGCTCGCCACCCTCCAGTTGATGGAGAACACGTTTTGGCGTCACCTACCCACAACTGTTGGGGGTACACGACGCCAAAACGTGCCCGGCGAGGTGCTCGTCGACGGCGGGACGTTCGTCATGGGCACCGACGACGACCCGTGGGCCTACGACAACGAGCGCCCGGCGCATGCCGTCGAGGTGGCGCCCTTCTGGATCGACACCGCGCCCGTCACGAACGGCGCCTACGTCGAGTTCGTCGCCGCCGGCGGCTACGACGATCCGCAGTGGTGGACGGACGCCGGGTGGGCCTGGCGGACAGAGGCAGGGCTCGAGCATCCCGAGTTCTGGCGGGCGGCGGGAGCGGGCTGGGAGCGTCGTCGCTTCGGGCGCTGGGAGCCCCTGCCGGCGGACGAGCCCGTGCAGCACGTGTGCTGGTACGAGGCCGACGCCTACAGCCGCTGTCGCGGCAAGCGGCTCCCCACCGAGGCCGAGTGGGAGAAGGCGGCCACGTGGGATCCGGCCGCCGGCACCAAGCTCCGCCACCCGTGGGGCGACGGACCGGCCACGCCGGCGCACGCGAACCTGGCCCACGTGAACGGAAGCGGAACGCGCTTCGGTCCCGACCCGATCGGCAGCCGTCCCGACGGCGTGAGCCCCTGGGGCTGCCACCAGATGGTGGGCGACGTGTGGGAGTGGACGGCCAGCGACTTCGCCGGCTACCCCGGGTTTCGGGCCTTTCCCTACCGTGAGTACTCCGAGGTGTTCTTCGGGCCCGAGTACAAGGTGCTGCGCGGCGGCTCGTGGGGCGCGCACCCGTCGGTCGCGGCGCGGGCAACCTTCCGGAACTGGGACTACCCGATCCGCCGGCAGATCTTCGCCGGGTTCCGTTGTGCGAGAGACTCCTGACGATGTGCCGCCACGTCGCCTATCTCGGTGCCCGTACCACGCTCGAGTCGCTGCTGCTCACGCCCGAGCACTCGCTCGTGCGGCAGGCGTACGAACCTCGCTACCAGACCCAGGGCACCGTGAACGCCGACGGCTTCGGCGTCGGCTGGTACGACTTCAACCGGCGACCGAAGCCCGCCCGGTACCGCACGCCGCGGCCGATGTGGACCGATCAGTCGTTCGCCAGCATCGCCGGTCTGATCGCCTCGACCGCCATCGTGGCGGCGGTGCGGTCGGCGTCGCCCGGCATGCCCGTCGAGGAGACGGGCACGCCGCCCTTCCTCGAAGGACGCTGGCTGTTCTCGCACAACGGGCTCATCCCGGGCTTCCAGCACGGCGTCGGCCGGGAGCTTCGTCGGGAACTGACCGAGCGGCGCGCCACCGGCATCCTCGGCGCCTCCGACTCGGAGCTGTTGTTCGGGCTCGTGCTCGACCGCCTCGATGCCGGCGCGGCGCCCGGTCAGGCGCTGGCCGACGTGGTGAAGTCGGTCGAGTCGGTCACGACCGCCCGCCTCAACCTGTTGCTCACCGACGGCAAGCGCATCGCCGCCACGGCCTGGCGCAATTCGCTCTTCGTGCTCGACAACCGCCTCGTCGACGGCACCACGATCGTGGCGTCGGAACCCCACGACAGCGATCCGGCGTGGGAAGCGGTCCACGACGGCTCGCTCGTCGAGGTCGACTTCAACGACACCAAGATCACCAGCCTCTGACCTCGCTGCCATGACCTCGACTTCCTCGACGTCGCCGCGCGTGCGCGTCGAGGTCCATCTCGGTCCCGACGACCTCCGGAAGGCGCTCGAGCACGACGCCCGGACGGGCCTGACCGCGCGGCCCAAGGACCTTCCGCCCAAGTGGTTCTACGACGAGCGTGGCTGCGAGCTGTTCGACGCGATCACCCGGCTGCCCGAGTACTACCCGACCCGGGCCGAGCGGGCGATCCTGTCCGTGCGCGCCGGCGAGATCGCCCGCGCGACCGGCGCCGACACGCTGGTGGAGCTCGGCTCGGGCACGTCGGAGAAGACGCGGCTCCTGCTGCACGCACTCGCCGACGCGGGCACGCTGACACGCTTCGTGCCGTTCGACGTCAGCGAGCCGACCCTGCGCGCGGCCGCGGGCGCGATCGAGCGCGAGCTTCCCGGCATCGACGTGCACGCGGTCGTCGGCGACTTCGAGCGTCACCTCGGGCTGTTGCCGCCAGGCGGACGGCGCCTGATCGCGTTCCTCGGCGGGACGATCGGGAACCTCGCACCCCCGGCCCGAGCGGGATTCTTCGCCGAGATCGCCGCCGGCCTCGCCCCCGGTGACGCGTTCCTCCTCGGCACGGACCTGGTGAAGGAGCCCGCCCGCCTCGAGGCGGCCTACGACGACGCCGCGGGCGTCACCGCCGCGTTCAACCGCAACCTGCTCTCGGTGCTCAACCGGGAGTTGGGCGCCGACTTCGTCGACGAGCGCTTCGAGCACGTGGCCCGATGGGTGCCGGACGAGGAGTGGATCGAGATGCGGCTCCGCAGCTCGTCGGCGCAGACCGCCCGCGTGCGCGATCTCGACCTGGAAGTCCGCTTCGGCGCCGGTGAGGAGATGCGCACCGAGATCAGCGCCAAGTTCCGGCGCGAGCGCATCGAGGCCGAGCTGGGTGCGGCCGGCCTGGCGATCGCCGGGTGGTGGGCCGACCCGCCGGGCGACTTCGCCCTCTCGCTGGCAGTCCCGGGCTGACCACGCCCGACCCGGATTTCCACTACGTCCATAGTGTTATTACAATCGGACGCATGAGCGCTACGCCGGTGCTCGAGATCGACGACCTCCACGTGTCGGTCGAGGGCCATGGGATCCTGCGCGGGGTCTCGCTCGCCGTGCCCGAAGGCCAGCTCCACGCCCTCATGGGCCCCAACGGCTCGGGCAAGTCGACCCTGGCGAGCACGCTGCTGGGCAACCCCTCGTACGCCGTGACGAGCGGCCGGATCCTCCTGCGGGGAGAGGACGTGACCAACGTCCCCACCGAGGACCGGGCCGCCCGGGGGCTCTTCCTCGGCTTCCAGCACCCGGAGGAGATCCCGGGCGTGAGCGTGTTGAACTTCCTCCGTCAGGCGATGGCGGCGCGCAAGGGCATCGAAGACCTCTCGGTGCTCGAGGTGCGGATGGCGCTCATCGAGTGGACCAAGCGGCTCGGGATGGACGAGCGCTTCACCGAGCGGTACCTCAACGAGGGCTTCTCGGGCGGCGAGCGCAAGCGCAACGAGCTCCTCCAGATGGCACTCATGGAACCCGACGTGGCCGTGCTCGACGAGACCGACTCCGGCCTCGACATCGACGCGTTGAAAGTCGTCGCCCACGGCATCGAGGAAGTGCGCTCGGAGCGGCCCGAGATGGGCATCCTCCTCATCACGCACTACCGCCGCATTCTCGATCACCTGACACCCGACGCGGTGCACATCCTCCTCGACGGCCGCATCGTGGCGTCGGGCGGCGTCGAGCTCGCCGAGCGTCTCGAGCGCGAGGGCTTCGACGCGTTCCGCACCGAGGCGGCCGCATGAGGCGAGCGACCGTGGCGCAGGTATCCTGCGCCGCAGTGAGCCGGGGCCCGAGCGGCCCGGCCCGGAGGGCCGGGAGCGGGAAAGAATGACCGCTCCCACGGTGCGCGACCCGCTCGACGTCGCGCGCATTCAGGCCGACTTCCCGATCCTGCGCCGAACGGTCCACGGCAAGCGCCTCGTCTACCTCGACTCCGCCAACAGCTCGCAGAAGCCGCAGTCGGTCCTCGACGCGATGGATCGCCACTACCGCGAGTACTACGCCAACATTCACCGGGGCGTGTACACGATCTCGGAGGAGTCGACCGAGGCCTACGCCGGCGCCCACAAGAAGGTCGCGCGGTTCATCAACGCGGACTCGATGCGCGAGATCGTGTTCACGAAGAACATCACCGAGGCGATCAACCTCGTCGCCTACTCGTGGGCGCGTGCCAACCTCCGCGCCGGCGACCCGATCGTGCTCACCGACATGGAGCACCACGCCAACGTGGTGCCGTGGCACATCCTGGCCGCCGAGCGCGGCGTCGAGCTGCGTTGGATCCCCCTGACCGACGACTACCACCTCGATCTCACGCACCTCGATCAGCTGCTCGACGGGGCCAAACTGCTCGCGGTCAGCGGGATGTCGAACGTCCTCGGCACGATCAACGAGATCCCACGACTCGCGGAGGCCGCGCACGCCGCCGGCGCGCGCGTCCTCGTCGACGCCGCCCAGGCCGTACCCCACCTCCCCGTCGACGTGCAGGCCTGGGGCGCCGACTTCGTCGGCTTCACCGGGCACAAGATGCTCGGCCCCTCCGGCATCGGCGGGCTGTGGGCCCCCGAGGAGCTCCTCGACGCCATGCCTCCCTTCCTCGGCGGCGGCGAGATGATCAGCGACGTCAGCCGCGAGGGGTTCACACCCAACGAGCTCCCGTGGAAGTTCGAGGCGGGCACGATGCCGATCGTCGAAGCCACCGGGCTGGCGACGGCCATCGACTACCTCGAGGCGCTCGGCATGGACGCGGTGCGACTGCACGAGAAGCAGCTCACCGCCTACGCGCTGCGCGCGCTCGACGAGCGGTTCGGTGACCGGCTCACGATCTACGGGCCCGACGACGTGGAGACGCGCGGCGGGACGATCTCGTTCCTGCTCAACGGCGTCCACGCCCACGACATCTCGCAGGTACTCGACGAAGACGCGGTGTGCGTGCGCGCCGGCCACCACTGCGCCAAGCCGCTGATGCGGCATCTGGGCGTCGCCGCCACGACGCGGGCGTCGTTCTACGTGTACAACGACGAAGCCGACGCCGATGCCCTCGTCGACGCGCTGGTCACCGCCGAGAAGTTCTTCGCGATCTAGCTAGGTAGGCTGCGCCGCCATGCCCGGAATCGAGGACCTGTACCGCGAGATCATCCTCGATCACTACCGCGCGCCGCGGAACCAGGGAGAGCTGCCCGTCCCGCCGGCCAACAAGGTGGAGGCCTTCAACCCGTTGTGCGGCGACGAGGTGACCCTCTACCTCGACATCGGCAGCGGGGAGGTGCGCGACCTCAAGATCGCCGGCCAGGGCTGCTCGATCAGCCAGGCGTCGTCGTCGATGATGAGCGCGGCGGTGAAGGGCAAGTCGGTCGACGAGATCCGCCGCCTCATCCGGGCGTTCAAGGCGTTGATGTCGATCCACGAGTCGAAGCTCGAGGGCGAGAGCGACGGCTCCGATCTCAGCCGCGACCTCGAGGGTGTGCGCCTGGGAGACCTGGAAGCTCTCCAGGGCGTGGTGAAGTTCCCGGTGCGCATCAAATGCGCCACCCTGGCCTGGAACGCGCTCCAGCAGGGTCTCGATGAGTCCGACGCGCCGGCTTGACCCGCGAGACTCGAGGCCGTGGGGTCCGGATTCCGGCCCCGGGGGCCTCGAGTCGGGCGAGTCTGAGATGTGACACTTGTCCCGCCGGCGCGAAATCCCCCTGATCAGCGTGTTCTCGGGTTCGTAGCATTCGTGACACGGGCATGAAACGCATGGCGACTAGGTTGCAGTGAGAACTGGCACGGGCAACGAGGGAATCGAGGGAGGGCTGATGGACCCGCAGGACCGACTGATCACCCTGATCGACGAGGCACTCGAGAGCTTCGGCACCCGCGACCTCGTCTCCGGGGCGGAGGTCCTCGACTTCCTCCTCGACCTGCGCCTGTCTCTCCTCCAGCCCGACCCCTTCGAGCAGCTGCTCGAAGAGGAGCGCCAGCCCACCGCCTGATCCCGCGCCGCAGTTACTCCACGAAGTCGCGCGCCAGCGCTGCGAGCTCGGCCGGCTTCTCGAACGGGAGCCAGTGGGCGGCGCCGTCGATCACCTCGATTCGCGCGTTCGGTATCTCGGCTGCATAGGTCTCGCCGTGGGCGGCCGGCACCATCCCGTCCTGCGCGCCGCGGATGACGAGCGTCGGGGCGGTCACCCGCCGGAGCCGGCCCCGCAACTTCGGGTTGTGCAGGTAGGGGTCCCAGCCGAGCTTGGCGGTCGCCGACATCGCCTTCCACATCGGCAGCACCATCTCGATCGGGATCTCCACCTGCTTGCCGACGTCGCCGGTGAAGTCGTCCATCGCGTGCATGGCCGCGGCGATGGAATGGGTCTGGTCGGCGAACAGCATCTCGGCCAGCTCGCCCGCGCCGCGGCCGAACATCTCGGCGATGGGCTCACCGTCGATGTAGAGGCCGACCGGGTTGACGAGCACGAGCTTGCCGACCTTCTCGGGGTACCGGGTCGCGAGCTCGGCGCCCATCCACCCACCCAGCGACAGGCCGACGACGGCGGGGGCGTCCAGCCCGACCAGATCCCACACGTCGAGCAGGTGAAAGACCGCGTCTTCCATGCTGTCGATGCCTTCGATGCCCTCCGACTCGCCGTAGCCGGGGAACACCGGCACGAGCACCTCGAAGGAGTCGGCGAGCTCCTCCAGCGTGGCGTGAGAAGACTCGCCCCCGGCCGAGTGCAGGTAGACGAGCGGCGGGCCCGTTCCGGCGCGGAACAGCTGGATCTTGCCCGCGGGCGTATCAAGCCCCTCTTCGACCAGGGTCTGAGGCACCGTTACGCCACCTTCGCCTGCGGCCGGTACACCGGCTGGCCCTCGGGGAACTCGGCCCGCAACTTCGGCATCACCTGCTCGGCGAACAACGCCAGGTTCTTGCGCGTGAGGTGGTCGGGCAGGCTGCCCAGCTGGAACAAGCCGAGCAGGTTCCCGGCGCCGAGCTCGCGCAGCGACTCGATCAGCTGGCCCGCGACCGTCTCGGGCGATCCCACGATCGCGTACCGGCCCTCGACCACCTGCTCCCAGGTGTCGATGTTGAGCATGAACGTTCCCGCCGACTTCAGGATGCTGGCGAGCGAGCGCGTCGACGTGTACCCGGGCGGCTGGATCGTGATGCCCGGCAACAGACGCTTCACGAAGTACCAGAAATGCTCCTCGTACTCCCGGCGCGCCTGCTCGTCGGTATCGGCCACGTAGATGGGGAGCAGCCATCCGTACTGGAGCGGATCGGCCTCATAGCCCTCGGCTTCGCATGCGTCGCGGAACATCGAGAAGTAGCGCTTGAACACGTCGACGTGGAAGTACGGGATACCCATGTAGGCGTAGCGGTGACGGGCGACGAACTCCATCGTCTCCACCGATCCGGCGCCCGGGATCCAGATCTCGGGATGGGGCTGCTGGAGCGGGCGGGGCCACGGGTTGACGTAGCGGATGCGGTAGTGCTTGCTCACCCACTCGAACGGGCCCGGCTCGGTCCAGGCCTTCACGATGAGGTCGTGCGACTCCTGGAACCGCTCGCGCGCGTGCGCCGGGTTCACGGAGAACGAGTAGTACTCGGGCCCGCCGCCGACGACCATGCCCGCGATGAGGCGACCGCCGCTGATCACGTCGATCATGGCGAACTCCTCGGCGACGCGTGTCGGCGGGTCGTAGAGCGGCAGGGCGTTGCCGACGACCGCGATCTTCATCCGCTTCGTCTGGCGGGCGAGGATCGAGGCGATGAGGTTGGGTGACGGCATGTTGCCGTAGGCGTTCTGGTGGTGCTCGTTCACGCAGACGCCGTCGAAGCCGAGCTCCTCGGCGTAGAGGAGCTGGTCGAGGTACGTGTTGTAGAGCTCGTGGCCGAGGGCGGGGTCGTAGAGCTCGTTGGGACACGTCACCCAGGCCGGTCCCTCGTACTCGGGCGCGAGCTGGGTGTAGGGCATGAGGTGGAAGGCGAAGAACCGCATGGCGTGCCCCCTTTGCGCCCCGGACGCTCGGCCCGGATGTCGGTCACCCTACTCATCTTGACCGGCCGGTCAACTTTGCCCGCTCGCGCTACGATGCGTGGCAATCGCGTCACGGAAGGGCCTGGTGAGGCTGGTGAGGAAGGTGTTCAGGCCCCGCGTCCTCCTGAGCGTCATCGGGGCCCTGGTCGCGATCGGAGGCGTCGCCGCCGCCGGCGCGCTCCTGCGTGACGAGCCCGCGACGAGGGTCGAGGCGGCACCGGCGCCGGCGCCGAGCACCACTGCCAGCACGACCACGACCACGAGGACCACCACGACGACGCTGCCCCCGACCACGACGACGCTCCCCAGCGCGGTCGTGCAGCCCCCGGCCGTCGACCTGCCGCCGGTCCCCTGGGAGGGTTGGGGCCCGGGCACCCGGAGCCCCGAGATCCAGGCCTACGAGCAGCGGCTGGCCGAGCTTCGCTTCGATCCGGGTCCGATCGACGGCGTCTTCGACCAGATGACCGTGTACGCGATGCAGGGCGTGCAGAAGATCGCCGGCTTCCCCACCAGCGGCCGCATCGGCCCGGGCGAGGAGCCCTACCTCGAGACCTTCCAGTTCCCGGCGCCGCTCCAGGTCGGCGGCGAGCCGAACCGCACCGAGGTCGACATCACCCGCCAGGTGCTGACGCTCTACGAGAACTACCAGCCCCGGCTGATCACCACGATGTCGAGCGGCTCGGGCGAGCACTACTGCTACAACTCACCGCGGGACAATCCGACCGAGCGCATCTGCGAGTTCGCGTTCACGCCGTCGGGCCGTTACACGTACTCCTACTTCTACGACGGCTGGCACAAGTCGCCCCTGGGCCAGCTGTACAACCCGTTCGACTTCAACAAGGGCATCGCGGTGCACGGCTACGAGCAGGTGCCCGTGTACCCGGCGTCGCACGGGTGCGTGCGCATCCCCATGCACATCTCCGAGTACTTCCACACCCTGGTGCACAACGACGATCCCGTGTACGTGTTCGGCGGACAGGACGCCGTCATCACGTCGCGTGAGCCGCTCGGCGGTGGCGGCGGAGGTGGCTCGCCGCCGCCCCCGCAACCCGCGCCCATCCCGCCGCCGGGCGAGCCCGCACCACCGCCGCCGCCGCCGCCGCCCGAACCGGCACCCCCGCTGCTCCCGCCCCCCGTGGCGTAGATCCGAGGTTCAGGGGAGCGCGTCGCCGAAGGGGCTTCCTTCGAGCGTCGGGTCGGCGAAGGGATCCTCCGGCTGCTCCGTCGGCACCTCGACGGTCAGCTCCTCGACGCCGAGCTCCGTGGCCAGGCCTTCGTAGCCCGTGCGCTCGAGCGTGTCGGCGAGCTCGGGCCCGCCGCTCGCGACGACCCGGCCGCCCATGAGGACGTGCACCTTGTCGGCGCGCAGCTCGGAGAGAAGGCGGGCGTAGTGGGTGATGGCGAGCACCCCCAACCGCTCCTCCGTCGTCATGGCCTCGATGCGGCGCGCCACGTCGCGCAGGGCGTCGACGTCGAGGCCCGAGTCGATCTCGTCGAGCACCGCGAACGCCGGTCGCAGGACGGCCAGCTGGAGTGTCTCGGCCCGCTTCTTCTCTCCGCCCGAGAACTCGTCGTTCACGCCTCGCTCGA
The DNA here is from genome assembly GCA_050743385.1 of Acidimicrobiia bacterium. Classification (GTDB taxonomy): domain Bacteria; phylum Actinomycetota; class Acidimicrobiia; order IMCC26256; family JACDBD01; genus JACDBD01. The sequence continues at coordinate 15,264 of JBOGFJ010000244.1, forward strand.
GGAACTGCCCCGCGATCGCGAGCCGCTCCGCCTCGGTCGCGAGCCGGTCGTCCAGCCCATCGGGCTCCTCGCCCCGGCCGCGCAACGCCGCCGCCAGGAAGTCGCCCATGCGCACACCCGGGACCTCGACCGGGTACTGCATCGCGAGGAACAGTCCCCGAGCCGCCCGCTCCCAGGTCGGGAGCCCGAGCAGCTCCTCACCGTCGATCGTCACCGAACCCGCGGTGACCTCGTAGTCGGCCTGGCCCATCAGCACGTGCGCGAGCGTCGACTTGCCCGACCCGTTGGGGCCCATCAGCGCGTGCACCTCGCCCGAAGCGACCTCGAGATCGACGCCGCGCAGGATCTCGTGCCCGGCCGCGGTGGCGTGGAGATCGCGGACCACGAGCGTGCTCACGTCTCGATCTCCCGTTCTTGTGAGCTGAGGTGACCGTTTCGGTCACCTGCGCTCACAAAAAGCGCGGGGGTCGCGCTCATGGCAGCGTCACCACCACGTCGTCGCCGTCGACTGTCACCGGGTAGACGGGGACGGGCTGGGTCGCCGGCAGCGTCTGGGGCTCGCCGGTCTCGAGCGAGAACGTCGAGCCGTGCTTGGGGCACTCGATCTCGCGGTCGTCCTCCCACACGTCACCCTCCGCGAGCGAGTAGTCGGCGTGCGAGCACTCGTCGCCGATCACGTACCAGTCGTCTCCGATACGGACGACCGACAGGCGATACCCGTCGACGTCGACGCGCTTGGCCGCGCCCGGCTTCACATCCGTCACCGCGCACACCCGCACGTCAGCCACGACGATGCTCGACCTTCTCGAGGACGGTGCGGCGCAGGGTTCGCACCAGCGACGGCACCGGCAGCCGATCGAACACGTCGTCGAAGAACCCGAGCACGATGAGCCGTTCGGCTTCCTCGGGCCGGACCCCGCGAGTCTCCAGGTAGTAGAGCTGATCCTCGTCGATGGGCCCGACGGTGCTCGCGTGCGAGCAACGCACGTCGTTCGCCTCGATCTCGAGGTTGGGAATCGACTCCGCGCCCGCGCCCTCGGTGAGTACGAGGTTGCGGTTGGTCTGGGACGCCGTCGCCTTCTGCGCCGGCGGACGCAGGTGGATCAGACCCGAGTAGACGGAACGGGCGTGGTCTTCCACCGCCCCCTTGAACAGCAGGTCGCTCCGCGTGCGGGGGGCGTCGTGGTCTTGGAGCGTGCGGAAGTCGAGCATCTGATCGCCGTCGCCGAAGTAGACGGCGAGCAGGTCGCTCTCGCTCCCTTCGCCGGTGAGCAGCGATTCGCTGCGCAGCCTGGCGTAGTCGCCACCGAGGGCGACGGCCGACGAACGGAGCGTTGCGTCGCGTCCGACGTGCGCGCGCTGGAGCGCGATCTGCCAGGTGTGCGGGCCGTGCTCCTGCACCGAGAGGTAACGCACGCGGGCGTTGTCGCCCACGAGCAGCTCGACGGCCGCATCGACGAGGTGCCCGCCACCGCCGCCGTTAGGAGGGAGAACATCCGGGCTGCTGAACCGGTCGAGCACGGTGACCTCGGAGCTCTCCCCCGCCAGCAGGAGCGTGTGCGGGAAGCTCGCGAGCCCGTCGCCCTCCGACCAGTGCAACACCACGATGGGTCGATCGACGATCACGCCCGGAGGAACCGACACGAACGCGCCGCCCATGAGGAACGCGTCGTGCAGGGCGGTGAACGCGTCGGGCGACGCGGTGGAGCAGGAGCCGAGCGCCTCCCGCACGGCGTCGTCGCCGGCGGAGAGGTCGTCGATCACGACGCCCTTCGCCGCCAGGCTCTCGTCGAGCAGGCAGTGGACAACCCGCCCGTTGTGCACGACGACGAGCCCGGCGTGCTCGCCGGCCTCGGCCGCGACCGGACCCCCGCCCGGGGCGGGCCCGTCGGCGAGGCCGGGATCGGCGGCGGTCAAGGGCCGGTAGCGGTCGACGTCGAACTCGTCGATCCGGCTGTAACGCCAGATCTCCTCGGCGTCGGTCGGCCAGGTGATCGAGCCGACGTGTTCGGCCGCCGCGACGCGACGCGCGGCGAGCCAGTCGGGACCTCCGAGAGCTCGGGCGGCGTCAGGGGTGAAGTTACTCATCGAGGGGCACGGTCAACCGGTTCGCGATCACTTTGGCGTCGAGCGAGCGTCCCGAAGGGCGGCGGCCGGGTATCCCGGCCGCCGAGCGAGCCGACCATGGGGACGGCCACTAGCCGACTGCGCCCTCCATGTTCAGCTCGATGAGCCGGCTCAACTCGACGGCGTACTCCATCGGCAACGTCTTGGTGATCGGCTCGATGAAGCCGTTGACGATCATGGCGGTCGCCTGCTGCTCGGTGAGACCGCGACTCATCAGGTAGAAGATCTGGTCTTCTCCGACTTTCGAGACCGTCGCCTCGTGCCCGATACGAGCGTCCTTCTCCTCGATCTCCATGTAGGGATACGTGTCGGAGCGGCTGTCTTCGTCGAGGATCAGCGCGTCGCAGCGCACGTGGCTCTTGACGTTGTGCGCGCCCTCGTCGACCTTCACCAGGCCGCGGTACGTGGTGCGCCCGCCGTCCTTCGAGATCGACTTGGAGTCGATCATCGAGGTCGTCTCCGGTGCGACGTGCGTCATCTTGGCGCCGGCGTCCTGGTGCATGCCTTCGCCTGCGTACGCCACCGACAGCACCTCGCCGTGGGCCTTGGGCCCGGTCATGACGACCGCGGGGTACTTCATCGTGAGCTTCGAGCCGATGTTGCCGTCGATCCACTCGACCGTGGCCTCGGTCTCCGCCCGCGCGCGCTTGGTCACCAGGTTGTAGACGTTGGGCGACCAGTTCTGGATCGTCGTGTAACGGATGCGCGCCCCCGGCTTGGCGATGAGCTCCACGACAGCCGAGTGCAGCGAGTCGCCCGAGTAGATGGGCGCGGAGCAACCCTCGACGTAGTGCACCGAAGCGCCCTCGTCGGCGATGATCAGGGTGCGCTCGAACTGGCCCGCGTTCTCGGAGTTGATGCGGAAGTACGCCTGGAGCGGCATCTCGACGTGCGTGTCGGGAGGCACGTAGATGAACGACCCGCCCGACCACACCGACGAGTTGAGCGCGGCGAACTTGTTGTCACCGGGCGGGATCACGGTCGCGAAGTGCTCCTGCACGATCTCGGGGTAGTCGATCACCGCTTGGTCCATGCTCGTGAAGAGCACGCCCTGCTTCTCGAGGTCTTCGCGGTTCTTGTGGTAGACGACTTCGCTTTCGTACTGGCTGGTCACACCCGAGAGGTACTTGCGCTCGGCCTCGGGGATGCCGAGCTTCTCGTAGGTCTCCTTCATCTTCTCGGGGAGCATCTCCCAGTCGGAGACCGAACCGCCCTCGGTGGGCTTGATGTAGTAGTAGATGTCGTCGAAGTCGATGGTCGGCATGTTCTTGGCGAACCAATCGAGCATCGGCTTGCGCTCGAAGCGGGCGAGCGCCTTGAGCCGGAACTTGGTCATCCATTCGGGCTCGCTCTTCTGGTGCGAGATGTCGCGTACGACCTCTTCGTTCAGGCCCTTCTTGGGCTTGTAGACGAACTGGTCGGCGTCGTTCCAGCCGAGCTTGTACTTGCCGAGGTCGATGCCGCTGACTGCCATGGCGCTCCTCCCACGCAGGCGTGGGCCCTGGAAGATCCCTACCCGGGCCGGAGGGGGATCAGCCCGGGATTTCCACTACGCCGATAGTAACAATCCCCCATCCCCCGAACAATCCCGGGGGCGCAGGAAACCCTTACGTCTGCTGGGCCGGAGCGGTCGTCGTGGTCGACGAGAGCGGTGTCCCCGCCGCCGCCTGCTGGGCCCGGTCGATGAGGTCGCCGACCTCCTCGATCAGGCGGCCGTACTCGGCGAAGTCGCCGGCCTGGAGCGCCGCCTGGGCCTCGCCGTAGCGCTCGTTGGCCAGGTCGAGCAGCTCCTGCACGTCGTCGGGGAGCGGCTCGGCCGGTTCCTCGGGCTCCTCCGGCTCCTCCGGCTCGGCGGGCTCCTGGGGCTCGCCCGTGCCGTCGGGATCGGTCACGAGGTCGGGCGGCGGCGCCAGACCGAAGAGCTGCTCCAGACCGTTGTCGACCGTCGGGGCGAGCACGGCGTCCTGGCCGGGGGTGAACATCGCCACGAACCGGAACTGGGGGAAGCCCGAGGCACCGCTGCCCTGTACGTAGATCGGGCGGATGTAGAGGATCGAGTCGCCCACCGGGATCAGCTGGAGACTCCCCGAGATCACGGTCGAGCCCCGCTGATCGAGCAGCGCCAGCACGCGCGAGATCTCGGCGGTGCTGGCGATCTCGTTGTTGACCTGCACCGGCCCGCGCACCAGCTCCCCCTGGGGCATCTCGTATGCGGTCATCTCCCCGTAGCTGTCGGGATCCGACCTCGCCACCATGAACGACACCAACCTCGTCTGCTGGTTGCCCTCCGACACGGGCACGAACGGTTGCAGGATGATGAAGTTGGGCTCCGACTCCCCCGGCAGCGTGATGTTGAGGTAGTAGGGCTCCATCCGCCGTCCCGTCGACGTCGCATCCTGCGGCTCGCCGGACTCGGTGTCGGTGTCGACCTCGCCCTCCGTTGCCGCGAGGTTGGCCTCCTCGAGGGTGCCCGAGCCCGGGTCGGGTGACAGGAGCCACTTGGCGTTGCCCTGGTAGAAGCGCCGGTTGTCGGTGACGTGGTAGTCGGAGTACACGTCGCTCTGCAGACGGAACAGATCCTCCGGGTAGCGCAGGTGCGCGCGCAGGTCGTCGGGCATCTCGCCGAAGTCGGTGAACAGGTCGGGGAACGCCTTCTGGTACGCCCGGATGAGCGGGTCCTCCTCGTCGACGACGTAGAACGTGACCGTCCCCTCGTACGCGTCGACGGTGGCCTTCACCGAGTTGCGCACGTAGTTGAAGCTGTGGTCGAGACCACCCTCGCCCGAGTACGACTCCGAGTACGGATAACGATCGGTCGACGTGTAGGCGTCGAGCACCCACGTGACCCGTCCGTCGACGACAACGGGATACGGGTCGTCGTCGAAATCGAGGAACGGTGCCAGCTTGTTGACGCGATCGACGATGTCCCGCTGGTACAGCACCTTGGTGTCGCCGGTCACCTGCCCCGAGATCAGCGGGTTGATGTCGCCGAAGCGGAGCGCGAACGCGGCGCGGCGCACGATGTTCGAGAGCTCCACGCCGTCCGCGCCGTCGTAGCGGGTGGTGGCATCGGCCCTGCCCTCGCGGGGAAAGTTGAACTCGGCTTGTTTGGCATCGACGAGCGCGTAGCCGGGCAGGTTCTCGCCGAAGTACAGCTCGGGGCGAGTCACCTCGATGGGAGGGCTCTCGGGCGTGGGAATCCCGCTCAGCACGAAGTCGGGATCGCCATCAGCCGTGGCCGCGTTCGTGGGAGCCGCCACGATGCCGTACCCGTGCGTGTATACGAGATGCCGGTTCACCCACGACTGGCTCGGCAGCTCGTCGCTGTTGATCTCCCGTGCCGACAGCACGACCTGGCGGGTTTCGTCGTTGATCTCGTAACGGTCGATGTCGACGTCTTCGATCGCGTAGAAGCTCGTGAAGCCCTGGAGGGTCTGGTAGGTCGCCTGGGTGACGTTCGGGTCCCACAGGCGGGCGTTGTCGATGGTGGCCCGGTTCTCTTCGACCTCTTCCGGTGTGAGGGCCTCCTGGTACTCGAACTCGGTCGTCTCGATCCCGTCGAGCCCGAACGCGTCCCGCGTCGCCTCGATGTTGCGGCCGATGTAGCGATCCTCGAGCGCGAACTCGTTCGGGCCCACGCTGAAGCGCTGCACCCCGGCCGGGTAGATGGTGCCGATCACGATCGAGACGAAGCCCCACAGCCCCACCGCGATGATCGGCAGGATCCAGCCCCGCCGGAAGATGTTCCAGATGAACAAGGCCGCGGCGGCGACCGAGATGAACATCAGCAGGCGCAACGCCGGCAGCTGGGCCCGCACATCGGTGTATCCGGCGCCCTCGACGGTGCCGCGGCTGGAGAAGTTCAGCTCGAACTGCGCGAGGTAGTACTGCGCCGTCTTGACCAGCGCCATCGTCGCCAGGATCACCGACAGGTGCGCCTTCACCTGCGGCGTGACCCGCTGGAACGGGCTCTGGAAGCGGATCCCACCGTTGAGGTAGTGCGCCACCGCGGTCACGAGCAGCACGATGACGAGGCCGGCGAAGAGCCAGTCGGCGATGAAGCGCAGGAACGGCAGCTGAAAGACGTAGAAGCCGATGTCCTTGTGGAACTGCGGGTCCTCGACACCGAAGTCGACGCGGTTGGTGAACAGCAACCACTGGCGCCACTGCGACGACACCCCCACGCCGGCGACGAGGGCGAAGAACAGCGCCACGCCGATGCGGATCCGGCCCGTGTACGCGGCAACGGCCTGCTGATAGCGCTCGACGAGCTCGTCTTCGGGCCCCATCGATCGGTACTTCGGAGCCAGGCGGTCCGCGATCAGCAGGTTGGCGAACATCATCGCGAAGAACACGACCGTGAACACCAGCGCGGGGACGATGCGGGCGCCGAGCAGGCTCCGCCACGTGTCGCGCTGGCCGATCGAGTCGAACCAGAGGTAGTCGGTGTAGAAGCCGGCGAGCCCGCGCAGGCTGAGAAGCAGCACGATCACCGCGACGACGGCGGCGATCAGCCAGCCACGGACGCGAAATCGGGAACGGGGGCGACGCTCGGCGGTCGGGACGCGCATCTGTGCGTCAGCCTAGAGGGGCGCGCGCCCGAGGGCAGGTCGGGTCAGCCGTCGGCGACCGCGAGGAGGCAGCGGCAGCCGGGATGCGCGGGTGGGAACGGCTGACCCGTCGGGAACGGCGCGCCGCGTGCTGTGGGCTCCAGCGCGTTGTCGTCGCAATCAGGGCACCGCGATCCCGCGGCCGGCACCCAACGCAGCAGTGCGCCTTCCGGCGCGGCGTCGTACACCCCGCGTGTGTAGGCCGTCGCGAGCGCATCGCCGACCCGAGACTCGAGCTCCTGCGACCGCCACTCGCGGTACCGCGCACCGACGCGCGACGTCATCTCGGCGACGCGATCGGGCCCGTCGCTCGGGACGTCGTCGAGCGTCGACAGCAGGCGCTCGCGGAATGGCGTCACGAGCATCTCTGCCAGCCCGCTCACCAGCCGGCGGGGAGCGCCGGTGCTGGCGCCACCACCCTCGTGGGAGCTGCGCCCGCCGCCGTAGGCGGCGTCGATGGCGGGTTCGAGCACGTCGGCCCAGTCTGTGACCTGGACGCTGAGCGGGACGAGCAGCTCGTCGGCCGTGCTCCGGCCCTTCTGGCGGCGCAGCCGGTCGAGCAGCTCGTTCTGCTCGTCTTGGAGCGCGCGCTTGCCGCGGCGCACGAGCTCGGCGTACACCGGCTCGAGGAGGTCGTCGCGCCGCGCGAGCAGCAGCACGTCTTCCTCCTCGCGTGCGTCCGCGTCTGGCTCTTCCGGCTCGTCTTCCGGTCGCGCTCGCTCCGGCGCGTCCGTGACCGCCGGCGCCGGCTCGGGTTCGGGCGCGGGCTCGGCTTCCGGTTCGGTCGCGAGCACGGCACGGGCGTGGTCGACGGCGACGGAGCGGTCGGCGCGGATGCGGGCGAACAGCTCTTCCACCTGGGGCCGCACCGACACGGCCGGCTCCTCGTCGACGCCCCGCTCGGCGTCGGCCTCCTGCATGCCTTCGGCCGGCGGCGCCTCGCTCCCCGCGGCCTCGGCCGCTTCCGTCTCCTCGGTCCCTCCGGTCTCCTCGTCGTCCTGCTGGTCTTCGTCCTGTTGCTCTTCGTCCGGCTGGTCTTCGTCCCGTTGCTCTTCGTCCGCCTGCGCTTCCGGCGCGGGCTCCACTTCCTCTTCGTCCTCGTCCTCTTGTTCCTCTTGCTCCTCGTCGTCGAGCGCGACCTCGAGCTCGATCAGCTCGGGCTCGGCTTCCGGGCCGGGCCGGGCGGACTCGTCGAACGTTGCCAGCGC
>JBOGFJ010000245.1:0-10425 GCA_050743385.1 Acidimicrobiia bacterium
GCCTCGAGTCTCACGTTCAGCTCCGCGCGAGGAGCGGTACCCCTACTGCGCGGAGATGTGGCGGATCACGTCGGCGAACGCGGCCGTCGGCGAGAAGTCGACGTACGCGCAGTCGGTGATCGCCACCGGGGCGTGACCAGGCGGCCAGTAGAACGCCTCGCCCGCCTCGTAGACCTCGTCGCCGCTCTTCGTGCGCATCCCGAGGCGACCCTCGAGCATGTAGCCCCAGTGCGGACACGGGCACAGGTCGTCGGGCAACCCGACCAGAGCAGGACCGAGGTCGGCGCCCTCCTTCAACCGGATGAGCGAGACGGTCATCTCGCCGACCTCGGACATCCGGAGCTCGACGTTGTCGTCTTGGATCGCGACCGGCACGTCGGTGCGTCGAATCACTGGCATGGGGTCCTCCTCATCAGCGCCGGCACGGGCCGGCGTCGGTCACGGTTGGCGGCCGGAGAATGCGACGACTCGCTCGAGCGGGGTCGCGCCCGCGGGAGGAGCCACCTCGGCTCCGAAGACGCCGGGCTGGCGCATCTCGGGTGCGATCACCTGGCGGGCGAACCCATCCGCTTCCGCCACCAACTCGTCGGGAGGCGAGTACGCCTGGCCGGTCGCGGTGGCCAGGTCCCACGAGTGCATCATGAAGTCGAACGCCACGAACCGGACGAGCACCGGCGCGGGGACCTCACCGAACGGCGGCGGCAGCGAGATCGTCCGCTCCATCGCTCCCGGCTCGCGGACACGGGAGCCGAAATCGGCGGTGACCGCGTCGTACGTCTTCCCGGGGTCGTCGCCGAGCATCTCCGGCCGCGGCGCCAGGTCGGTGATGGCCTCGCCACGGAACCCGTCGGAGATTCGATCGACGTTGCCGACAAAGTGCCCGAGCAGGTCTCGGACGGTGAACTCGTCGCACGGGGTCGGGGCGGCGAGCTGGTCGGGGCGCACGCCCTTCACGAGGTCACCGAGCGTCGGGACGACGGCGTCGAGCTGGTCGATGGGCTCCACGGGCACCTCCTCATGTCGAAGTGTGGTCATCATGGCCGAGAGGCCGGGCCGCAGCATCGGGTCGACGACCCATTCCCGAGGCTGTGGCATGGGTCGTTCGACCCATTCGGGCGGGTCAGCGCGCCGCCCCGACGATTCCGTGCTCGAACGCATAGGCGGTCGCAGCCGCTCTGGACGACACACCGATCTTGGCGAAGATGTTCGAGAGGTGGCGGGCGACCGTCTTCTCGGCGAGGAAGAGCCGCCCGGCGATCTCCTTGTTCGTGTGCCCGGCAGCCACGAGGCGCAGCACCTCGGCTTCGCGTTCCGTGAGGCCCTCGGGAAGGCTCGCGGCGCCCGTGCGCAGGCTCCGGGCCCGCTCGGCGTCGACTCCCGCCCCCAGGCGCTGGAAGATCGCGGCGGCGGCGTCGAACGACGACACCGCAGCCTCCTCGTCGCCGGCCTCCCGGCACGCGCGCCCCATCAGCACACGAGTCGACGCGACCTCGTACGGAAGCTCGAGGTCCTGCCATTCGTGCAGCGCCCGGCGAAGGGTGCCGCACGCGCAACTGGGGTCTTCGACCGCGAGCTCGAAGCGTCCTCGCGCCAGCGACGCCGCCGCCTGCAACCCGGTGCTGTCGTATTCCTGAGCGATCGCTTCGAGCTCGGCGACCGCGGCGCGCGCGGTGTCGACGTCGCCGGCCACCAGCGTGATCTCGACCTGGGCGGGAAGCAGCTTCGCCCGGCCCAGCCGGTTCCAGCTCTCTTCCGACACCGCGCGCGCGATCCCCGTGGCGGCGGCACCGATCCGGCCCTGGGCGAGGCGCAGCAGCGCGAACCCGGGCTGGGGCTGGCGGCCGAGCTCGTCGGCGCGCCGGAATGCCTCCTCGGCACCGTCGAGATCACCGAGCCGGCGGCGGATCTCCCCGATCTCGTAGAAGGCGCTTCCCGAGTTGAACACGTTGACGTCGCACAGCTCGGTATACGCCCGCCGCGCTTCCTCCTCGGCCTCGGCCCACTCCCCGCGGAGTTGGAGCATCTCGGCTCGATGGACCCGGCACAGTCCGGGGAACACCGTGACCGGATGCCCTTCCGACCAGCGGGCGCCGAACTCCGTCCATTCCGCGGCCCGCTGGTGGTCGCCCAGCTCCTCGCACGCGCTGATGAGGCTGCAGTAGACCTTGCCGGTCTCGAACGGGTTCAGCTTTCCTTCGACCGCGAGCAGCATCGCCTCGTCGTAGTAAGCGAGCCCTTCGGCGGGACGGCCGGCGTCGACGAGGAGCCGGCCGATGGCCTGGAGCGCGTCCGCTTCGAGGTTGCGATCAGCGAGACGACGGCCGATCTCGACGGCGCGCTCCGCGGTCTCGACCGCCTGTTCGAGCGCACCGTGCGAGTGCGTCGCCTCGGCCTCACGGACGAGGAGACCGCCCTGCTCCGCGCACTCGGCCTCCGACGCGAGCACACGCCGGGCCCTCTGGAGCCAGCCGCCCGCAACGCCGCGCCGCGCCTTCCAGGTGTGGTGGTCGTAGAGGAGGAGCGCCTGGCGGGCGGCGGGCCGCATTTCTCCCTCCTCGACGTACAGGGCGTAGGCGCGCTCGCGCGCCGTGATGCACTCGTCGATCCGGCTCACCCACCAGGCGGCGTCCGCGAGCACCTCGAGCGCGGCCGGGTCAGCCGAGGTCGCGACGCCTGTCTCGGTCAGCACCTCGTACGCGGCCGGCCAGTCGCAAGCGGCCAGCCGCTCTCGGGCTCTCTCGACTGCGTCCGCTGCCGTACCCCCGTTTGTCCGAGAGTGATTGTGGCATGAAGCCGAACCTGCCCTCCTCCCAGCCAGTTCCCAGGAAACTGTCAGGAGCTGCCGAGTCGACGCCCGTACGGTCGCCAGAGCGATACACCGAGGCAGGAGGCACGAGGATGCAGGGGCGATGGCTCGCGGCAACGGGCGCGTTGGTGGTGGCCGCGGCGGCGGCGTGCGGTGGGAACGGTGGTGGCGACGGCGACTCGGCGCGCACGACCGCTCCGACCGAGGCCGCCGCGGTCGACGAGCCCACCGTGACCCCCGTCGACGACACGGTCGACCGGACCCGTCTTCCCGTCGGCGACGACAGCGTCTCGGCGTCGGAGACCGGCGTCGGGCTGCTGTGCACGACGATGCCCGGCGGCGGGGGCGGCGCCTCGACGCAGGGTCCGTGGTTCAACCAAGACGGCACGTTCGACGACGAGGCCAAGTACGTCGTGGAGGGTGACGTCACATGGACACCCGACCTGAGCGTCACTGTGGAGGGTGACACCCGGGTCCTCACGACCAACAACCTGCCCGACCACACCACCGGCGTGTTCCCGGTCGCAGCGGGCACCGAGGCGGCGCAGATCGATCCCAACCCCAACGCGATCACCGAGCAGGCGTTCACGCTCGAGGTTCCGGCCAACCCCACACTCGCAGACGAGCCCCGATGCCTGGGCGGCGAGGCCGGCATGCTGCTCACCGGTGTCGTGCTCAACAACGCCGTCGACGCCGAGTTGCGCGACGCCGTCGCCTGGGAGGTGCAGGACTCCTGTGACGGCCACCCGCACGGTGGGGGCGTGTACCACTACCACTCGGTCACCGACTGCGCGACGGATGACGCCGGCGACGGCCATTCCGATCTCGTGGGCTACGCGCTCGACGGGTTCGGCATCTACGGCCACGCCGGCGAGGACGGCACGTTGCTCACCAACAGCGACCTCGACGAGTGTCACGGGCACACCCACGACATCGAGTGGGACGGCGCCACGGTCGAGATGTACCACTACCACGCGACGTACGAGTTCCCGTACACGGTCGGGTGTTTCCGGGGCAGCGAGGTCGCGAGCGCTGAGGGCCTCGGTGGTCCCCCCGCCGGTGGTGGACCTCCGCCGCAGGGTTAGCGTCGGGCCACGCATGACCCGCCAGCCCGACACCGTGACCCGGCCCGACGGGTCGCCGGTCCGCCTCCTCGTCGTCGACGACGAGGAGGCGCTGGTCGATCTCCTCGGCGACGCTCTGCGCTTCGCCGGTTACGAGGTGCACACCGCCGCGACCGGGTTCGAGGCGCTCCGCCGGGCAGCCGAGCTCGGGCCCGACCTGATGGTGCTCGACGTCAACCTCCCCGACCTCGACGGCTTCGAGGTGTGCCGGCGGCTGCGGCGCGACGGCGAGGACGTGCCGGTGGTGTTCCTCACCGCCCGGGACGAGCCCGGCGACCTGCGCGCCGGCTTCACCCACGGCGGCGACGACTACGTCACCAAGCCGTTCAGCCTCGAGGAGCTGAACTTCCGGATCCAGGCGGTGCTGCGCCGCACTCTGCGAGCACAGACCGACGCGGCCGACACCCTCGGGTGCTCCGACCTGGTCATGGACCAGGGCGCGCACCGCGTCTGGCGCGGCGAACAGGAGATCGAGCTCTCCCCCACCGAGTTCCGGCTGCTGCGCTACCTCCTGCTCAACCGCGGGCAGGTGCTGTCGAAGCCGCAGATCCTCGACCACGTATGGCAGTACGACTTCGACGGCGACGCGTCGGTGGTCGAGAGCTACATCAGCTATCTGCGCAAGAAGCTCGACCGTGACGAGCCGCGCCTGATCCACACAGTGCGCGGCTTCGGGTACACCATCCGCGAGCCCGACGGGTGACCTGCGCGTGAGCATCAAGGCGCGGCTCACGATCGCGTTCGTCGCGCTCCTGATCGGTGCCGCCGGGGTGATCGGCTGGTCGGTTGTGCGCACGACCCGCGCTTCGCTCGTCGACCAGCTCGACGACCGGCTGCGCGCCCAGGGCGTCCGTCCCGGGCGCCCGCTCCCGTCCGAGGGCACGGAGCGGGAGGAGCAGTTCCGGCCCACCGCCGAGCTCATCTTCACCGCCGCCGGCCGCGAGCGCCTGGCCGTGCCCGCCGGCTTCGAGGACGAGCCCGAGCCGCTCCCGCAGCTGCCCGCGTTTCCGAGCCGGCGTGCCGACGCGCTCGTCGACCGGATCGTCACCCTCCCCGCCGTCGACGGGGACCTCGACTACCGCGTGCTCGTCACCCGCGACCCGCGCGACAACTACCGCGTCCTCGCGGCGCCACTCTCGGGCGTCGACGCCGCCGTCGACGACCTCGTGCGCACCATCCTCATCACCGCCGCGGTCGTCGTCGTGATCGGTGCGGTGACGTCGTGGCTGATCGTGCGGCAGGGGCTACGGCCGGTCGACCGCATGGTCGGCACTGCCAGCGCGATCGCGGCCGGGGACCTGTCGCAGCGGGTGGAGCACGGCGACGACGACCGCAGCGAGCTCGGAAGGCTCGCGGCCGCGCTCGACGACATGCTCGCCCAGCTCGAGCGCGCCTTCACGGAGCGGCAGGAGAGCCAGGCGCGCCTGGAGCAGTTCGTCGCCGACGCGTCACACGAGCTGCGCACACCGGTCGCCGCGATCCGCGGCTACGCCGAGCTGTACCGCCGCGGCGGCATCGAGTCGGGCGAGTCGCTCGACCGGGCGATGGCGCGCATCGAGGACGAGAGTCAACGGATGGGGAGCCTGGTCGAGGACCTGCTCCTCCTCGCCCGCCTCGATCAGCACGAGCCCCTCGACGTCGCCGACGTGGATCTCGCCCAGCTGGCTGCCGACGCGGTGAGCGACCTGCGGGCCGTCGAGCCGGAGCGTCCGGTCACGCTCGAAGCGGGCGCGCCCGTGGTCGTCGCCGGTGACGAGCGCCGCCTCCGCCAGGTGCTCGCCAACCTGCTCGGCAACGCCCGCATCCACACGCCCGCGGGCACGCCCGTCCACGTGACCGCTGCGGGCGACGCCGACGGGGCAACGCTCGTCGTCGCCGACGAGGGGCCGGGCATCGGCATCGAGCACCGGCCCCGGATCTTCGAGCGCTTCTACCGCGCCGATCGGTCGCGGTCGCGCGCCAGCGGCGGCGCCGGCCTGGGGCTCTCGATCGTCACCGGGGTGGTGAGCGCCCACGGCGGCCGCCTCGAGGTCGACAGCCCCGCCGACGGCGGCGCCCGCTTCAGGGTGTGGCTCCCGCGCAGCTGACCGGAGCATGGGGTCAGCTCTCGGCGGCGAAGAGACGGGCGGTTCCCGGTACGCCCTTGAGCGGGTGCGTGCCCCGGTCATCGAAGCGGATGCCCGACCCGGCCACGAGCAGCGGGACCGCCTCGGAGACGAACACCTCGCCCGGGCCCGCGTGCCCACACACCCGCTCGGCGACGTGCACGGCGACGCCGCCGATGTCCTCACCGCGCAGCTCGATCTCGCCGGTGTGCAAGCCGACGCGAACGTCGACGCCGACGGCCCGCGCGGCCTCGCGGAGGGCCCAACCACATCGGATCCCTCGCGCGGGGCCGTCGAAGGTGGCGAGGAACCCGTCACCGGTGGTCTTGACCTCGCGCCCCCGGAAGCGCTCGAGCTGGCGCCGCACCGCGGTGTCGTGGGCGTCGAGCCGGTCGCGCCACCGCCGGTCACCCAGGGCGGCCGCCTGCTCGGTGGACGAGACGATGTCGCTGAACAGCACGGTGGCGAGCACCCGGTCGGGCTCCGCCGGCTCTCGGACCCCGGTGAGGAACTCGCGACTCTCCTCCACGATGGCGTCACCCGCGCCCAGGTAGGGCAGGTGGTCGGCACCGTCGAGCTCGACGTAGTGCGCGCCCGGGATGTGCTGGGCGAGATAGCGCCCGTGCGCGGCTCGAATCCACTGATCGGCGGCGCTGTGCATCACGAGCGTGGGGGCTTGCACGGCACCGAGCACCTCCCGGGCGTCCCCTTCGTACCCGAGCCGGATCTGGGCCGCGGCCGCACCCGGGCTCGTGGAGCGCCGGAAATAGCTGCGCCACCATTCCCGAGCCGCCGGATCGTCACCGATGCTGGGGAGGACGACCCCGAGCACGTCGTCGCCGCCCCAGTCGCGCTCGACGACCTCCACGATCGCGTCGACCACCGACTCGGGTATCCCGGCCGGGTAGGCGGGTTCCCGCCGGGCGCACGCGAAGCCGCCGTAGAGCACCGTCGCCACGGTGCGCTCCGGGTAGGTGGCAGCGAAGAGGACCGCGAGCTGTGCGCCTTCCGAGTTTCCGAACAGCGCCGCCTGTTCGGAGCCGGCGGCGTCCATGACCGCGCGCACGTCCTCCATTCGCTCCTCGAGCGTCGCAGGCCGGTCGGTCGGCGCCGGGTCGGACATCCCGACACCGCGCTTGTCGAACACGATGAGGCGGGAGAACGATGCCAGCCCGCGCAGGAACCTCGCGATCGACGGGTGCTCCCAGTTCATCTCGACGTGGGAGACGAACGTGCCGAACAGCACGAGGTCGATCGGACCGTCACCGATCACCTGGTACGCGAGGTGGACGTCGCCACTCTTGGCGTATCTCGTCTCGGGGACCTCGCTCACGGAGTCCATCATCCCGCACCTCGGGCGGCGATTCCCGGCCGGTCGGGAGCCGTTCCCCAGGGTTCTCCCAGGTCGGGACGGCATCGTCACGATGCCAACCACCTACGAGAGGGAGTTCCCCATGGAAGTCAAACGTTCGGCCGCGGTGCTCGCCCTGGCGGGGTCGACCCTCGCCGGCGGCGTGATCCTCGGCCCCGGCCTGGCCCTCGCCCAGGAAGACGGCCAGGAGCAACCGGCGCCGGAGGAGGGCGAGCGAGGCCCGTGCCGCGGTCCGCACGGCCGGGGCCGGCACCTCGAAGTCGCCGCCGAGGCGATAGGCATCGAGGTCGACGCCCTGCGGGAGGCGCTCCGCGAAGGACAGACGATGGCCGAGGTCGCGCAGGCCAACGGCGTCGAGGTGCAAGCGGTCGTCGACGCGCTGGTGGCGGACGCCACCGCCCGCATCGACGAGGCGGTCGCCAACGGGCGCCTTACCCAGGAGGAGGCCGACGAGAAGAAGGCCGAGCTCCAGGAGCGCATCACCGCACGCGTGAACGGCGAGCGTCCCGAGGGTGCTCCGGAAGGCCCGCCGCCCCCCGAGGGCGAGGAGCCGCCCGCCGAGACCGGCTCGTCCTAGCGCCGCCCCCCGGATGCGTCCCCGGTGCGCACGTCGCGCACCGGGGGCGTTGCCATCTCTTCTGGTCGCGCTCGCTGCGCTCGCCGCTCCCGCACGCTCCCGACGGCCCGGGACGGGCGCAGCCCGCCCCTCGCCGGAGGCTGGCAGCTCCTCGCGTGCTGCGCTCGCCGCTCCCGCACGCTCCCGACGGTCCGGGACGGGCGCAGCCCGCCCTGCGCTCGCCGCTCCCGCAGCTCTAGCGGTCTGTCAGCGCGTCGACCTCGGCGCGCTGCTCGGCGGAGAGTGCCCACGCGGTCGTGGCAGCCACGTTGGCGCGGACCTGCTCGGGCTTCGTCGCTCCTGCGATCACGCTCGGGACGATCGGTTTGCTCGCCAGCCACGACAGTGCGAGCTCGTGCAGCGTGTGATGGTGCGCAGTCGCGAACTCGGTGAGCCGTTCGACGACGTCCATGCGCCGCCCGCCGAAAAAGCGGTCGGCGCGATCCGCGGGCATCCCCGCGAGGCGCGTGCCCTCGGGCGGCGTCTCACCTCGGCGGTACTTGCCGGTCAGGAGGCCGCTGGCGAGAGGGAAGTACGGCGTCAGCGTCAGGTCGTGGCGCTCGCAGGCGGGGATCACGTCTGGTTCGGAATCGCGTCTCAGCAGGCTGTACTCGTTCTGCACGGTGACGAAGGGCCGCAGGCCGCGTTCGGCGGCAGCGGCGGCGGCCTCGTCGATCTGGTCGGCGGTGAAGTTCGAGCAGCCGAGCTCGCGCACCTTCCCCGCGGTGACGAGCGAGCTCATGGCCTCGAGCGTGTCGCCGATCGGCGTGTCCGGGTCGGGCTGGTGGAGGAGGTAGAGATCGATCCGGTCGGTGCCGAGGCGACGCAAGCTGTCGTCGGCGGCGCGCCCGACCCACGCCGGGCTGCCGCCGGTGAGCCCGTCGGGCGGCGTCAGCATGCCGAACTTGGTCGCGATCACCGCCTCCTCGCGGCGGGCGCCGAGGGCGCGGCCGAGGAGCTCCTCCGACGCGCCGCCGCCGCCGTAGAGGTCGGCGGTGTCGAAGAAGGTGACGCCGGCGTCGAGGGCGGCGGCGACGACGGCCTCGGTCTGAGCCTCGTCGATCCGGCGGCCGAAGTTGTTGCACCCCAGCCCGGCGACCGAAACCGCCAGCTCGCCGATCCGCCTCGTCTCCGTCACCTCGCTCATACCGTCGAACGTAGCCGCCGTCCCTGTGGCAAGATTCGGACATCACGGACAAAGGGGGCGACCCGTGATGCGTCGGCTGGGGCTCGGAGCGGCCGTGGTCGCGGTGGCGGCCTGGATGGCGCCGGCGGTGGCCGCGCCCGACGGCTCCGAGCGCCCGGTGCCCTACAACTTCGCCGCCGGGCTGGTGGCCGCGGCCACCCAGCCGGGCTCGTCCCCGCCGGGCAGCAACGACTGGGACTGCACGCCGAGCGCCGCCCACCCCTCCCCGGTCGTGCTCGTGCACGGCACGTTCGGGAACATGACCGTGAGCTGGCAGGCGCTGGCGCCGCTCCTCGCCAACCGCGGCTACTGCGTGTTCGCCCTCGACTACGGCGGCGAGGAGAGCAGTCAGACGAAGGCGACCGGCGACATCCCGACGTCCGCCGCCCAGCTCGGTGCGTTCGTCGACGAGGTGCTCACCGCCACCGGGGCCGCGAAGGTGGACATCGTCGGTCACTCGCAGGGCGGCATGATGCCGCGCTGGTACATCAAGTTCCTCGGCGGCGACGAGACGGTGCGCACACTCGTCGGCCTGTCGCCCTCCAACCACGGCACCACGCTCTTCGGCGTCGCCACGCTCGCGAACAAGGTTCCCGGTGGCCCGTCGGCCTTCGTCGGCGATTGCGAGGCGTGCGCGCAGCAGTTCGCCGGCTCCGAGTTCCTCGCCACGCTCAACGCCGGTGGCGACACCGTCCCCGGGCCGACCTACACCGTCGTCCAGACCCGCTACGACGAGGTGGTCACGCCGTACTCCTCGGCGTTCCTGACCGGGCCAGCGGTGACGAACATCACGCTCCAGCACGGTTGCGGCCTCGATCTCGGTGACCACCTGGCGATCATCTACGACCGCATCGCGTTGCACCACGTGGTCAACGCCCTCGACCCCGCCAACGCCACCCGGGCGCCGTGCACGCTCGTGCTTCCCGGCATCGGCGGTTGACCTGCCGCTCCCCGTTCTTGCGCGCCCAGCGCGGCGGAAACGCAGCGCGCGGCGCGCAGGTTCGTGGGGGCGAGGGTGGAGTCAGCCCTCGAGGGCGTAGACGGTCTCACCCGGTGTAGTGGTGAAGTACGACAGGCCGCTGCCGAAGTACACGCGGTCGCCGGCGATCACCGGCGCGCTCGAGATCGTGCCCACCGTGTCGAGATGGAAGAGCTCTTCGCCCGTCTCGGTGTCGAACCCGTGGAGCTGGTTGTCGGCGGTCACGAAGCCGACGCC
>JBOGFJ010000246.1:0-16816 GCA_050743385.1 Acidimicrobiia bacterium
GCCAGATGCGGTCGCGGTACTCGGCGGGCGCGTGGTCGAGCATCTTCGTCGGGTGCTCGAGCACGTGACCGTCGGCGTCGATGAACTGCAGATCGACGGTGGGCGAGTCGGTGACGGCCATGCGGAACCCTCCTGTCCACGAGCCACTCCGGCGCGGTCACGGTACTCTGACTGCCCGCGGCTGCCCGCGGCTGCCTGCGGGACCGAGGAAGGGGTCGGCCATGGCGATCCAGGACGAGTACCGCGAGAAGGCGAAGGAAGCCCTCGACAAGCTGCAGACGCAACTCGACGAGCTGCGGGTGCAGGCCGACCTCGCCCAGGCCGAGGCGCGTGACCGGCTCGAGAACGCGGTCGACGCCCTCCGCGCCCGTCAGCGCGAGGCCCGCGCCCGACTCGACGACGCCACCAAGGCCGGTGGTGACGCGTGGAAATCGGCCGCCGGCCAGATCGAGGACAGCGTCGACAATCTCGGCGACGCCTTCTCCAAGCTCGCCGACGAGGTGACCACCGCGGTGGGGGCCGCCGGCGAGGCGTCGAAGAAGGGCTACACCACGTTCCTCAACGAGTGGAAGAAGGCGCGGGCCGAGCGCAAAGCGCTGCTCGACCAGTAGCGCGTCCGACCGTGGCGAGCAGGCACGAGGCGCACAACCGCGCGTTCTGGGACGCCGACGCCGACGACTACCAGCACGCCCACGGCAAGCAGCTCGGATCGGAGCGCGCGCCCGCGTGGGGCGCGTGGGACGTTCCCGAGGCCGAGCTCGGCGTGCTCGGAGACGTGTCCGGCCTCGACGTGCTCGAGCTCGGGTGTGGCGCGGCGCAATGGTCGATCCGGCTGCGCGCGGCCGGTGCGCACATGACCGGGCTCGACCTGTCGATCAACCAGCTCCGCCATGCCCACGGGGCGGTCCCGCTCGTGCTCAGCAGCGGCGAGACCACGCCGTTCGCGAACGCCTCGTTCGACGTCGTGTTCTGCGACCACGGCGCGATGAGCTTCTGCGAGCCTCGGATCATCGTGCCCGAGGTGGCGCGGCTGTTGCGTCCCGGCGGGCTCCTGGCGTTCAACATCTCGAGCTTCCTCAAGTGGCTCACCGACAAGGAGGACGGCTCGACGAAGAAACTGCGGCGCGACTGGTTCGGAGAGCACTACATCGCCTGGCCCGACGGCGTCGCCGAGTTCCAGCTCCCCTACGGCGAGTGGCTCGCGCTGTTTCGCGAGCACGGGTTCGAGGTCGAGGCGCTCATTCACCTCCGCCCGCCGACGGGTGCGAAGACCACGTACACGGAGTTCGTCGACTACGAATGGGCCCGCCGCTGGCCCGCCGAAGAGATCTGGAAGGTACGCAAGTTCGGATAGCTGGCCGGTCATTCGTACTGGAGTGCCTCGAGGACTTCGAGACGGCTGGTCCGCCAGGTGCAACAACGTCGACTTACCCGCGCCACTGGGACCCACGATCGCGACGAACTCACCCGCTTCGACCTCGAGCGTCACCGCAGACAGCGCCACCACTCCCTCTCGCCCGCGAGCGAACCGCTTCGAGACGTTCT
Organism: Acidimicrobiia bacterium; assembly: GCA_050743385.1. Classification (GTDB taxonomy): domain Bacteria; phylum Actinomycetota; class Acidimicrobiia; order IMCC26256; family JACDBD01; genus JACDBD01. Next base: position 1,546 of record JBOGFJ010000246.1, read on the forward strand.
GGAGCCGAAGAGCGGTCATCCCTGCTCTGCCTGCGGTTGCCGCGCCGGGACCCGCTGACGGTAGCCGGAGATCGCACAAACCGTACAAACGCCGCCGGGCGGGCGAGTCTCCGAGGGCGCGGCTACCGGCGGTCGAAGGTGAAGCCGGCCGCTTCGCGGTCCCAGGTGGAGGACGTGACGCCGTCGTCGCGCAGTTGGTACTTCAGTACCCGGCCGACGGGGTTGCGGGGCAGGTCGTCGCGCACCTCGACGTAGCGCGGCACCGCGAAGTACGGCAGCTAGTCGACCGACCACGCGCACAGCTCCTGCTCCGTCACCGCGGCGTCCTCCTGGAGCACGACCGTGACCTTGACCTCGTCCTCGCCGACGTCGCTGGGCACCGAGTGCACCGCAACGTCCTTGACCGCAGGGTGACCGTGAAAGACGCGCTCCATCTCGAAGCTCGAGATGTTCTCGCCCCGGCGGCGCAGGTAGTCCTTCTTGCGGTCGACGAAGAACAGGAACCCGGCGGCATCCACGCGGGCGAGGTCGCCGGTGTGGAACCACAGGTTTCGCAGAACGCCGAGTGTCTCCTCGGGGCGGCGCCAGTAACCCGCGAACATGAGGTTGGGGCGCTGGGGCCGGCAGACGATCTCGCCGATCTCTCCGACCGGCACCTCGGCGTCGTCGTCGTCGACGAGGCGGACCTCGAAGTCGTGTTCGTTGATCTTCCCCGCGGCGCCGGCCGTGTTCTCCTCGCCCGCCGGGAGCATCGACAGCAGCGACGCCTCAGTGAGCCCGTACCCGGCGCTGAACGTCGTGCACCCGAAGCGCTCCCGCCAGATGCGATCGATGTCGGGCGGCATCGGCGCAGCGGCGCAGAGCCGCAGCCGATGGCCCGACTGGTCGGGGTGGTCGTCGGCGTCGGCGATGAGGATGGCGAGCGACCCGAGCATCGAGACGATCGTGGCGCCGGTCCGCTTGACCTCGGGCCAGAAGCGCGAGACGGAGAACCGCCGGGCGATGCTCGACGACCCACCGACCACGAGACTGCCGACCACGCACACGGAGATCGCGTTGAAGTGGAACAGCGGTAGTGGTGTGAGCACGACATCGTCGGGGCGGCGCTGCCACGCCCGCACGATCTGGTCGGCGAGGGCGACGATGTAGTTGTGCGGCAGCATGCACCCCTTCGACGCGCCCGTCGTGCCCGCGGTGTAGATGAAGCACGCGAGGTCGGACGGCTTCACGCCCGCATCGGGTGGCGCGGTGTCCGGCGCGCCCGCGAGCATGCGGTCCCAGTCGTGCGTGGTCACGGCGTCGATCACCTCGTCGGGCGGGCCGACGACGATCGCGGCCGCGACCTCGGGCAGTTCGGCCCCGGCGACCGCGGCCACCCGACCGGCGAAGTCGCCCTGCACGACAACCACCTTGGAGCCCGAGTCGACCAGCTGGTGGCGCAGGAACTCGCCCTTGTACGCGGTGTTGATCGGCACCGCGATCGCGCCGAGCTTCAGCGTGGCGAAGAACGTGACCACCTGCGCGGCCGAGTTCTCGAGCAGGCTGGCGACCCGGTCGCCGTGGTCGACGCCGAGGCCGGCGAGGGCGTGGGCGAAACGGTTCGACTCCGCGTCCATGCGGCGGGCGCTGTAACCCTCGCCCTCGAAGTCGAGATAAGGGCCGTCGGGGTCGCTCGCCAGGCGATCGGCGAGCGCCTCGAGCACGGTCGACTGGCGAGCCTCGCTCACAAACCTGACAGTAGCGTCAGATCCATGCCGCGCGACGGCCGCGTCCGTACGCTTCCGAGGACATGGCGTCGTCGCTGAAGCGCCTCCTCGTGGGGCGCCCGCTCCCCACGACGGCCGAGACCTCCCAGCGCCTGGTGAAGCTGGTGGCGCTGGCGGTGTTCTCCTCCGACGCCATCTCCTCCACCGCGTACGCGACCGAGGAGATCCTCGCGGTCCTCATCCCCGACGCCGGGCTCCGCGACGCAATCGACACGCTGATCCCGATCTCGCTCGTGGTGGTCGTGCTCCTCGCGCTGGTCGTGTTCAGCTACCACCAGACGATCCGCGCCTATCCCAGCGGCGGCGGGTCGTACCTCGTGTCGCGCGAGAACCTGGGTACGAACGCGTCGCTCGTGGCGGGTGGCGCCCTCATGGTCGACTACACGCTGACGGTGGCGGTGTCGGTGTCGGCAGGGGTCGCCGCGGTCACGTCGGCATACCCGGAGCTCACGCGTCATCGGGTGTGGCTCTGCCTCGGCGTGGTCGCGGTCCTCACCGTCGGCAACCTGCGGGGATTGCAGACCGCGGGGCGCTGGTTCGCGCTCCCGACCTACCTCTACATCCTCTCGCTGGGCGCGCTCATCGTCCTCGGGCTCGTCCGCTCGTTCACCGGCGACCTCGACGCGCTGCCGACGAACGAAGCCAGGGTGCGCGACTTCACCGGCACGATGATGCTCGCCGGCCTGACGCCGTTCCTCCTGATGCGGGCGTTCTCGTCCGGCGCCGTGGCGCTGACCGGTGTCGAGGCGATCAGCAACGGCGTGCCCGCGTTCCGCAAGCCGGAGCCGCGCAACGCCGCCATCACGCTCACGTGGATGGCGACCATCCTCGGCAGCGCATTCTTCCTGCTGGCCGTGCTCGTCCACCGGCTCAACCCGACGCCGTTCGATCCGTCGAGCCCGCGGTACGAGACGCTGCTCTCGATCCTCGGGGAGCACGTGTTCGGCGGCAAGAACGGCGCCTACCTCGTGCTCCAGGCGTCGACGGCGCTGATCCTCGCCCTCGCCGCCAACACCGCCTTCGCGGACTTCCCCCGGTTGTCGTCGTTCATCGCCCGCGACGGGTTCCTGCCGCGCCAGTTCACGGCGCGGGGCGACCGGCTGGTGTTCTCGAACGGCATCTTCGCCCTCGCCGCTACCGCCGGCGTCCTGCTGATCGTGTTCCGGGGAGTGACCAACGCTCTCATCCCGTTGTATGCGGTGGGCGTGTTCACCGCATTCACGCTCTCGCAGGCGGGCATGGTGCGCCACCACCGCCGGCTGCGGGAGCGCGGGTGGCGACGTGGGCTGATCGTGAACGCCATCGGCGCGGTCGCAACCTTCGTCGTGCTCGTCGACGTCGTCGTCGCCAAGTTCCTCATCGGGGCGTGGATCCCCGTCGTGCTGATCCCGCTGCTCGTGCTCGCCTTCCACGGTCTTCGCCGCCATTACCGGCAGGTCGAGGACTCCGTGAGCATCCCGCCCGGCTGGACCGCCGCCGCCGTGCACCACCGGGCGGTCGTCGTGGTCGTCGCCGTCGACAGGGGCGTGCTCGAGGCGCTCGCCTACGCCCGCGCGCTCGCACCCGACCGGCTCGTCGCCGTGGCGGTACCGCTCGACGCCGACCAGCGCGCCGACCTGGAACGCGAGTGGCACCGGGCCGATCCGGGGCTGGCGCTCACCGTGCTCGACTCGCCCTACCGGCACTTCGCCGATCCCGTCCTCGCCTATCTCGATCAGCTCGACGCCGCCCACGACGGCGCGGTGACCTCGGTGGTGCTCCCCGAGTTCGCCGCCGACCACCCGTGGGAGTCGGGGCTGCACAACCAGGTGCTGGTCCTCCTCGCCGGCGAGCTCCGTCGTCGCCCGCGCACCGCGGTGGTCACGTACCCGTACCGCGCGGTCGACTAGGAGCTCCCGTCCGGCGTCGGCTTCCGCGTGACCGACGGGCCTTCGCCGGTCGTCACCCACGACCAGCGGGAGCGACGGCTGAAGATGCGCGAACGCAACGGACGGTCGTCGCGCCGGACCAGGCGGAAGCAGACCAGCGCGCCGATGAGCGCGAGCACGCCGGCGACGACGAACACGAGCTGGTACGCCTCGACGTGCGCGAGCTTGAACTCGGCCAGCACGTCGCGGATGAAGGGCGGTACGTCGACATGCCCGAGGCCCTCCTGCTCGGCCCGCATCACGAACTCCCGCCCGCGATCGAACTCCTCGCCGGAGATCGTGATGCCCTCCGACCCGACGAGACTGACGAACCGGTTCCAGTAGAAGACGTGGAACAGCATGGCGAGCAAGGCGATGCCGATGGCGCCCCCGAACTGCTCCGACGTGTCGATGACGCCGGACGCCTGGCCCCGGTCGTCTTCGGGCACGGCGTTGATGCCCGTCGGGTCGTTGACCGTGAGCACGATCCCGAGGGCGATGCCCTGGAGCACGAGGCCGGGGACGAGCGCGACGAGGGACTCGTGTGAGAACCCGATCGCGAGCGCGAAGCTCGAAGCCGCCAGGAGCAGGAAGCCGACGGTCAGTGGCCCGCGACCGCCGGTCCGGTCGAACCAGCGCCCCGCGAGCGGCGCGACGATGATGATCGGGACGGTCGCGGGGATGAGGGCGAGCCCGGCCGCGGCGGGGCTGAGGCCGATCACCAGAAGGAGGAAGTACGGGAGGAGGAACGCCGACCCGAGCTCGACCATGCCGGCGAGGAACTGGCTGATGTTGGCAGCCGAGAAGTTGGCGTGCCGGAACAGCGACAGCTTCATGAGCGGGTCGGGGCGGCGTTCGATCCGGACGAACACCACCAGTCCGGCGACGCCGACCATGATGGCGCCCAGCGTCGCGGGCGAGGTCCAGCCCCATGCCTGCCCCTGCCCGAGGCCGAGGGTGAGACCGCCGATCCCGACGGCGAACGCGACGACGCCCCGTACGTCGATGCCGCCACGCGGGCCCGGCGCGGGGTCGCCGGCGGGCGCGTTCCCGAGCGTGAGCACCACGAGGATCAGTGCGAGGGGCACGTTCACCAGGAACACGGCGCGCCAGTCGACGTACTGCGTGAGCATGCCGCCGACGATCGGACCGACCGCGGCGAAGAAGGCCGACGCGCCCGCCATGAGCCCCAGGGCGCGCCCGCGGTCCTGCTCGGGGAAGGTGAGGCTGATGATCGCCATCGTCGTCGGCATCATCAGTGCCGCGCCCATGCCCTGGGCCGCGCGCACCGTGATGAGCCACGGCATGTTCTGCGCCGCGCCCGCGAGCGCCGACGACACGGTGAAGCCGATCGCCCCGATGAGGAACACGCGCCGGAGCCCGAACATGTCGCCGAGGCGTCCGCCGAACACCATGAGGCCGGCGAGCGGCAGCACGTTGGCGACGAGGATCCATTGACCGGCTTCGAGCGATCCGCCCAACCCGTCGACGACGCGCGGGATCGCGATCGGCACCGCCGTCTGGTCGACGAGGATCATGCTGTTCGCCAGCGTCATGGCGACGAGCGTGAGCCACCGCGCCCGTGCCGTGGTGATGACGGCGGTCGACGACTGCATGCCGATCCGTCAGGCTACGGCAGGATCCCGTGCGGGCGGCGGGGCTCGGCCGGCGCGGTGTCGCGCCGTGTCGTGAGGCGGAGGGCATCGAGCAGAGCGTTGCGCAGCTGACGCGGGTCGATCACGTCGTCGTAGCTCATCGTGTCGGCGGCCGAGTAGGCGCCGCCCAGCTCGGCGTGGGCGAGGAGTTGGCGCGTGTCGGCCTCGATCCGGGCGGCGTCGGCGCCGCTCTCGGCCGGCATGGCACCCAGCCGGGCGCCGGGAAACGCCAGCGTGGTCGTCTGGCGGTCGAACGGGTTCATCGCCATCAGCGAGCTGCCGAACCCGTAGGCCTTGCGCAGCGTGACGTGCAGTTTGGGCGACCGCAGCCGGGCCTGGGCCGCGAACATGCGGGCGGCGTGCCGGAGGATCCCGCTGCGCTCGGCGGCCGTACCCGCGAGCACTCCGGGGTTGTCGGCGAGGAACACGACCGGCAGGTGGAAGGCGTCGGCGACGTCGATGAACCGGGCGGCCTTGTCGGCGGCGTCGGCGTCGATCGCGCCCGCCTTGACCGACGGCTGGTTGGCCACCACCGCGATGGTCTCGCCGCCGAGGCGCGCCAGCGCGGTGACGACGGCGCGTCCGAACCCGGGCTGGATCTCGAGCACGGTGGTCGCGTCGCAGAGGGCGTCGATCACCCGGATCACGTCGTAGGGGCGGCGCGCATCGGCCGGCACGAGCTCGAGGATCGCGTCGAGCGTCCGGTGGTCGGTGTCCGTGTCGGTGTCGCGGCCGGGATCGCGCGGTGGCCGCTCCCAGGCGTTCGACGGGAAGTAGGAGAGATAGTGGCGGCACAGCGCGAGCGCCGCCCGGTCGTCGGGCACGGTGTTGTGGGCTACGCCGCTGAGCACGGTGTGCACGGCGGTGCCGCCGAGCGCCTCCTTGTCGACGTCCTCACCGGTCGCCGCCTTCACCAGCGGCGGGCCGGCCGAGAAGATCGCCGCGCCCTCGACCATCACGACGAAGTCGAGTAGCGGCGCGGTGAGCGCGCCGTGCCCGGCCGACGCGCCCATGACGACGGCGATCGTGGGGACCAAGCCCGACAGCGCCGCCAAGGCCTGGAGGTCGTTGGGACCGCGGCTCCGGCGCTCGAACGCGTTCTGCGCCCGTTCCCCCGCGCCCTCGAGCAGCATCACGAGCGGCACCCGTTCCTGTGCCGCGAGTTGGGCGAGACGCTGGCGCTTCGACGAGTTGCCGAGGCCGATCGAGCCGCCCATCACGGTGAAGTCCTCCGCGCCCACGAGCACGGGCCGCCCGTCGATCAGTCCGTGGCCGGCGATCAGCCCGTCGGCGGGCGCCGGGGGCGTCGCGCCCCGCTGCACCGACCCGACGAGCGCGCCGAGCTCCACAAACGTCCCCGGGTCGACCAGCTCCGCGACCCGAGCGCGCGCATCCAGCCGGCCGACCGTCCGGTGCCGCTCGAGTCGCTCGTCGCCACCCATCGCCTCGGCCGCGGCACGGCGCGCCTCGAGATCCTCGAGCAGCGGCTTCCAGTCGGTGTCACCCACGCGCCCTCTCCCCCGTTTTGGCGTCGCCTACGTACAACTATTGTCGGTTAACGACGCCAGAACGTTGACGCGACCGTGTCGGCGTGCTGTCCGGACGTGCCGAACACGGTGCCGAGGGCCCAGGCGCGCTTGAGATAGAGGTGCACGTCGACCTCCCAGGTGAAGCCCATCCCCCCGTGGACCTGCGTGGCCGCGAGCCCGTTGGCGACGGCGGCCTCGCCGGCCAGCAGCTTCGCGCCCGCGACCGCCCGCGTGGCATCGCCGACGCCGGGATCGTCGAGCGTGCAGGCAGCGGCGTGGACGGCGGCGCGGGCGAGCTCCGTGCGCACGGCCATGTCGGCGAGGATGTGCTTCACGGCCTGGAACGAACCGATCGGTCGGTCGAACTGGCGCCGCTCGTGCGCGTACGCGACCGAGAGGTCGGTGCAACCCCGCGCGAGGCCCACGACGAAGGCGGCGGTCGCGACCGCGCCGTCCCGGCGCCACGCGTCCGCCAGCTCCCGACCGCCGAGCTGCTCGCCGCCGTCGGGAAGTCGTTCGATGCGGTGCACGGGCGTGAGCGGGTCGAGGGGCCGATCGGCCGGCACGCCCTCGCCCAACGCGCTCGCCGCGACCACCCGTACGCCGTCGCTGCCGACGACCGCGAGGGCATCGAGCGCGTCGCGATGCTCGACGAAGATCGGCCCGTCACCGTCACCGAGCTCACGCTCGCTCCCGCCGACGACACCGTCGACCAAGCCGTGCGCGAGGTACCCCCAGACGACCGGGCCGGGAACGAGCGCCCGGCCGAGCTCTTCGAACACGACCACGGCGTCGGCCCGGCCGAACCCGTCCGACCGCAGCGACAGCACCCCGGCGTCACCGAGCTCGCGCCACACCGCTCCGTCGAAGCCGTCGCGCACCCGTTTCGGCGGGAAGCGACCGTCGCACAGGCTGCGGATGCCGTCGCGCAGCGCCTCCTGGTCGGGCGACAGGTCGAAGTTCACGCCGGTCTCGGCTCTCTCGGCAGACCCAGCAGCCGCTCTCCGATGATGTTGCGCTGGATCTGCGACGTGCCCGCGGCGATCGTGAGCGCGAGCGTGCGCAATCGCTCCTCCACGAGCCGCCCGCTCTCCGGTGCGTCGAGGTCGAGACCGGTCCGGCCGAGCACGCGCAGCGACAGCTCACCGAAGCGCTGGCGCCACTCGGAGTACGCCAGCTTCATCATGAGGGCACCGGGCCCGGCGTCGCCGTTCCGCTCCACACGTGTCACGTTGCGCTTCGCCAGCGCGAACAGCGCGTCGAGCTCCGCCGCGAGACGTCCGAGCTCACGCCGCTGATGCGAGTCGTCGACCAGGACGGCGAGGTCGCCGACGAGCGTCATCGAGTCGACGAGCTCGCCGGTGAACGCAGTGCCGCGCTCGAACGCGAACGTCACCTGCGTGATCCGCCAGCCGTCGTTCTCGGCCCCGACCCGGTTGGCAACGGGAACCCTCACCTCGTCGAGGAACACCTCACTGAACTCCGACGAGCCCAGCACGGTCTCGATCGGGCGCACCTCGATGCCGGGGAGATCCATCGGCAGGATCAGCCAGCTGATGCCGCGGTGCTTGGGCGCGTCCGGATCGGTGCGCACCAACAACTCGCCGTAGTCGCCGACGTGGGCGAACGAGCACCAGATCTTCTGGCCGCTCACCACGTAATGGTCGCCGTCGTGCACGGCTCGGGTGCGCAGCGCCGCCAGGTCGGAGCCGGCCGCCGGCTCCGAGAACCCCTGGCACCACACCTCGTCGCCCCGCAGGATCGCGGGGAGATGGCGCGCCTTCTGCTCGTCGGTCGCCTCCGCCATCAGGGTGGGACCGGCGTGGAGCAGCCCGACGAAGTTCACCCCCACGTCGGGCGCCCGCGCCGCGGTCGACTCCTCCAGGAACACGAGCTGCTCCGACGGCGACGCGTCGCGGCCGCCGTACTCGTGCGGCCACGACAGGCCGGCGTAGCCGGCGTCGAAGAGGCGTCGCTGCCAGTCGGTGTCGAAGCGACGCCGGCCGGCCCAGTCGTCACGCCGGGGCAGCGAAGGCAGGGCGGGCAGCACGCCCGCGAGCCACTCGCGCAGATCGGCGCGGAAGCCGGCGTCGGATTCGGAGTCGCGCAGGTTCACTTACGCGAGGTCGAGCTCGAGCATGCGGATGGCGTTCCCGCGGATGAGCTTGTGCACGACGTCGTCGGGGAGGCCCGCCATGAGCTCCTCCGCCACCTGCTTCGTGTCGGGCCACGTCGAGTCGGTGTGGGGATAGTCGGTCTCGAAGGTCGTGTTGTCGACGCCGACCTTGTCGAGCGACTCGATGCCGTGACGGTCACGGAAGAAGCAGCCGTAGACCTGCCGGTAGTAGTAGGTGGACGGAGGCTCGGGCACGATGTCGCGCACACCGCCCCAGGCGCGGTGCTCCAACCACACGTCGTCGGCGCGCTCGAGGATGTACGGGATCCAACCGATCTGGCCCTCGGAGTACGCGAGCTCGAGGGTCGGGAACCGCACGAGCACGCCCGAGAAGAGGAAATCGGACAGGCTGCTCATGGCGTTGCCGAAGCTGAGCGTCGCCGCGACCGCAGCGGGCGCGTCGGCCGACGTGGCGGGCATCCGCGAGGACGAGCCGATGTGCATGCACACGACGGTCCCGGTCTCGGCGCAGGCGGCGAAGAACGGGTCCCAGTCGCCGGAGTGGATGCTCGGCAGGCCGAGATGCGGCGGGATCTCGCTGAAGCACACCGCCCGCACACCCCGCGCCGCGTTGTGGCGCACTTCCGTCGCGGCGGCGTCGGCGTCCCAGAGCGGGATCAGGCAGAGCGGGATGAGCCGGCCGTCGCTGTCGCCGCACCACTCCTGCACCATCCAGTCGTTGTACGCGCGCACACACGCCATCGCGAGCTCGCGGTCTTTCGCCTCCAGGAAGGTCTGGCCGCAAAAACGCGGGAACGTGGGGAACGAGAGCGACGCCTCGACCCAGTTCATCTCCATGTCGTCGATGCGCGCCTTGGGCTCGTAGCAGCCGGGGCGCATCTCGTCGTAGGTGATCGGCGACATCGTCATGTCGTCGCGGTCGAACCCGACGGCGGCGACGTGACGCTTGTGGATGTAGACGAGGTCCTCGTACACCCAGCAGTCGGCCGGGGGGCCGTCGGGGTCGAAGGTCTGCTCGTAGGAGCCGCCGCCGACGTGGCGCATGGTGCCGATGCCGCGCCGCTCGACCCGAGGGCCGCGCTCGCGGAAGCGTTCCGGCAGCCACGTCTCCCACACGTGCGCGGGCTCGACCACGTGGTCGTCGACGCTCACGATCTTGGGGATCTCGGGCATCCGATGACTCCCGTCCGGTGCAATCGTCCGGCGAGGTGGTCGAATCTGACGGGGCGTCAGATCTTACTGCCGGCAGGCGCGGGTGTCAGCAGCGCGTCCCGGGCGCCGGGACGTCGAGGTCGACGAGGTAGTCGTCGATGATCTCGGTCGCGCACTCGCTCGAGAGATAGGCGGTGTGCTGCTCGCCGTCGACCGCCAGCAGGACCCCGGAGTCGAGCACGCCCGCCAACGACTCCGCCCACTGGAACGGGGTCGCGGGATCGCCGGTCGTCCCGACCACGAGGATCGGCGGGGTGCCGGGGGCGTCGAGCGGGTTCGGGCTCGGCGCGGGGTCGGCGGGCCAGAGCGCGCACATCAGCGCGGAGTAGAGGAACGACACGCCGAAGCGGGGCGCGGCCGAGCGGAACTGCTCCTCGAGCGCGGGCAATTCGTCGGGTTCGCCGATCGGCGCGCCGTCGACGCAGCCGATGGCCCAGAACGGCTGGAGGATGCTGCCCTCGTGGGTTCCGTCGGCGCGCCGGTCGGTGTAGCTGTCGGAGAGCCGGAACATCAGGCTCGGGTCGCCGTCGGCGAGAGCCGCGAGTGCGTCGGCGAGCTCCGACCAGCCGATCTCACCGGCGTAGAGCGGCTCGGCAACACCGAGCTCGAACTCGTTGGGGCTGAGCGTGCGCCCATCGGCCGCGGGAGGGTCGCTCTCGATCATGGCGTGGAGCGCGTCGTAGGCCGCGGCCGGGTCGCCGTCGCTGTAGAAGGCGCAGCTGCGGTCGCTCGCGCAGAAGTCGAAGAATGCGTTGAGCGAGCGCTCGAACCCGGCAGCCTGTTCGAGGTTGGTCTCGAGCGCATCGAGATCGGGATCGACCGCGCCGTCGAGCGCCAGTGCCCGCACCTTGTCGGGGAAGAAGTCTGCGTAGAGAGCGCCGAGGTACGTGCCGTACGAGAAGCCGAGATAGGTGAGCTTCTCGTCACCCACGGCCACGCGAATGCGCTCCATGTCGCGCACGGTGTCCTGGCTCGAGATGTGCGGGAGCACGTCGCCGTGGCGCGCCTCGCATTTCGCGGTGTAGTCCGCGATCGCGCCCTCGAGTGCATCTCGCTCCTCGGGCGAGTCGGGCGAATAGTCGCGACTCAGCACCCCGTCGAGGCTGTCGACGCATTCGACCGGCACGGTCTCACCGGCACCCCGGGGATCGAAGCCGACGATGTCGAAGTGCTCCCGCAGGTCGGAGAAGAGGAACCCGTTGTCGGCAACGAGCTCGACACCCGATGCGCCCGGACCGCCCGGATTCACGAGGAGCGAGCCGATCCGCTCGTCGGGATCGGTGGCGGGCAGCCGGACGAGTGCGACTTCGATGGTCTGGCCGTCGGGGACGTCGTAGTCGAGCGGGACCGTGAGGTCGGCGCACTCACCACCGGGGCAGTCGCGCCACTGCAGCGACCCGTCGGCGGGCCCGGGCGGCTCGGTGGTGCTCGTGGTCGTCGCCTGCTGACGCTGGCGTCGCTCACGCGCGAACTCCTCGTCGTCGGTGCACGCGGCGACGACGAGCGCCAGCGCGAGGGCGAGCGCGACCATGACGCGGGGGGAGCGCACGCGCCGATCCTACGGGCCGGGCCCGTCGCGCGAGCGTCGCGCCGCGCCGGCACCAGGGAGGCGAGCAACGCCCCACGTCGGCAGCGGTGCGCGCGACCGGCCCGCTCCCCACGGACAACTACGCTCCCTCTCCACACTTTGGCGTCGCTGTACCCCCGATACGCGGGCGCAACGACGCCAAAGCGATCGATTGCAGACGGACGGAGCGCATGGGACGACTCGACCACAAGGTGGCGCTCATCACCGGCGCCGCAAGCGGCCTCGGCCGGGTCGCGGCCGAGCTCTTCGCCGCCGAGGGCGCCCGGGTCGTCGTTGCCGACGTCGTCGACGACGTGGGCGTGGCCGCCGTCGACACCATCAAGGATGCCGGGGGCGAGGCTGCGTTCGTGCGCGTCGATGTGTCCGACGACGCGCAGGTCGCGGCCATGGTGGGCTTCGCCGTCGACACTTTCGGACGCCTCGACGTGCTCTACAACAACGCCGGCATCCTCCCGCCCGACGACGCCGGCACGCTCGACACACCCGAGCGCACGTGGGAGCAGGTGATGGCCGTCAACCTCAAGGGCGTGTGGCTGGGATGCAGGCACGGTATCCCGGCACTGCTCGAGTCGGGTGGCGGGAGCATCATCAACGTCTCGTCGCTCGTCGCGCTCATGGGTTCGGCGACACCCCAGATCGCCTATACCGCGAGCAAGGGCGGGGTGCTGGCGATGACGCGCGAGCTGGCGGTCGAATACGCCCGGCGCGGGATCCGTGCCAACGCGTTGTGTCCGGGGCCGATCGACACGCCGCTCATGGCGCAGCTCATGTCCGACCCGGCGTGGGCAGCGCGCCGCCTGGTGCACATCCCGATGGGTCGGCCGGGCCAGCCGAGCGAGATCGCCCGCGCCGCGCTGTTCCTGGCGTCGGACGACTCGTCGTTCATGACCGGAGCCTCGCTCGTGGTCGACGGCGGCATCACCGCCGCCTACGTCACGCCCGAATAGGAGAATGACCGCATGACGCTCGACCGGAACGAGTTCGAGGCCGAGATCCGCGTCGGCAGCATCGACACGGTTCTGGTCGTGTTCCCCGATCTCCAGGGCCGGCTCATGGGAAAGCGCGTCACCGGGCATTTCTTCCTCGACCAGGTGCTCGGCGAGGGCATCGAGGCGTGCAACTACCTGCTTGCGCTCGACGTCGACATGGAGCCGCTCCCCGGGTATCGCTTCGCCAACTGGGAGCAGGGTTACGGCGACGTGAAGGCCCGGCCCGATCTCGCCACCTTGCGGCGCGTGCCCTGGCTCGAGCAGACCGCGCTCGTCGTGTGCGACGTCGTCGACCCCGAGAGCGGCGCGCCGGTGGAGGTGTCGCCTCGGCGCATCCTCCAGCGCCAGGTGGAACGGGCGGCCGCGCTCGGGTACTCGGTCAAATGCGGCTCGGAGCTCGAGTTCAACCTGTTCCGGGAGTCGTACGACGAGGCCGCCGTCCGCGGCTACGCCGACCTCACGCCGCACTCGGCCGTGATCGAGGACTACCACATCCTCCAGACGACCCGGGACGAGTACCTCATCCGCCAGATCCGCAACGGCATGGACGGCGCGGGTGTGCCCGTCGAGTTCTCCAAGGGGGAGGCCGGCCGGGGCCAGCACGAGATCAACCTGCGCTACGCCGACCCGGTCGAGATGGCCGACCGCCACACGATCTACAAGAACGGTGCCAAGGAGATCGCGGCGCTCAACGGCAGGTCGATCACGTTCATGGCGAAGTACTCGATGGACGAGACCGGCAACTCGTGTCATCTCCACTCGAGCCTGTGGAACACCGACGGGACGCGCCCGCTCGACCACGACGACGCCGCGCCCGATCATCTCTCCGAGCCCTTCCGCCGGTACCTCGGCGGGCTCCTCGCCACCGCACGCGAGCTCTCGTATCTGTTCGCGCCCTACGTCAACTCGTACAAGCGTTACCAACCCGACTCGTGGGCGCCGACCGCGGTCGTGTGGGGTCACGACAACCGCACGTGCGGCCTGCGCGTCGTCGGGCACGGACCGTCGCTGCGGGTCGAGTCGCGCCTCCCGGGCGGCGACTGCAACGCGTACCTCGCGTTCGCAGCCACGATCGCCGGCGGTCTGCACGGTATCGAGCACGGCCTCGAGGCGCCGCCCGCCTTTCGGGGCAACGCCTACGAAGCCGACCGCGTCGCGCGGGTGCCGACGACCCTGGTCGAGGCGATCGAAGCCCTCGAAGCCAGCGAGGTGGCGGCCAAGGCGTTCGGTGAGGACGTGCACTTCCACCTCTTGAACACGGCCAAGCAGGAGTGGGCCTCGTTCAACCTCGTAGTCACGGACTGGGAGCGGCGCCGGAACTTCGAGCAGCTGTGAGCCGGCCGCTGGTGGCCGTACCCGCCTACCCGATCGCCCCGGGCCGGGTGAAGGGCTGGGAGCACGCGGCGGTGGCGGCGCCGACCCGGTACGTCGAGGCGCTGCACCGGGCCGGCGCGCGCGAGGCGCTGCTCATGCCCGTTGTGTTCGGCGACGACGGCGAGGCCGACGAACTGCTGGAACGGTTCGACGCCCTGCTCCTGCTCGGCGGCGGTGACCTCGACCCGTCACGCTACGACCAGGAGCGCCACACCAAGGTGTACGGCGTCGTACCGGAGCGAGACGCGTTCGAGATCACCGTGGCGCGCGCCGCGGTCGAGCGCCGGATGCCGCTGCTCGCGATCTGCCGCGGTCACCAGGTGCTGAACGTGGCGCTTGGCGGGACGCTCCGACAGCACATCCCTGTCGACGGCCACGGCACGCCCGGCGTTCCGGGAGGGTCGACCATCCATGCGGTACGGATCGAGCCCGGGTCGCGGCTCGCGGGCGCCACCGGTGTCGAGCGCGCCGAGGTGTGCTCCCACCATCATCAGGCGGTCGATGCCATCGGCGACACCCTGCGCGCCGTCGCGTGGGCCGACGACGGCGTCATCGAGGGCATCGAGCTCGACGACGACGCCTGGGTGGTCGGAGTGCAATGGCATCCCGAAGACACCGCCGGCACCGACCCGACCCAGCAGCGCCTGTTCGACGTCTTCGTCGAGAAGGCGCGCTCGTAGACGGGTCAGGGCGTGAGCACCGCATGCACCGGCGGCGAGTCGCCTTCGCCCGCCATCGTGCGGATCAGATCCTCGGCACCGTCGAGACCGGCCACGCGTCGCGGGAGCTCCGCGAACGGGTAGCGACCCGATTCGAGCAGCTCGAACGCGGCGCGGTAGGCGTCCGCATCGACTCCCAGCGCGCCGATGACCCGCAGCTCCTTGCCCACGATGACGTCGGGGCCGAAGCCGGGCGCTTCCGCGACACCGCGAGTTCCGGCGACGACGACCGTCGCTCCGGGTCGCGCGAGCGCGAGGGCCTGAGCGAACGCGGCCGGCGCTTTCGCGGTCACGTCGACGACGACATCGGCGAGCCCTCCGGTGGCGTCACGGAGGGCGCGTACCGGATCGAGTGCTTCGACGTCGACGGTCAGATCGGCGCCGAAGGTCGCTGC
>JBOGFJ010000247.1:0-5904 GCA_050743385.1 Acidimicrobiia bacterium
CTCGTGGTTGCGCTGACCGCGGCCACCGTTGCCGGCGGAGCGGCCACCCTGCCCATGATCGTCGGGGCGGCCGACGCACCGCCGGAGGTGACCCTGCAGGTCGACGGGAAGAGCCTCGTGGTCGACACCGATGCCCGCACGGTGCGAGGGGTGCTGCGCGACGAGAAGATCGAGGTAGGGCCGAGTGACCGCGTCGAACCAGCGCCGAGCACGCCTGTCACCGACGGTCTCGCGGTCGCCGTCTTCCGCGCCTTCGGCGTCACCGTCGACTTCGACGGGAACCTGCTGGAGATGACGACGACGCGCACGTCGGTCGCCGCCCTGCAGCAGGAGCTGAAGCTCGATCGCGAGAACGTGGCGGTGAAGTTCGCCCCCGACCGTCTCGGTGAGGGTGCCACGGTCACCTTCCGCACCCGCCACGACGTGACCGTCAACGTCGACGGCGCCTCGCGGACCGACGTGACGCTCGGGCTCACGGTCGCCGAGGTCCTCGGCGACTACGCCATCAAGCTCGGGCCGATGGACCAGGTCAACCCGCCCCCCGAGACCCCGGTGACCGAAGGGATGGTCGTCTCGGTGGTGCGGATCAGCAACGGCGTGACGCAGGTCGTGCAGGAGCCGATTCCGTACACCGAGGAGCGCCGCGAAGACCCGAGCCTGCCCAAGGGCCAGGAGATCGTCGCGCAGGAGGGCGTCGTCGGGGTCCAGGACGTCACCTACCGGATCACCACGGCCGACGGGGTCGAGATGGGACGAGAGGCCATCTCGAAGGTCCCGGTCACCGCGCCGACACCGCGGATCGTCATGGTGGGCACGGCGCTGCCGTATCAGCGGGCCGGCACCGCCTCCTGGTATGCGAGCCCGTTCGGATCCGATTCCTGCGCCACCAAGGAGTACGTCCCCAAGGGCACGATCGTGAAGGTGACCAACCTCGACACCGGGGCGTCCACGACCTGCCGGGTGGCCGACCGGGTGGAAGCCGCCCGGGTCGTCGATCTCGACGACGACGTCTTCGCTCAGCTCGCGCCCCTGGGCCAGGGCGTGTTCAACGCTCGCATCGACTGGGCGTGACCGGCTGCGCAGTCTGACTTCCCCGGCAGCGGCTCGTTCCCCGCGCGGTGCCGCCGCCCCGCTACCTTTCGTCGCGATGTCTTTGCTCACGCCATCAACGGTGCGCGCCCTCCTGGCCGACCACGGCCTGAGGCCGCGGCGCGCGTTGGGCCAACACTTCCTGGCCGACCCCAACACCGCTCGCCGCATCGTCCGCCTTGCCGGGATCGGGGCCGGCGACCACGTGCTCGAGATCGGCCCCGGTCTCGGTTCGCTCACCCTGGCGCTCGCCGAGGCCGGGGCCGACGTGGTGGCCCTCGAGATCGACGAGCGACTGGCCTCGGTGCTGGCAGCGACGCTCGCCGACGCCGACGCCGACGCCGACGCCGACGCCGGCACCGGCGCGGTCAGCGTCGAGGTCGGCGACGCGCTCGAGATCGATCTGGCCGGCCTGCTCGACGACGACCACGCGGAGTGGCACTCCGTGTCCAACCTCCCCTACAACGTGGCAACGCCGGTGGTCGTGCGCCTGTTGGAGGAGGTCCCGCGCGTGGCGTACCTCTTCGTCATGGTGCAACGCGAGGTCGGTGAACGGCTCGCGGCCCCTCCGGGCTCACCGTCGTGCGGCGCGGTATCGGTGAAGATCGCGTACTTCGCCGACGCCGAGGTCGCGGGCACCGTGCCGCCCGCGGTGTTCGTCCCGAGGCCCAAGGTAGAGTCGGTGCTGGTGCGGATGACCCGCCGGGCCGAGCCCCCGGTCGAGGTGCCCTCGCCGGCGCGACTGTTCGCGCTCGTGCGCGCCGGGTTCGCCGAGCGGCGCAAGATGCTGCGGCGGTCGCTGCGACCGGCCCTCGGTGACGGTGTGGCCGACGTGCTCACCGCCGCGGGCGTCGACCCGTCGACCCGCGCCGAGGCGCTGTCGCTCTCCGAATGGGCCGCGGTCGCGCGCGCGGAGGCGGTGGCCGCATGATCCGTCCCACCCGGGTGCGGGCCACCGCGTTCTCGAAGGTGACGTTGTCGCTCCGGGTGCTGGGCGTCCGTCCCGACGGGTACCACGAGATCGACGCGCTGGCGGTGTCGATCGGTCAACCGCAGGACTCGTTGGAGGCGCAGGTCGTCAGCGAGCCGGGCGTGCGCATCGAGATCGCCGGAGAAGAGCGTCCCGATGCCGTCCCCGACGGCGACCAGAACCTCGCGGCGAGGGCCGCCGACCGGGTACTCATGCGCGCCGGTCGCCAGGCCCTCGGGGTGCAGCTGACGCTGCGAAAGCGCATTCCGGTGGGCGGCGGGTTGGGTGGCGGATCGGCCGACGCCGCCGCCACCCTGCTGGCCGTGCGCCACCTGCTCGAGCTCGACCTCAGCGACGAGATCCTCTTCGAGCTCGCCGCCGAGCTCGGCTCCGACGTTCCCTTCTGCATGCGTGGCGGCGCCGCCCGGATGCAAGGGCGGGGGGAGATCCTCGATCCCGTCAAGGTGCCGCTCGGGCTGCCGTTCCTGGTGGTGATGGCGCCGTTCGGGCTGGCGACGCCCGACGTCTACCGGATGTGGGACGAGATGGGTGGGCCCGAGTCGGCGCGGTCGGTGCCGCCGCCCCGCGCCCTCGCCCGGATCGTCGGTCAGCTCTACAACGACCTCGAGCCCGCGGCCGAGGAGCTCGAGCCCCGACTCATCGACCTCCGCCACGAGATCGAGGACGCGACCGGTCGCCCCGCGCTGCTCGCCGGCAGCGGTTCGAGCTTCGTCGTTCCCGTCGACGTCGACGGGCGGCGCCTGCCCGATCTCGCAGCCGAGCTCGGCCAGCGCCTGCGTCGACCGGTGATGGGCGCGGCGACGGTGTCGCGTGGTGTGCGCATCGAGGCGTGATGTGACGCTGGCGCGGGCCGTCCGTTACGGTGGCCCCCGCCATGGGATCGCTGATCAAGAAGCGCCGCAAGCGGATGCGGAAGAAGAAGCACAAGAAGCTGCTCAAGAAGACCCGCTGGCAGCGGCGCCAACAGGGTCGCTAGGCACCGGCCCGCACCCACCAGATCCCAGCCGCGCGGCGACCGGAGCGCCCGACCGGGGCGCGGAGGTTGCTCGCCTCGCGCAGATGCAGCGGTCGAGAACGCCGGCGGGAGTATCGTCGATTGCATCGATCGCCAGTCGTTTCGGGGGTGGTGTAACGGCAGCACGGGGTCCTTTGGAGTCCCAGGTCGAGGTTCGAAACCTCGCCCCCGAGCATCCCCGAGCCGAGCCAACCGCGTGAGGGCAGCCCACAGGAGAGGAGCATGAGCGGTTACCGGCCCATCTCGGCCGTCGTGCTCGCGGCGGGCGAGGGCACCCGCATGCGTTCGGAGACGCCCAAGGTGCTGCATCCCTTGTGCGGGCGCCCCATGCTCCTCCACGTGATCGACGCGCTGGTCGCGTTGCCGCTCGAACGCATCGTGGTCGTCGTCGGCCATGGCGCCGAGCGGGTCACCAAGACGGTCCAGGAGCAGATCGCCACGGAGATGCCGATCGAGTTCGTCGAGCAGCGGGTGCAGCGCGGCACCGGTGACGCGGCCAGCGTCGCCCTCACCGCCAGCTCCTTCGACGGCGACGGTGAAGACGACCTCCTGCTCGTGCCGGCCGACACGCCGCTCCTCCGGCCGGAGACGCTGGCAGCGCTCGCGCGGGAGCACCGCGCCGCCGACGCCGCCGCCACGTTGCTGACCGCGGTGTCCGACCCTGCCGGGTACGGGCGCGTGGTGCGCGACGAGACCGGCCGGGTGAGCCATGTCGTCGAGCAGGTCGACGCCGACGACGCCGAGCTCGCGATCAACGAGTGGAACACGTCGATCTACTGCTTCCGCCGCGGCCTGCTGGCCCCTGCCCTCCGGCGCCTGAGCCCCGAGAACGCGCAGGGCGAGTACTACCTCACCGACGTCGTGGAGGTCTTGCGCGAGACCGGCCACCTCGTGATCGCCACACCCGTCGACGATCCGTCGGAGCCGGGGGGCGTCAACGACCGCGCCCAGCTGGCCGCGGCCGAGGCCGTGCTACGGGCGCGCATCAACGAGCGCTGGATGCGCGAGGGCGTGACCATGACCGACCCTGCGCACACCTACGTCGACGCGTCGGTCGAGCTCGAGCCCGAGGCCGGCCTGCTCCCCGGCACGGTGCTCGAGGGCCGCACCGTCATCGGTGCCGGTGCCGTGATCGGCCCCGACACCCACCTCGTCGACACGATCGTCGGCGAGCGTGCCGTCGTCCGCCAGACGGTCGCCCGCGAGGCTGAGATCGGCGATGACGTCACCTGTGGTCCCTTCGCCCACCTCCGACCGGGCAGCCACATCGGCGCCGGGGCGCACATCGGGAACTTCGTCGAGACCAAGAACGCCGAGATCGGCGCGGGGGCCAAGGTGCCCCACCTCTCCTATGTGGGCGACGCCGAGATCGGCGATGGGGCCAACATCGGTGCCGGCACCATCACCGCCAACTACGACGGCAAGGAGAAGCACCGAACCAAGGTCGGCAAGGGCGCCCGCATCGGCTCGAACACCGTGCTCGTCGCCCCCGTCGAGGTCGGCGACGGCGCCTACACGGCTGCCGGGTCGGTGGTGAACCGCGATGTCCCCCCGGGCGCGCTGGCGAAGGGCGTGCCCGCGCAGGTCGACGAGGGCTGGGCCGCCCGGCGCGATGATGAGGACGAGTAACGAGCCCGGGGAGCGACCATGCAGGTGACACCGACCAAGCGGCTGATGCTGTTCGCCGGGCGCGGCAACGATGCGCTCAGCAAGGAGATCGCCGAGAACCTGGGCGTGCCGCTGGGCGAGGTCGTCCTCTCGAGCTTCGCCAACGGCGAGCTCTATTGCCGCTACGGGGAGAGCATCCGCGGCGCTGACGTGTTCGTGGTGCAGAGCCACTGCGAGCCGATCAACGACCGCATCATGGAGCAGCTCCTCATGATCGACGCCGCCAAGCGGGCGTCGGCCAAGCGGATCACGGCCGTGTGCCCGTTCTACGGCTATGCCCGCCAAGACCGGAAGGCCGAGGGCCGCGAGCCGATCAGTGCCCGGCTGGTCGCCGACATGATCACGGTCGCGGGCGCCGACCGGGTCGTGACCGTCGACCTCCACACCGGCCAGGCCCAGGGCTTCTTCGACATGCCCGTCGACCACCTCACCGCCGTGCCCCTGCTTGCCGATCACATGGCGTCGGAGCTGTCGGGCGACGTCACCGTGGTGTCGCCCGACGCCGGCGGCGGCAAGCTCACCCGCCGGTTCGCCAACTACCTCGGCGAGTCGGACGACATCGACGCCGGCCTTGCATTCATCGACAAGCGGCGCCCGAAGGGCACGCACAACGTCGCCGAGGCGACGGAGGTGGTCGGCGTGGTCGAGGGCCGCACCTGCGTGCTCATCGACGACATGATCGACACCGCCGGCACCGTGTGCAGCGCCGCCCGCCTGCTCATGGATCGCGGTGCGACCGACGTGTACGTGCTCGCCACCCACGGGATCCTGTCGGGCCCGGCCGTCGAGCGGCTCCAGGGCGCCCCGATCCGCGAGCTCGTGCTGACCAACACCCTGCCGATCCCCGGGGAGAAGCAGTTCGACCGCATGACGGTGCTGTCGATCGCCCCGATCGTCGCCCGGGCGCTCGACGCCGTGTTCGAGGACGCCTCCGTCAGCGAGATCTTCCGCGGCGACAACGTCTAACTCTCCTGGTCGCACTCGCTTCGCTCGCCGCTCCCGCGCAATCCTGGCGGTCCGGGGGCCGGGGGACCCGGCCCCCTCGCCGGTGGATGGCAGCTCCTCCGGCTCGCTGGTCGCGCTCGCTTCGCTCGCCGCTCCCGCGCAATCCTGGCGGTCCGGGGGCCGGGAGACCCGGCCC
>JBOGFJ010000248.1:0-6564 GCA_050743385.1 Acidimicrobiia bacterium
GGGCACCGAGCCCGACCCGTCCGAGCAAGTCGAGCGCCCGGTGCTTACGCTCACGGAGTGGAAGGTGGGACGGTGCCATCGCCGCCTCGACGTTCTCTTGGGCGGTGAGGGTGGGGATCAGGTTGAACTGCTGGAACACGAACCCGAGGGTCTCGCGGCGCAGGTCCGCGAGATCCGTGCCGCCGAGCCGGGCGAGGTCGCGGGCTTCGAATTGAATTTGGCCGTCGGTGGGACGATCAAGCGCGCCGAGGAGCTGGAGCAGCGTGGATTTGCCCGATCCGGAAGGGCCGACCACGGCGACGAACTCGCCGGCTGCGATGTCGAGGGTGACGCCGTCGATTGCTCGCACGACGGTGTCGCCACGCCCGTAGGTCTTCACCAGTTGCTCGAGGCGGTAGAGGGTGTCGACCGGTCCCGAGCCGCTCGTCCGTCTCGAGTTCAAGCTCATCCTTCCTCCGTTTCGCCGGTCACTCGACGCTTCGCAGCGCGTCCGCGGGCCGCAGGCGGGCCACCCGGGCGCCGCCCAGTGCCCCGGCGAGGAGACCGCCGAGGACGGCGAGGGCCACGGCGAGCGCGACCACGCCGGGCGCGATCGACGCTTCCAACGTGACGGTGCTGGAGCCGGAATCGACGACCCCTTGGCCGAACAACCCGCCGCTGTCGCCCGTGGCCGCGGAGGCCTCGAGGGTGATCCCGAGCGCGCCGATGAGTGCGGCGCCGACCAGGCCGAGGAGTGCCCCGGCGACGCCTCCCAACAGGCCTTGGACCAGTGACTCGGCCGCCACTTGGCGGAGGACGAGGCGCGAGCGCCATCCGAGTGCCTTGAGCGTGCCCAGCTCCCGGGTGCGTTTGTTGACCGAGCCGAGGGTCAGGAGCGCGGCGACCCCGAACGCGGCGACGAGGGTGACGGCGGCGAGCGCGAGGCCGAGCTTGTCGGCGAGGTTCTGGGCGTCGAGGAGCGAGCCCGAGACCCGGTCGGAGAGGTCCGCCGCGGTGGTGACCTCGGAGCCGTCGAAGCTGCGCTCGATGTCTGCGGCGATCGCCTCGACGTCCGCAGCGTGCTCGGCGCGGCCCCGAAGCACGTTGATCCGATCCTGGCGCCCAGATAGCTCCTGGAGCGTCGAAAGCGGCACGTAGATGTCGGAGGTCTCACCACCGAGGGGCGCCTTGGCGATCCCGATCACGGTGAAGCGACCGGTGCCGACGTCGATCTGGTCCCGGACTGCGACGCCTTGCTGGTCGGCGTAGGCCCGTGAGACCAGGGCGCGGTCGGTCTCGCCGGGACGCAGGTAGCGGCCCTCGACGATCTGGGCCGGCGTAACGAGCGTGAGTCGGGCCTCGGAGGCATCGATGCCCGACACCCTGGTTTGGGCGAAGGTCGTGCCCGCCGCGCCGCCCGGATGAGGCCCGGGCGCGCTCGCCTCGCCCTCGGAGGGCACGACACCCGAAATCGTCACCTGGTTCAGCGTCAAGGCACGTGCGACCTCGGTGATGCCGTCGAGGCGCCGGAGCCGCTCCGCCTCGTCCGCAGGGAACGAGAGGTCGGCGCTGACGAGCTCGCGGGCAGTGAAGGCCTGGCCGGGTGCGCCGTACTCGCTGAAGTCGAACTTGTTGAAATCGCTGTTCTCGCGGTGGAGCTGGTCTTGCTCGGCGGACGAGAGGTCCTCGAACCCCTCGCCCTCCACCACAATCGGGCGCGTCACCGACATGTCGGTGCCGACGCCGGTGAGCGGCTCGAGCACCTCGGCTTGGGCGTCGTCGAGCCCGCGGGACAGCGCGACCACCGTGGCGACCATCCCCACACCCACCGCGAGGCCCAGGAGGGTGAGGAGCGTCCGGCCACGGCGGCGGCGCAGCTCGGCAGACAGGTAGCGCAGATAGAACATCGGGTTCAGGGGACGTCGCGCCGGACGGTTGCGAACGCGCCGGCCGCCGCCGCCACACCGGCGTAGAGGGTGAGCAGGAACAGGCCGATCGCCGGGGCAAGCAGGGTGCCGGGGTCCTGGCCGGTGACGGCGGCGGCGGCGGCGCCGGGTGCGAAGCGGCCGACCTCCTCGATGCCGGCGACGTCACCGACGAGCAGTCCCTCGACGAACAGCAGCCACGCGCACAGGCCCACCAGTGCCGGCACCGGGTTGCGGACGATGGCGCCCACCCCGACCCCGACCGTGGCCCAAAGCGCTCCAGCCGCCGCGCCTCCGGCGACGAAGAGCAGGTAATCGGGCACGTCGAGTGCCAGCTCGATGCCACGCGCGGGCAAAGTGACGGCACCGGTGACCGCCGCCACCGACGTCCCAAGCAGCCCGAACATCGCCCCGACCAGGAGACTCGCCGTGACCTTGGCGGCGACAACCCGGCCCCGCCGGGGGGAAACCAGGAAGGTCGGGCGGATCGTGCCGTGACGGATCTCCGCCGTGATCGACAGCGCGCCGCCGAGCGCGGCGAAGAGCACCCCGAGCAGCTCGCCGCGCCCGACGACGATGGTGAGCTGCTCGCTGGCGGTGTCGACATGGTCGGCCGCGACGCCCAGCGCATGGAGCACCACCGCGAGCACGGTCAGTCCCACCAGTGCCGCCAGCAGCCCGAGGCCCGCCAGAGTGGATTGCGTCTTGAACAGCTCGGCACGCAGGAGCGCGGTCACAGCGACCCTCCGCCGGTGAGCTCGAGGTAGGCGTCCTCGAGCGTGCGCCCACTCGCCGTCAGCTCCGCCAGCGTCCCCGTCGCTACCAGGCGTCCGCGGTCGATGATCATCACTCGGTCGACCACCTGCGCGACCTCGCCGAGCACGTGGCTCGCGACCAGCACGGTGCCACCGTCCTCGGCGAAGCGACGCAGAAGGCCACGCAGCCAATGGATGCCCGCGGGGTCGAGACCATTGCCGGGCTCATCCAGCACGAGCAACTGCGGGTGACCGAGCAGTGCCGCCGCCAGACCGAGGCGTTGGCGCATACCCAGCGAGTAGGTCCGTACGCGCCGGTCGGCCGTGACTTCGAGGCCAACGCGGCCGATGACCTCGTCCACCCGGGCGGGCGGGATCTCGCCCGCCATCGCCAGCGCGCGCAGATGGTCCCGACCGGAGCGACCGGGATGGAAGTCGCTGGACTCCAGCACCGCACCGACCCGGCGCGCCGGGTCGTCGAGCTCGCGGTACCGGCTACCGAACATGAACGCCTCCCCCTGGGTCGGCTCGGCGAGCCCGAGCAGCAAGCGAAGCGTCGTCGTCTTTCCCGCCCCGTTCGGGCCCAAGAAGCCCGTGACGGTGCCCGGCCCCAGCGAGAACGTCACCCCGTCCACCGCGACGACCTCGTCGTAGACCTTGGTCAGCGCATCGGCGTGCACAACCGGCTGGGGACCCTGATGGCGCAGCTCGCTGGTGAGGGGTCGAGTGGCGGTCATCGGTCGCGACTCGGGGCCGTGGCATCACTCGGAGCGCCGCTCTCGGGGCCCTGGTCCGAACGGCGCTGCTCTCTAATCCGCCGCAACACCAAGTAGACGAGCGCGGCGACGACGGCGCCCACCACAACGAGCAGATGGAGGATCGCCAGCGGCAGCGGCGGCCCGTGGTCCACCCGACCAGCATGCGATCGCCGCTGCCGCTCGGAAACGCCCTGGCGGGGGAACTTCGCCCTCCCCATTTCGTGGAGACGGCCTCCCCCCTAGAGAGGATTCGAAGCCAGCCCGCCGCCTTTACGCTCGCGTGTGGTGACACCGAGCGGGATGTCTCGAGCCTCCGCGGCACACCCGTCCTCCGCCGCGATCGGCGGGGTGGCGGCGGCGGCCATCGCCCTGGCCGGCTCCCTCGCCCAGCTCGCGCACGGCGCCGACCTCGGTGCCTCCGAGCGCGGCTCGGGCAATCTCGACTGGGCCAGCGCAGCCCTGACTGTCGCCGCCACCGTGCCCCTCGCCGCCTGGCCCCGCGCCCCCCGGGCCGTCTTCGCGCTCACTGCCACCGCGACCGTGCTCCTCACCGGGTTCGGCTACCCGCTCGGACTGCCCCTCGGGCCAATCATCGCCTTGTACCTGCTGGCAGCCAGCCGCGACGAGGGGGATCCCTGGACCCGACGGGACACCACCCTCGTCGCCACGTTGTTCGCCGCCTACCTCGCCGCCGCCGCGCTCGCGGAGGGCGGCTTCCCCGGAGCCGAGCTGCTCCATACCGGGCTCGCCTGGGGCCTCGCGTGGTTCGCCGGCGAGCGCACCCGGTTACGCCACCAACACATCGCCGATCTCCACGAACGCGCCCGGCGCGCCGAACGCGACGCCGAACGCGACCGCCAGCTGGCCGTGGCCGAAGAGCGCGCCCGTATCGCCCGCGACCTCCACGACGCCGCCGGCCACGCGATCAACGTCATCGCCGTCCGCGCCGGCGCAGCCCGGATGCACAACGACCCCGAACGGTCACAGGCGACCCTGGAAGCGATCGAGGAGCTCGCCCGCGACACCGTCGCCGAGATCGACCAGATCGTCGGTACCCTGCGCGACCGCCGCTCCGGCGACAGCACTGCCGCCGAGCCACCCGGGCTCGCCTCCCTCGACACGCTCGCCGCCCGCCAGGCCGCAGCCGGACTCGACGTCACGATCACGCGTACCGGACAGCCACACCCGCTCGACGGCGCCGTCGACCAAGCCGCCTATCGCATCCTCCAGGAAACCCTCACCAACGCCGCCCGCCACGGCACCGGCACCGCTCAGGTCACCCTCGACTTCAGAACCGCAGCGTTCCAGCTCACGATCACCAACCCCGTCCGTAGCGAGCACGCCAACACGTCGAATGGTGGTCACGGACTCATCGGGATGCGAGAGCGTGCAACCCTCGTCGGCGGCCGCCTCGACATCGACGGCTCGAACGGCTCCTTCCGCGTCCGCGCGCAGCTGCCCTACCAACCCTCCCGCCCATGATCCGAGTCCTCCTGGCCGACGACGACGACCTCATGCGCGCCGGACTCGCCGAACTTCTCTCCAGTGGCCCCGGCATCGAGATCGTCGGCCAAGCCGCGACCGGCCGCGAAGCCGTCGAACGCACCCGCCAACTCCACCCCGACGTCGTCCTCATGGACGTCCGCATGCCCGACCTCGACGGCATCGAGGCGACGCGCGTCCTCACCGACACACAACCATCGGCGAAGGTGCTCATCCTCACCACCTTCGAACGGGACGACTACATCTTCGGGGCACTGCGCGCCGGTGCCTCCGGCTTCCTCCTCAAACGGACACGCCCCGAGGAGCTGATCGCCGCCGTGCACACCATCGCCCGCGGCGACTCACTGCTCTCGCCGTCGGTGACTCGCCGTGTCGTCGAGCGCATGGCCCACCAGCCCACTCCCGACCTCTCCGATGACACCAGACTCGCGAAGCTCACGCCCCGCGAGCGGGAGGTCCTGGAACTCATCGCCCGCGGGCTTTCCAACCGAGAGATCGCCAGCGAACTCACCGTGGAGGAATCCACCATCCGCAGCCACGTCAAGCGCATCCTCATGAAGCTGCACCGACGCGACCGCGTCCAGCTCGTGATCTACGCCTACGAGACCGGTGTCAACCGGCCAGCCACTCGACCCTGAACGACGCGTGTGACAATCCAACTCACCGCGGCGGTGGGAACGGCCTCCGACCGCCATGAGCCTGGAGCTTGATTCACGGACGTCGTTCACCGGCGGCCGCCCTTCGGAGACCGAGATCTTGGTTGCTTCGGTCGCGGTGAGAGCAGCTGGTCGATGAGCATCCCGTTCAACCACTGCTCGTAACGCTCGGGAGACCAACTGCGGTCTGAGACGAGGAGCTGGTAGAGCTCGGGTGACATGAGCGCATGGATGATGTCGACGGCATCGCGTGCTCCCACGCCCGGTCGGAGGGAGCCGGTGCGTGCGAGGGAGCGTGCAACTTCCCCTTGACCCTCATCTCGTTGTCGTGTCAGGTCAGCGAGCAGCGCTGACGCGTCGGGATCGGATCCTGCCGCGCTGACGAGGATGCGGTAGATCGGCAGGGTCCGAGCATTCACCTCGGCGCAGATGTGCACGAATCCCGACAGCCTCGCCTTGGCATCGGTATCGGCCAACAGTGCTCGGGTGCGGGGCCGATCGCCCATGGGGACGTCCTCGTCGTCACCGCCGATGGAAACGTCGATCAGTGCCTTGAGGATCCCCAGCTTCGACGAGAACAGCCGATACACGGTCGCCGGCGGGACATCCGACAGGTCGCTGATGGCCTCGATGGTCGTCGCCGGGTAGCCACGTTCGAGGAAGAGGGTCCGCGCCGCCTCGACGACGGCTCGCCGTGCCAGGCGCGTGCGGGCCTGACGGCTCCTGCGTTCGTCCGACCGGTCTTTCGCCCGGGAGGCCACGATTTGAGACTAGCACTCTCGAAATGAGAGAGTTACTATCACTACGTTGCTGATGAGGCCACTCGTTCGATGCACGGAGGTGGTTCGCAATGGCGGAGAGAAAACCTGCAAAGAAGGGCACGCAGCGGTCCGCGAAGAGCACGAGCAAGCGCGCCAAGCCGTCCACGGGGTTCACGGCCGAGGAACGAGCGGCGATGAGGGAGCGCGCCCGAGAGCTCAAAGCCGAA
>JBOGFJ010000249.1:0-4277 GCA_050743385.1 Acidimicrobiia bacterium
GGCAGTGCTCGATGATGTCCTCCGCCGTCACCGACACGCCGTCGGCGGCAACGACCACCGCCTTCACGCTCTGGGTCCACTGTGGGTCGGGGACGCCGATGATGGCGCACTCGGCGACGGCGGGATGGGCGGCGATGCAACCCTCGACCTCGGCCGGATAGATGTTCTCGGCGGCCGACTTGATCATGCGGGTCTTCGGCCCGATGAACGTGATCGTGCCGTCAGCCTCGCGCCGGCCGAGATCGTTCGTGTGGTGCCAACCGCCGAGCCGCCGGCGCGCGTTCTCGTCGGGCCGGTTCCAGTAGCCGTTCATGACCGTCAGTCCTCGAACGACGATCTCGCCGGTCTCGCCGTCGCGAAGCTCGGTGCCGTCCTCGTCGACGATCCGGATCTGCACCACCGGCGACGAACGGCCGTGGCTGCCCCGCGCATCGGCAGCGAGCGTGTTGAAGGTGAGCATGCCGACGGCCTCGCTCTGCCCATAGCCGCCGGGGTTGCGCGCCCAGGGACTGGTGTCGAGCGTGGTCATCGCCTCCCACTCGGGTCGCCCGCCGAACGAGCGCAGGCTCCGGAGGTCGTATCGGCGGTCGCGGTTGGCCTCGATGATCTGGTCGAACGTCGGGCCGAGGATGAACGCACCCGTGCAACGCTCCGCCTCGATGAGCCGACACAGCTCCTCGGGATCGACCCGGCGCGTGAACACGTTCGTTCCCGCGGCCACGAACGTCGCCAGGGTCGTCATCAAGGTGCCGATGTGAAAGAGCGGCCCGCTGTTGAGATACACGTAGTCGGCGCGCACCTCGGCGAGGCGCCCCATCACCAGCCCCTGGGACACGAGCGCGGTGTGGCTGAGCATGGCGCCGTTGGGCCGACCGCCGAACGCGGCCGTGTAGATGATGAGCAACGACGACGAGGGATCGACGTCGAGCTCGGGGTCGCTCTCCGAGCCGCCGGCGAGGAAGGCCTCGTACGAGTCGTCGTCGCGATCGGTGTCGTGACGGATCCAGCGGGCGGTCGACGAGCTCACTGCCCGTGCGCCCCGCACCGTCTCGCCGATCTCCTCCTCCTGCCAGAGCACGACCCGGGGGTCGATGTCGTCGATGACGAATGCCATCTCCTCGGTGCTCTGGCGCCAGTTCGCCGGGCAGAACATGGCGCCGAGCTTCGCCGCCGCCAGCAGCGCCTCGAGCACCCGGAACGAGTTCTGTCCCAGCCACAGCACCCGATCGCCCTCGCCGACCCCTTCGGCGCGCAGCGCGTTGGCCAGGCGGCTCGCGCGCCGGTCGAGCTCGGGGTAGGTGAGGCGTACGTCGCCGTCGACCGCGGCCGTCTGGCGGGGCCAGCTGCGGCGGTGCTCCCGCAACACGTCGGCGAACGTCAGTGACCGGCGCGGGTCCACAGGGCCATGATCCCACGGAGGTGACATCCGCGTCAGGCTAGGTTTCGGCTCATGACCATCGGGAGCGGCGGCGAAGGCCCGCCCCGACACGACGTCCCGCGCGGCGGACGCAGCGGGTTCGTGATCGTCGACGAGCGCCAGGTGCACTACCTCGAGTGGGGCTCGAGCACGGCGCCGCCGCTCGTGTGCCTGCACGGCGGTGGGCAGACGGCGTACATGTGGGAGGAGCTCGGCGACGCGCTGCGCGACCGATACCACCTGCTTGCCCCCGATCTTCCATGGCACGGCGACTCCGATCCGATCGACGACATGGACCGCCAGACGATCGCGGCCAGCATCCCGCCACTCCTGCGCGAGTTCGGCTGCGACCGGGCGGCATTCGTCGGTGCATCACTCGGCGGCATCGTGAGTCTGACGCTGGCGGCGGCGAGGCCCGACGTCGTCGGCGCGATCGCGCTCATCGACATCGGCCACCGTCTCGAGGACGAGGGCGTCAACCGCATCATCGAGTTCATGACCCGCCGCGAGTCGTTCGCCTCGCTGGAGGAGGCGGCAGCCGACGTCGCCGACTACCTCCCGCAGCGCAAAGTCGTCCGGCCCGAGAACCTGCGCCGCAACCTCCGCCAGCGCCCCGACGGGCGCTGGGTGTGGAAGCACGCGTACGGCCGGCGACTCCGCGACGAGTCCCGGCCACCCGGGGGCTGGCGCGAGCTGATCGCCGGCCTCGACGAGGAGGTGACGACGCTCTCGTGCCCGGTGCTCGTGCTGCGGGGCTCGGCCAGCGACGTGCTCTCCGACGAAGGCGCCGGGGAGGTCGCCGCCCTGATCCCCGACGCCCGTCTCGCGACCATCGGCAGCGCCGGCCATCACGCCGCCGGCGACAACCCCGAGTCGACCGTCGGGCTCGTGGGCGCGTTCCTCACCGAGATCGGCTGGTGAGCGACGACCGCGCCTAGGCGTTCGACGACGGACGCACGTTGATCACGAGGGTGAACGTCGACGTGATGACGGGGTCGCCGCTGCCGGCGTCCTTCCACGCGGTCTCGGTCACGTAGAACTCGAGCTTGCCGCCGTTCGAGCGTTCCTTCTCGTAGACCTCGGTGATCACGGTCGTGCCCTCGAGCACGTCGCCGACCTTGGGCCAGCGGTGGTACTCGAACGCCTGCTCGCCGTGGAGGATCGCCCGCCCCGGACCGCGCAGCCTTTCGATCGGCAGACCAGCGGCCCCGCCCGTACCCAGCGAGCCCCAGTAGGGCATCACGAACGGGAACGTCGGCGGCACCGGCGCGGCATCCTCGCGGTAGACGGCGTCGTCGTCGCCGAGCGCCTGCGCGAACACGCGCACGGGCCCGCGTTCGATGACGACCTTCTGCGTGCCCGTCTCCTGCCCTTCGAGCTCGGTGAGCGCCACGGGCTGTTCTCCCTCGACGTGTGTCAGGCAGCGGGGGAGGCTACCGGACGGTCGCGACGACGGGTGGCCCGGGCCAGCGCGATGCCACCGCCGACCGCCACCACCGGCAGGACGCCCGCATGGAGCACGAACCACCAGCTCTGCGAGCCACGGTCGAGGTCGAGTCGCGTCGAGCCGAGCTGCACATAGCGCACGTCGTCGCCGAAGACGGGTGTGAAACCCATCATGTCCGTTCCCACGGTCACGGCCCAGAGACGAAGCTGGTCCCACTCGACGAGGTACCCGGTCGCGAGAAGCGCGCATGCGAGCAGCCCGACTCCTACGCCGAGTCGGCCGAGCGGGCCGGGCGCTCCCCGCGCAATCGTGACTGCCGCGATCGCGGTGACCACGGCCGTGGCCACGAACGCGAAGGCCGCCACGCGGTGGATGTCGTGCACGACGGACAGCGCGTCTCTGGCCCCGGTCCCCGCCCAGGTCGTCGGCAACTGCCGCTCGAGGTTCAGATCGATGCCCGTCACGGCCAATACGCCGAAGAGTCCTGCCAGCGCGAGCAGCAGTCGGCGGAGGATCGTCATCACAATCCCAAGCGCCGGTTGGCCTCGTCGAAGACGGTGCGCGAGTCGACCGGCTCGGGCAGCTCCTCGAGCGTCTCCGGATCCCAGTCGGAGCGGGGACGGTCGAAGAAGGCGCCGCCGTAGACGTGGATGGCGCCGGTCAACGTCGTGAGTGGGTTCACGACGGAGTGGATGACGTCGTCGCCGAGGAGGGCGACGTCACCTGTGCGGAGCACCTTCCCTCCCGTCGGCACCGCGTGATGTCGCTCGCGCCGGTAGAAGGCGTTGTCCTCCTGCCCGCCGTAGATCGCGATCGCGGCCCACATGCGATGGTCGTGAGGCTGGATCGACATGCCCGGGGCCCATACCACCTTCAGGACGGTTACCTCGGGAGAGGAGTACAGCGCGGTCAACTCCGCGCGCGTGGCGGGGAGGGCGGCCTCCAGCTCATCGCCGCGAGCCAGCGTCCGCTCGAGCACGTCGCGCACCGCGAGGCGCGGCTGGGGCTCGGTTGCCGCCGTCCGTAGATCGGTCACGAGCTCGTCGATGTCGAACACGGCCTGCCAGGGTACCGTCGGGGCATGACGGAGAAGACCGAGCTGCTGGCGCGCACGTACCGGGCGCTCACGGAGCGCGACGTCGAGACCGTGGTCGCCATGGTCGACCCGTCGATCACGATCTGGCAGACGGAGGAGCTGCCGTGGGGTGGCCGGTACGAGGGGCTGGACGGCTTTGCGGAGTTCTTCGGGAAGCTCAGCGGCACGATCACCTCGGCGGTCGAGGTGGAGGACATCTTCGAGGCCGGTGACCACGTGGTCGAGACCGGCTTCACGCGGGGGACCGTGAACTCCACCGGCGTCGCCTTCGACGTGAGGGAAGTGCACGTATGGGAGCTGCGGGACGGGAAGGCGGT
>JBOGFJ010000250.1:0-10360 GCA_050743385.1 Acidimicrobiia bacterium
GTCACACACCGTCTGCGGCGAGACCGCGCTGATCCTGCCGTGCCTCGGCCGAACCGAGACCGATGCGCAGGCGGGCGGGCCCCAGACGGTGACGGTCGAAGACTCGATGGGCGTCGTGCACCGATCCGAGGGGCGGCTGCCGCCCGCGTCCGACGACCTGCGGAGCGAGGTCGCCATCGTCTGCGGCCTCGGCCGGCGGGCGCTCGACCCGACGTCGGGCCTCGACTGGGACGCGTTCGAGCGTGACTACGACGCGATCCGCACCCGCATCGAGCGGGTCGTGCCCGGCTTCGAGCGCTTCAACGAACGCGTGCGCGACGACGAGGGCTTCGTGCTGCCCAACCCGGCCCGAGACGAGCGGCGCTTCCCGACAGCCACGGGCCGGGCGAGCTTCACCTGCAACGACCTCGACGTCGTGGAGGTGCCGGAACGCCGGCTGCTGCTCCAGACCGTCCGGTCGCACGACCAGTACAACACCACGATCTACGGCCACGACGACCGCTACCGCGGCATCCGCCACGGTCGCCGGGTCGTGTTCGTGCACCGCGACGACCTCGACGCGCTCGGCATCGCCGACGGCGCCGCCGTCGACATCGTGAGCGAGTTCGTCGACGGCGTCGAGCGCCGGGCGAGCGGATTCCGAGCTGTCGCCTACTCCGTCGCCCGCGGCACGTGCGCGGCGTACTTCCCCGAGGCGAACGTGCTCGTGCCCCTCGACAGCACCGCCGAGGTGTCCAACACGCCGACGTCGAAGTCGGTGGTGGTGCGACTGGAGACGCGATGAGCCGCCGATCGTCGGCGTCTTCTCCGATCGTTGCCGTCCGATCGGGCCGACAGCGGCAACGCCCCGACCGCCTCGCAACCGAGGAGCCGCTCGAGATCCGCGTCGCCGGCCCCCGCCAAGACGCCGTGAGCGCGAGCGTCACCATGCGGACACCGGGTCACGACTTCGAGCTCGCCGCCGGCTTCCTCTTCGCCGAGGGCCTCATCGGTGCCCGCGACGTGCGCGCCATCCGCCATTGTGGCGACACCGCCAACGGCCACCCTCACGAGAACGTCGTGACGGTCGAGTTGCGTCGCCCGGTCGATCCCGCGGTGTTCACCCGCCGGTTCGCCGCCACCGCCGCGTGCGGGGTGTGCGGGAAGGCGACCCTCGACGACCTCGCCGTGCGCTGCGAGCCCGTCGGCGCGGGGCCGACGATCCCGGTCTCGCGGCTCGCCGTCCTCGGCGATCGGTTGCGTTCCCGACAATCCGTGTTCGACCGTACCGGCGGTCTCCATGCCGCCGGCCTCTTCGACGCCGAGGCCGAGCTCCTCGTCGTGCGCGAAGACATCGGCCGCCACAACGCCGTCGACAAGATCATCGGCCGGGCACTGCTCGACGACGACCTGCCGCTCGCCGACCGGGTGCTGATGGTGTCGGGGCGGCTCGGCTACGAGATCACCCAGAAGGCCGCCGCCGCGGCCATCCCGGTGGTAGCGGCGGTATCGGCGCCGTCGACGCTGGCGGTCGAGACCGCGGAGCGCTTCGGCATGACGCTCGTCGGCTTCCTCCGGGGCGAGAACTTCAACGTGTACTCCCACGCCGAGCGCCTGCGGTTCGACTCCTGACTCGTCACCACTCTCGTCTCGTCACCACTCTCGTCACCACTCTCGTCTCGTCACCAACTCTCTCGCGTTGGGTCGTTTTCGCGGTTCATGACCGACATTTCGACCCAACGCTCGGAAGCGGCTAGCGCACCGGCAGTCCGAGACCGCGGCTGATGACGAGACGCTGGATCTCGCTCGTGCCCTCGCCGATCTCGAGGACCTTGGCGTCGCGGTAGAAGCGGCTCACCGGCGTCTCGTCGACGTAGCCGTAGCCACCGAAGATCTGGGTCGCGTGCCGGGACGCGTCGACGGCGGCTTCGGTGGCGTGCAGCTTGGCCATGGCCGCCACCTGCCGGTAGGGCCGTCCCGTGTCCTTGAGCCAGGCGGCCTTGTAGGTCAGCAGGCGCGCCGTCTCGGTCATGACTGCCAGATCGGCGCACCGGAACGCCACACCCTGGTTGGCCCCGATCGGAGCCCCGAACGCGGAGCGCTCGCCCGCGTACGCGACGCTGTGCTCGAGGCAGCCCTGGGCGAGACCGACCGCGAGCGCGGCGATCGCGATGCGCCCGTCGTCGAGGATGGCGAGGAACTGGCGCAAGCCCGCGCCGCGCTCGCCCAGGGTGTTCTCGACCGGTACACGGCAGTCGTCGAAGCGCAGCGGATGGGTGTCGGATGCGTGCCAGCCCATCTTTCGGTACGCAGGCTCGACCTCGAAACCGCGTGTGCCCGACGGGACGATGATCGAGGTGATCTCGTCGTCGGGACCGGTGCGCGCGGTCACGGTCACGAGGCTCGTGATCGGGGTCCCCGAGTTGGTGATGAACGCCTTGGCGCCGCTGACCACCCACTCGTCGCCGTCGCGCACCGCACGCGTGCGGGTGGCGCCGGCGTCACTGCCCGAATCGGGTTCGGTGAGACCGAAGGCGGCGAGCTTCCGTCCCGCGCAGAGGTCGGGGAGCCAGCGCTCCCGCTGCTCCTCGGTGCCGAAGTTGGCGATCGGCGTCGCCCCCAGCCCGACGCCAGCCTCGAGCGTGATGGCCGTCGACGAATCGACCCGGGCCAGCTCCTCGATCGCGAGGCACAACGTGGTGAAGCTGGCCCCCGACCCTCCGTACCGCTCCGGGAACGGCAGGCCGAAGAGCCCGAGCTCGCCCATCGCGAGCACCGCGTCGGTGGGGAAGCTGTGGTCGCGGTCCCATTGCTCTGCGTGGGGGGCGATCTCGCGCTCAGCGAAGTCGCGGACGACCTTGCGGAACGCCTCGTCCTCCTCGCGGAACTCGAACTCCACGTCACTCACGGTACAAGTCCCGCCGGGCGGCCGGCCGCGAAGGCGCTCCTTCGAGTCGCGTTGAAGCACCCCCTCGGCCCTGCTGCTACTACGAGCCCGAGGGCCTCGTTCTCACCGCGATTCGTCGGTTCGCGGCTCGCGAAACTGCGAGAAGTCGGGTGGGCGCTTCTCGACAAACGCGGCGTTGCCCTCTTTCGATTCCGGCGTCCCCGTGAAGATCTCGAGCGTCTCGAAGGCCATCTTGCTGACGCCGGCGGCCGCTTCCGTGTCGGCGTTGAACGAGTGCTTGAGCATCCGCAGCGCCGTCGGGCTCTTCTCCAGCAGCTCGTCCGCCCAACGCCGAACCTCGGCCCGCAACTCGGTGCCCGGCACCACCGCGTTCACGAGCCCCCAGCGCTCGAGCGTGGCGGCGTCGTACTGCCGGCACAGGTACCAGACCTCCCGCGCCCGCTTCTCGCCGAGGATGCGGGCGAGGTACACGGTGCCGAACCCGGCGTCGAAGGAACCGACCCGCGGCCCCGCCTGCCCGAACGTGGCGTGCTCGGCCGCGATCGTGAGGTCGCAGAGCACGTGCAGCACGTGGCCGCCGCCCACGGCGACACCGTTCACCGCCGCGATCACGGGTTTTGGGATGTCGCGGATGATGCGGTGGAGCGCCTCGACCTCGAAGAGCCCTGACTCGCTGGGACCGTAGTCGCCGGTCTCGGCGTGCTGCTTGACGTCGCCGCCCGAGCAGAACGCCTTCTCACCGGTTCCGGTGAGCGCGACTACCCCGACGGGGCCGTCGGCCCACGCCGCCTTGAAGCACGCGATGAGCTCCTCGACGGTGTGGGCCGTGAACGCGTTGTAGCGCTCGGGCCGGTCGATCGCGATCCAGGCGAGACCGCGGTCGACCTCGTAGCGGACATCTGTGAGGGTCGCAGGGTCGATGGCGTACCTTACGACGAGATGACCGCGCCGGGACCCGCCGAGCTCTTCGACCTGACCGGTCGCGTCGCGCTCGTCACCGGCGGGAGCCGAGGTCTGGGCCGGGCAATGGTGCTCGGCTTCGCCCGCGCCGGCGCCGACGTCGTGATCACGAGCCGCAAGCTCGACGCGTGCCGGGCGCTGGCCGAAGAGGTGGAAGCGACCACGGGTCGGCGCGCGCTCCCCCACGCCTGCCACGTCGGGCAATGGCGGCAGATCGACGGGCTCGTCGACGCGGCCTACGAGCAGTTCGGCCGGGTCGACGTGCTGGTGAACAACGCGGGGATGTCGCCGCTCTACGGCGACGTCGCCGCCGTCTCCGAGGAGCTCTACGACAAGGTCTTCGCCGTCAACATCAAGGGCCCCTTCCGGCTGACCGCGCTGGTCGGTACCCGCATGGCCACGGGCGAGGGCGGCTCGATCATCAACGTCAGCAGCGTGGGTGCGCTGCGACCATCGCCCGGCATCATTCCGTACGCGGCGGCGAAGGCGGGGTTGCACGCGATGACCGCCGGGTTCGCGCACGCCTTCGGGCCCGAGGTGCGGGTGAACTGCATCGTACCCGGCAGCTTCATGACCGACGTGACCAAGGAGTGGGACCTCGACGCGTTCGCCGAGGCGGCGAAGCGGTTCGCGCTCGGGCGCGGCGGGGAGCCCGACGAGATCGTGGGCACCGCGCTCTACTTCGCCAGCAACGCCTCCAGCTACACGACCGGGACGACGCTCCTGGTCGACGGCGGTGTTCCTTGATTTCCTCTCAGCGGTGTGACGCAGTGACTGGGATCGCTGCCAGCTTCTTCTTCTCCGGGCATCCGGTCGGGCACGCGTAACGCTTGTGGCCGACGTCGACGAGACGCTCGACCACGAGCAGGAACACCGCCCCGAAGACGAGGGACGCGACGGCGTCGGAGAACCAGTGGACACCCATGTAGACGCGACTGGCGGCGACGAGCACGATCGCGGTGGCCGACACGGCCGTCGCCACCCACCACCAGAAGCGCCGGTTCGTAGCCAGGGCGACGACGGGGGGCACCAGCCCCCACAGCGCGATCGCGGCGAGGGGATGGCCGCTCGGGAACGAGGGTCCGTCAGCGCCGACGAGTCGGTCGAGGTCGGGACGCTCGCGTCCCACGCTGGCCTTGAGCACGAACTCGAACAACGGGCGCGCGAGCGTGGCCGCGAGCACCAGCATGAAGAGGGTCGGGCACTTGCGGAACGCGATCAGCAGCAACACCGCGAGCCCGAAGATGACCACCTGGAGGCTGCCGAGGCGGGTGGCGTAGAGGAAGAAGGTGTCGAGCACGTCGGTGCGGTTGCTCTCGACCCACTGCTGGATCGGCTTGTCCCAGGTGAGCAGCAGGCGCCCGCCGGCGATGGCCGCCGCGAGGGCGAGGAACACGAAGACGCCGACGAGCGCCGGCACCGTGTACCGCCACCGCAGCAGTAAGCCCGCGATCGTGGCGGGGGGGCGGTCGTGGAGGTGGTCAGCCGGGGCTGCGGTCGGGGTGGGTTCGAGCGGCGTGAGAGTCGGTGTCATCCAGCGGTCCGAGGCGAGGGGTACCTCTGCAGAGGGTACCGCGCCGGGTGACCTCTGCAGGGTTCGGGCGTCATCCTCATACCCCCGGCGTAGATGGCTGAATCCGCCGCCCGTGTGGTCACCAGAAACCCACAACAGCCCCCGACCGACAGCGGTGTCGCCCCTTGGCTCGTTTCGCCGAGATTTGGCCTATGGATGGGACCCCCCTCTCGGTGCCTTGTCGTCGCTAGGACTGGCGCAGGAGCGATAACCGCACGATCGGGGCGTCGACGCCATCGCTTCGGAACGACGTCGCGCTCAAGCTTCACGGGTAGCGAGCCGATCCCTCGACGTGACCGAGTGGCCGCCACCGGAACACGTCCTCCCGCCCTCGGGCGTGGCGCCCCGGCAGCCGGGACGTCGCGTCCGCGTGTCCGTCGGCGCCGCGCTGGCGACCGTCGTGGTGTTGCTCGTGGGTGGCGGTATCTGGCTGGTAGGAGTGCGTGGCGCTGACGGGGGCACGAGAGAATCCAGGGAAACCGGGGATCCACAGGCGAAGTCTCCCAAGTCACCGCGCGCCTCGGAGCACAAGGAAGCCACGGCTTCGCCGACATATCCGGGTGTATCCGTCGACGTCGAGGAGGCGGCCTCGGTGGCGCGGCAGCTCTGGAATGGCATGGTCACTGCGCGCCATGAGAACGACCGCGACGCACTTCGCGCGCTGCTGAAGGGTCCTGCCCTCGAGGCGACTCTCGGTGATATGTGCGACTGCCCGGGGATTCCAAAGTTTGTAGCCGAGACCTTCAGCGTGAACGTCCCCCGCCAGACCTCGTGGCCGGCGGTGTTCTTCGCCAGCGCTACCTATACGTCGTCGTGCGAGGCGTCGGCGCGTCCGTGTGTGGACAGCTTTGTCGCTGTGCAGGACCGTGAACGCGGCCCGTGGAAGATCGCGCTTTGGGTCGGGTACTCGGGCCGGCTGAACGCGGAGACCAGTGGTGTCGGCCCGGGCAGCTTCGCCTTGGACCCCCCGCCGCTCACATACCGCGATGCCGTGACGCTGCCCGCGGAGTACGCGGAGTATCGCGACTCGCTGAAGCGGACGGGCGAACCACCTCCCCAAACGCGGCTCGGTCCCGGTCCGTTCACGACCGGCGAGGCCGAGTGGCTGTACGATCCCCCGGCGGAGCAGCGAGCGCGCAACCTGTCAGAGGGCACCAGCTACACCGTCGGCGGCGATCCGATGTACGCGTTTACGGCGGTGGCCGAGACCGCGGTTGTCTGCGGCACGGTTCGCTACACGTCGGTGGCAACCGCTCTTCCCGGGATGACCATACGACAGTCGCAGGAGCAAACCGAATGGGGGACGAAGCTTGCTCCCGGGCGCTACTCGTCGATTGTCGCCGAAGGCCTGCACATGGTGTGCTTCGAGCTGTATGCCAATCCCAACGTACCGGTCACCGTGTTCGGGCGTTACGGGAGCGTCACGAAGGTGACCGGCACACGCGCCGACTAATCCGCGCCATTGAACTGCCGACGATCCCTGGAGCTTCTCTGAGCAGGCGTGTCAGCTGGACCCGACCTCTACTCGAGCACACGGTCAGCGCTGTGTGACGAGTCGATCTTGAGTGCGCACATCCGCGGATCTGGCATCTTCACCGAGGGAACCACAACTGATGGCTTCCTTCTCGGCTTGGGCAAGCGCTACCTCGCGGAGCATCCCATGACCGGAACCCCATCCTTCGAGGAACGGTTCCATCGCGAGGAACGCGTAAGAACGGCTGACGGCGCCCCCTACCGAGTGCGTGTCTGCCGTGCCGGAGTGGCGCGATGGAACTTCCCATGGGGCGGCTTCATCAACGGGGTCACGGTCACCTTCTCATGGCTTCGCTACTTCTTTCGACGGCCGCGCGAATGGGCCGTCGAGGTCCAGGAACTCGGCGTCGACACCTACCGTCACGTAGTGCTCGATGAACGATTCCCGACTCGAACGCGAGCAGCGAAAAGAGCTGACGACGTCGCTGACGCTATTGCCGCCGGTAGTGGGCCCTGGCCCGACATTGCGTAAGCCGCCGGACACTTCACGCGAGCCGCAGCGATGACCTTGCCTCCGGATTTTCGTCACCCGCCCGCGGTCAGCGGCATTCCCGACGGCCGGGATCGGCATCGACCTCTCGGGTCGGGTCAAACCAGTGCCGCCTTCACCTGCCGGGCGATCTCGAGATCTTCCCGTGCGGTCACCACGACGGTGCGCGCCGTCGCACCAGCCGCGCTGATGTCGCCGTCGGCGCTGGTGACCGCGTTGGCCTCGGTGTCGAGAGCCAGGCCGAGAAATCCCAGCCTTCCGATCGCCTCGGCTCGCACTTCGACGCCGTGCTCCCCCACCCCACCCGTGAACGCGACCACGTCGACCCCGTCGAGCGCCGCGGCCATGGCGGCGATCTCGCGCCGGAGCCGGTGCAGGTACACGTCGACCGCCAGGCCCGCGTCACCATCGCCACGACGTCGAGCCGCCAGCACGTCGCGCAGATCACCGCCGGTGCTGCTCAACCCGGCCAGCCCGGCGTCGTGCTCGAGACCCCGACCGACGTCACGAGCGTCGAGCCCGCCGTGCTCGATCAGCCACACGATCAAACCCGGGTCGACCGAGCCCGCCCGCGTCGCCATCACCAGGCCTTCGAGCGGCGTGAAGCCCATGGTGGTGTCGACGGAGCGGCCGGCGCGTGCGGCGCACAGCGACGAACCCGCCCCGAGGTGACAGCTGATCACGCGGTCGCCCGGCCGCGGTGGGCGGGCCACCTCGGGCGCGCGGCGCACGGCCCACGCATGCGACAGCCCGTGGAAGCCGAACCGCCGCAACCCCCAACGCTCCCGCCAGGCACGCGGCAACGCGTAGGTCGCGGCCGCGGGCGCGAGGGTGGCGTGAAAGGTCGTGTCGAAGCACGCGACCTGCGTCGTGCGCGGGAGCAGCCGCCCGACGGCACGCATCCCGGCCACGGCGCGACGTTGATGCAACGGCGCCAGGCTGCTGAGGGCGAGGACGCCCTCCTCGAGCTCTTTGGTCACGAGCGCCGGCGCCGTGAGATCGGAGCCGCCGTGCACGACGCGGTGGCCCACTGCGTCCACCGGCTCGGCTTCACCGACGAAACGGGCAACCGCCCCCAGGTCGTCCTCTCCGTCCCAGCGGTCGAGCTCGAGGTCGGCATCGACACGGTCGCCGTCGAGGACCCGCAGCTTGAGGCTGCTCGAACCGGTGTTGACGACCAGTACGCGCATCAGGCCGACCAGCTCCAGTTCTGTACCTCGGGGAGATCCTCGCCGTTGACCCGGATCCACTGACGGTGGCGCGTCCGGGCGTCCACCATGGTCTGGCGCAGGCCGGCCGCCCTCGGCCCGAGACTGGGCACGCGGTCGATGACGTCCATGACGAGGTGGAAACGGTCCATGTCGTTCAACACCAACATGTCGAACGGCGTCGTGGTCGTGCCCTCCTCCTTGTAGCCACGCACGTGGATGTGGGCGTGCACCGCGCGCCGGTAGGCCAGCCGGTGAATCAACCACGGGTAGCCGTGGTAGGCGAAGATGACCGGCCGGTCGGTGGTGAAGATGGTGTCGAAGTCGCGCTCGGAGATCCCGTGGGGATGCTCCGTCTCGGGTTGGAGGCGCATGAGGTCGACCACGTTGACCACCCGGATGCGCAGGTCGGGAAGGTGCCGGCGAAGCAGGTCGACCGCCGCCAGCGTCTCGAGCGTGGGGACGTCACCCGCACAGGCCATCACGACGTCGGGATCACCGTCGTCGTTGCTCGCCCACTCCCAGATCCCCAAGCCCCTCGTGCAGTGCAGGACCGCTTCGTCCATGGTGAGCCAGTCGGGCGCGAGGTTCTTGGCGGCGACGATCACGTTCACGTAGTCGCGACTGCGGAGGCAGTGGTCGGCGACCGACAGGAGGCAGTTCGTGTCGGGCGGTAGGTACACGCGAATGACGTTGGGGTTCTTGTTGGCGACGTGGTCGACGAAGCCGGGATCCTGATGGCTGAACCCGTTGTGGTCTTGACGCCAGACGTGCGACGTGAGCAGGTAGTTGAGCGACGGGATGGATCGGCGCCACTCGAGCTCGCGGCTCACGTCGAGCCACTTGGCGTGCTGGTTGAACATCGAGCTGACGATGTGCACGAACGCCTCGTAGCACGAGAACAGTCCGTGCCGGCCCGTGAGCAGATACCCCTCGCACCAGCCTTGGCAGGTGTGCTCGGAGAGGATCTCCATGACCCTGCCCCGGCGCGCGAGGTGCTCGTCGACCTCGAGCATCTCGGCCGCCCAGACCTTGTCGGTGACCTCGTACACCGCGTCGAGGCGATTCGAGGCCGTCTCGTCGGGACCGAACAGCCGGAAGTTGCGGCTGGCGTCGTTCCCGGCGATGACGTCGCGCAGCCAGCGGCCGAGCACCCGGGTGGGCTCGCTGCGACCCTTGCCCGGCTCGGGCACCTCGGCCGCGTACGCGTGGAAGTCGGGCAGAGCGAGATCGCGCCGGAGCAGTCCGCCGTTGGCATGGGGATTGGCGCCCATCCGCCGTGTGCCCTCCGGCAGCCACGAGGCGAGGTCGGCGGCAGGCCGCCCGTGCTCGTCGAAGAGCTCGCCCGGGCGGTAGCTACGCATCCACTCCTCGAGCGCGGCGCGGTGCTCGTCGTCGGTACGCACC
Organism: Acidimicrobiia bacterium; assembly: GCA_050743385.1. Taxonomy (GTDB): domain Bacteria; phylum Actinomycetota; class Acidimicrobiia; order IMCC26256; family JACDBD01; genus JACDBD01. Next base: position 10,059 of record JBOGFJ010000250.1, read on the forward strand.
GCCGCCAGCGGCACCTGGTGCGACCGCCACGTCCCCTCGACCGGGAGGCCGTCGACCTCGGCGGGGCCGGTCCAGCCCTTCGGGGTGCGCAGCACGATCATCGGCCAGGGGGGCGGCTCGCCGTTCCCGTCGCCACCGCGCGCTCGGGCCTGGATTCCGGCGATGTCGTCGAGGACGAGGTCGAGCGTGGCCGCGAGCTGCTGGTGGACGGCGTCGGGCTCGTCCCCGGCCACCAGGAACGGCTCCCACCCGCAGCCGCGCAGCATCGCCGCCAGCTCGTCTTCGGGGATGCGGGCCAGGAC
>JBOGFJ010000251.1:0-5081 GCA_050743385.1 Acidimicrobiia bacterium
GGGCTGATGTCGCGCCTGTGCCATCAGCTGTCGTCGGCCGGTCCACCGCGACGACGTGTGGCGAGCTCGAACAGTCGCCGCTTCCGAGACCGGCGGGGGAGCGGAGCGGCGAGCACTCGGCGCAGGCGAGGCTCGAAGTGGGCAAGGGGCTGGAAGTCGCCGCTGTCGCGGTTCGCGGCCACGTCCCACTCGTCGACGAACCGCCGGGCCAGCCGGTAATGGCGGCGGAGGCGATGTCGGTAGCGCGCGTGTCGTCGCAGCCCCGCACGCCGGTGTCGGGCGATGAAGTCTTCGTGGACGGAGACGGCCCACGAGATCTCGCTCCGCACGTAGGGCCTGATGATCTCGGCCGAGAGGCGGCCGTGACGGTCATGACCCCTGACGGCTGATCCGATGTCGTGGCACAGGGCGGCCACGACGAGCTGGTCGTCGGCACCGTCCTGCTCGGCGAGCGTCGCCGTGCGTAGTGAATGGTGCAACAGATTGCCGGTGTTCGCGTTCACGCTCTCGATGTGGCCGAGGGTGCGCAGGAGCTCGAGCACGACGTCGACAGTCCGCCCGGTTCCCTCTTCTCGCTCTACGTCCGGTGATCGCGCGCCGGGCTCAGACGACGTCGCGGCGTCGACGACTCGCGTGTGCGCCACGGGGCGATGGTAATCGGAACAGGTCATCGGGCCAGCTCCTCGGCGCGGTGGCAACATACCGCTCACTCATGAACAGCCCTTTCGCGCCCGAGGCTCTCGTGGCCGTTCGACCCACCGGTGGCCTCTGCAACCGCCTGCGAGTGATCTCGTCGTTCCAGGTGCTCGCCCGCTACACCGGACGGGAACTGCGCGTGTGCTGGGGGCCGAGCATCGGCTTCTCCGCCGAGGACCTTTCCGAGCTCTTCGACAACCAGTTCGCGCGTCTGAGCGAGTCCGAGTTCGAGCAGCTCTGCGCGGACGCCCTCTGCCTCCACGACGTCATCACCCCCGGTTGGGAGGGCGAGCGCGTCTGGCAAGGAGATCCCGTTGCGGGGGTGCGAGAGGTCCTCGACGCCAATGCTCGTCCCATGGTCGCCTACGAGGGTGTCTTTGCCGTGGACGGTCTGGTGGGGCCGGCCGCCGCCACTCAGCTCCCCACGTCCTTCCGCTCCGACTACCTGGCCGAGCTTCGGATGTGGCGTCCGGTCGCACCGCTTCGGCGGGTCGTCGACGAGCTCGCGGCGGGGTTCGATTCCGGCACCGTCGGCGTCCATGCGCGCCGCGGCGACGCCGTGATCCACCACCGCCTGGGGCGCTACTTCCGCCAGTCGTCGGATGCGGCGTTCTTTGCTCGCATGGATCGACTCCTCCATGAAGATCCCGGCAGCACGTTCTTCCTCGCGACCGACAGCGCCGAGACCGAAGCCCGGTTCCGTGAGCGGTACGGCTCGGTCCTGCGCACGAACTCGGAGAAGCAGTTCGTCGACAGCCTGCCTTCGCAGCCCAAGGAGAATCAGCGGGACGCCGTCGTCGACCTGTTCACGCTCGCCCGAACCGGGCACGTCCTGGGCAGCTGCTACAGCAGCTTCTCTCGGGCCGCCGCCGACCTCGGAGACGTGCCCCTCGAGGTCGTGCTCGCCCACCCGTTCCGGTACCGGGTGCGGGGAAAGCTCCTCCAGGGTCACCGCGCGCTACGCGCGCGCGCCCGGTCGCTCGCCCGGCGCCTCGGATCGGGCCGGTGACCGATCCGCTCACGATCGGCGGGCTTCGGCCTCCACGCGGTGCCCGAGATACCAATCCACGGTCCGCCGGAGCCCGGCGTCGAACGGCATCTCGGCTCGGAAGCCGAACAGCTCGTACGCGCGGGTCGTGTCGAGTTGCCTCCGCGGCTGCCCGTCGGGTTTCGCCGGATCCCAGCGGAGCTCCCCCGCGAAGCCGACCGCGTTCGCGATTCGCTCGGCTAGGTCGCGGATCGGCATCTCCTCACCCGATCCGAGGTTGACCGGCTCGGCACCGTCGTAACGCTCGGCCGCGGCCACGATCCCCCGGGCGGCGTCGTCGACGTAGAGGAACTCGCGGCTGGCCGACCCGGTACCCCACACGACGATCGCTTCCTCGTCACGTTCCTTGGCGTCGACGCATTTCTTGATCAGCGCCGGGATCACGTGCGAGACGGCGGGATGGAATTTGTCGCCCGGACCGTACAAGTTCGTAGGCATCAGATAGACGACGTTCTGCCCGTGTTGGGCCCGGTTGGCCTGCGCGTGCACGAGCAGCGCCTTCTTGGCGACGCCGTACGGTGCGTTGGTGTCCTCGGGGTAGCCGTTCCAGAGGCTCTCCTCCCGGAACGGCACCGGGGTCAACCTGGGATAGGAGCAGATGGTCCCGACCACGACGGTCTTCGGAGTGCCTCGCCTGCGGGCGGCCTCGATCACGTAGGTTCCCATCAGCAGGTTGTCCAGATAGATGTCGGCGGGACGTTCCCGGTTGGCGCCGATCCCACCGACGCGCGCGGCCAGGTGGATGACGAGATCGGGCTCTGACTTGTCGAACATCGCATCGACGTCGCCGGGGCGGCTGACGTCGAACACTGAGGACGCGGGAGCCACCACGTCGGTCGCGCCCCGTTCGGCCAGCTGCTGGAGCACTGCCCGGCCCACGAAACCGCCGCCGCCGGTCACGAGCACCCGACCGTCCAGGGTCGACCCCGAGGGCATCACTCGACCTTAGGTGCGCCACCCCGGAGCAGGCGATAGCACCGCCTCGCTCCGGGAATCGACGCGACGACGCGTCGTAGCCGTAGCCAGGGTCGGAGCCGGTGTGATCGGGGGGCGAGCGGCGGCGGGCTGCGGCCGTCGACGAGCGAAGCGGCGACGTCGCCCCGCGTCTCTTCGTCGTGCATCGCCGCCAAGCGTGATGCGAGCGTCGGCGCGCCCAACTCGGCGGCGAGGCGTACCATCAACTCCATCGCCGCCGGCAGTCGCATCGCCGGCGGCGACGAGTCGAGCCGGACGCCGAGATCCGAGTGCTCCTCCACCTCACCGGCGATGCGGAGCAACACGACATCACGCATCCGTGACGAGCCGCGCCGGGCGACCGCCGCGGCGCGCTGGAGATCATCCACCGTGTACACCAGGCTCGCGTAGGCGCACGCGATCGCCTCGGCGTCGGCACCGACGGTCGCCCGGAGGATTCGGCGCTTCCGGTCGGTCACGCCCCGCCCTCCATCACCCCACTCGCCATGGTTGTAGATCGCGTGCACGAGCCCGGCGAGCACCAACTCTCGGCGTCCGTCGACGTCGGCAGCGACGCTCGCAGTGCCCACGAGGTGGGCGACGAACGGTTTGCGCGAGCGGCGGCGCTGCCCGACGAAGAGCTCGTCGACGAGCTCGTAGGCGTCGTCGGCGACCGCGATCGCGGCGTCGTCCCAGTTGGCGAGCCGCAGCTGCCGGTAGAGCTGGAGGTTCGTCTGCGCGATCCATTGGGAACCCGGCTCGGTTTCGTCGGCGGGCGCAGGTCCAACGTGGGGCAGAAAGGGCGAGGTGATCGCGCCGTTTATACTCCGCCGGATGGTGGAGGCGGAGCAGACCGGGATGCAGGCGTTCGCGCTGCGCGCCGATGTGGTGGTCACGGTGCTCGACGACGGCGCCGTACTGCTCGACCTCGACAGCAAGTACTTCTACGAGTTGAACGGGTCGGCATGGGCGGTCACCCGCCTCTTCGAGGTCGGTGCGACTCCCGACCAGGCCGAGGCCGCAGCGAGGTCGTGGGGCGCACCCGACGGCATCGTCGAGTCGGTACTCGCCGCCCTCGCCGCCGAGGGCCTCGTAGCCGCCACGCCGGCCGGTTCGAGTCCCGAGGTTCCGGCCTACGAGGGGGTGTGGGACGAGCCTCGGGTCGAGAAGCAGCCCGAACCGCTCCAGCGCGTGATGGTGAGCGCGTTCGATCCGAGCCTTCCGCTCGCCGAGTGAGCCCGTGGCTCGTTCCACCTACGGCTGCGGGCCGCTCGAAGTGCAGCTGCAGGCGCCGGGTGGGTCGCTCGGCCCCCGCCTGAGAGACGCGCTCGCGCTCTACGACGTCGTTTGGGAGGGTCCCGGCCGCCGCGTGCACCTCGTGGCCGAGGTGGCCGAGCCGAAGCTCTCGCCTGCCGCGGGTGAGTTCCTGACCTGCGCACGGATGACGGTCGACACCACGCCCAGGGGCCTGCGGGCCACGACCGTGTCCGGCGCATGGGCCGAGGGCCACTTCGACGACGACGGCGAGCGCTGGGTCCTGGGCGCCTCAGCCGACCTTGCCGGCACCGACCTCGGCGATGCCGAGCAGCTGCTCACCCTGGTCTTGACGACCGGTTGGCGACGCTCCGGATGGGTGCCGGTTCACTCCGGCGCGGTGACCGACGGCGAGCGGTGCGCGCTCGTGTGCGCAGGCTCGGGCGGAGGCAAGAGCACGTTCACCGCCGCGCTCGTGCGACGCGGGTGGTCCACGCTCGGCGACGACAAGCTCTTACTGCGGCTCGTGGGCGCCGAGCCGGAGGTGGCCGCCCTCCTCCATACCTTCAATCTCGATCCCCGCACCACGGAGTGGTGGCCGGAGCTCGGGGATCTGTGGCGCTTGCCGGTCTACTCGGCGTGGACAGACAAGCGTCGGGTGCCGGCCCGCGCCATCCGCGCCGACGGCGTGGCCATGGTGGCGGCACCGACCGACCTCTTTCTCCTCGAGCCGCATGCCGATGTCACCGAGACGCGTGTCGAGCCGCTCGCGCGCGAAGAGTTGCTCTCCTGCCTGCTGCACCAGACCGTCGTTCCCGACGACCGTGACCTAGCACGGCACATTGTCGGCACGGTTGTGCGGGTCGCCCGTCGGCTGGACGGATGGCGGATCCGCATCGGACGCAATGCGTACGTGGACCCGGAGGCGCTCGCCCCTGTCGAGGCGGTTCTCCGATGACACCGTCGGTGAGTGTGGTGGTCCCGGTGCGCAACGGCGAGGACACGATCGGCGACCTGCTGCAGGCACTCGCGAACCAAGCCGGTGCTCCCGATGACACCGAGATCATCGTGGTCGACAACGGGTCATCCGACTGCACCCGCGACATCGTGCGGGCCGCGGGCGTGACCC
>JBOGFJ010000252.1:0-3875 GCA_050743385.1 Acidimicrobiia bacterium
CGGGCGCAGGCGCGGGCGCGGGCGGCGTCGCCGCGCCGGGCCCCGGCACCAGCCCGGGGAGCGGCGGCGACCCCAGCAGCTCCTCGGCGGTACCGCCCACCCCACCGAGCAGGTCCTCGGTGGTGCCGCCCACTCCGTCGAGCAGCCCGTTGGGGTCGGGAAGCGGGGGCGGAAGTGGAAGAGGAGGGATCACCGGCAGCGTCGGCTCCGTCGGTATCAGGTCGTCGATCGGGAGCAGGCCCGCCTCAGGGGCGGGGGCGGCCGCTGCCGGTGCCGCGCCCGGACCGCACACCGCCAGGGCGGCCGCGATCGACGACGCCCCGATCAGGGCCAGCCGTCGAACGGCGACGACGATGCTCATGACCACGCCCCCACCGGTTGTGCGCTGGTCGCGACGGGGGCGGCAGCCGGGAGCGAGAACGAGAACGTGGCGCCGCCCGTCCTGCCGCGCTCCACCCAGATGCGGCCGCCGTGCAGCTCGGTGAAGCGCTTGGCGATCGTGAGGCCGATGCCGGCCCCCCGGCGCGCCGGGTCGGTCTCGGGGGATTGATAGAAGCGCTCGAACACGCGGTCGCGGTCTTCGCGCGCGACGCCCGGGCCCTCGTCGGCGACCGAGATCACGACCTCGTTGTCGGCAGGGCGGGCCGAGACCCCGATGCGGCTACCGGACGGTGAGAACTTGGCCGCATTCGTCAGCAGGCTGGCCAGTACCTGGCGCACGGCGGTCTCGTCGGCCGTGACCGCGAGGGAGGCCGGCACCGCGATGTCGACGCGGTGTGCCGACAGGGTCGGGGCCAACGAGGACACCACCTCGTCGACGATCACCCGGGTGGCGACCGGCTGGGCATCGAGCTTGACCCGGTCGGCCTCGATCCGGGCGAAGTCGAGAAGCTGGCCGACGAGCCGGTCGAGGTCGTCGGCGTTCCCAGATGCCTTGGCGAGCAGGTCGCGGCGCCGGTCGTCGGGGAGGCGGTCCCAGTGCAGCAACACGGTGTCGACGAAGCCCTTCACCACGGTCAGGGGTGTGCGCAGCTCGTGCGACACGATCCCGAGGAACTCGGCCTTGCGGCGGTCGGCGTCGGCGAGCTCCTCGGCCGCCTGGCGCTCGCGCTCGTAGGCCTGCGCCCGCACGATCACGAGCGCAGCTTGCTCGGCATAGGTCGCGAGCAACGCGACCTCCTCACGACCAGGACCTTCGTCGCGCGAGAAGCCTGCGCTCAGCACGCCGATCACGTCGCCGCCGAGCCGGATCGGAACCGCCGCCAGGCCGACGACTCCGGCGGCGCGCTTCACGGCTCCACGCGTCCGCCTCCATTCCGGAAAGCGTTCGTCGTTCGCGAGGTCGTCGACGACGACACGCTCGAGGTGAGTTGCGGCGCGGGTGAGCGGGCTCGCGTCACCAAGGGCGCGCTCGTCGTCCCACACGTCGGGCACGCCGCGCACACTCGCGGCGACCAAGGTGCGGCCCTTCCGGAGGAAGACGGCTGCGCTGACGGCTTCGACCGCGGTGGTCGCGGAGTCGGCGATCGAGTCGAGCGTCGCCTGCAGGTCGGGCGTCACCGTGACCGCCCGAAGCGCGTCGTGGAGCTGTGCGAGACGGGCGGCAGTTCGGCGCCGCCCGAGTGTGAGCGCGTCGGCGGCGAGCGCGAGCACGGGCAAGGCCACGACGAAGAGCGCCAGCGTCCAGCCGCGGAGACGATCGTCGGTGGGCGACAGGAACGCCGCTGCCAGCGCGGCCGGGATCGCCGCGGCCGTGAGCGCGAGGCCGAGGTCGCGCCCACCGATGCAGGTGTACGCGGTGATGGTGAGCGCGTAGATCACGAGCGCGGCGCCCTGGAGACTGGGGAGCAGGAGCGTCGCACCGAACACGGCAACGAGTCCGGCCGCCGCCGTGAGCCCGCGAGCCGGGATCTGAGGGCGACGCCGGCCGACGACGTCGAGCACGGCCGAGACCACGGCGTAACCCACGACGAGGGCACTGAGCCCGAGCCGTTCCTCGCGCGACAGACCCGCGGCGAAGGGAATCGCGGCCGCGACGGCTACCGCCACCGCCAGCCGGACCCGCGGTGCGGACCTCGGCATCCGCTCGTTCGCCGGCAGACGCGTCCCGCGCAGCCGTCCGATCGTCATCGGACCCCCACATGTCGGGTCAGGGCGGACATTCTCCCACGTCGGCCCCGGGCTAGCTTGCCCGGGCGTGACGCCGGAGCCGCCGGCCAGTGCGCCGACCCCCCGCAGCAAACGCATCCGGTTCGGTTGGGTGCTGGAGATCATCGGGGTCCGGGCGCTCATGACGCTCTACGACTGGGCGCGCGACCGGCTCATCGGGTCGGAGTCGGAGGCCTTCGAGCACGCTCGCCAGGTCGTGCGGGCCGAGCGGGCCCTGGGCATCTACCACGAGGAGACGATCCAGGAGTGGTTCCTCCCCTACCGGTGGTTCATCGGCTTCTGGAACGTCTTCTACGGCAGCGTCCACTTCGTCATGCCGATCGTGGTGTTGGTGTGGCTCTACATCAAGACGCCCACCCGGTACCTGCGTTGGCGCAACACCATGTTCGTGATGCTGGCGCTCGGCCTCGTCGGCTTCTGGCTCTACCCGCTGATGCCGCCCCGGCTGCTACCGGAGAGCTACGGGTTCGTCGACACCCGCCTCGACTACTTCGGCATCGGCGAGGCCAGCCGCACCCCGGCTGACGACAACCTCTACGCCGCGATGCCCAGCCTGCACATCGGGCTGGCGACGTGGGTCACGCTCGCACTCTGGCCGCTCGTCCGATCGTGGTGGGGGCGGGCTCTCCTGGTCGCGTATCCGAGCGCGCAGTTGTTCGGCACGGTCGTCACCGGCAACCATTTCTTCCTCGATGCAGTGGGGGGCTGGGCGACGCTCGCGCTCGGGTGGCTGCTCGCGGGCGCACCGGAGGCGTGGCGCGGGCGGAGAGCTGCCCGTACATCGCCGCCGTCACCCTCCGTGGTCGACCCCGCCAGACCTGAGGGGGCCGCGTAGGCGCCCCCTAGACTCGTGCCTTTCGTCCCGCAATCGACCGAAAAGGCCGGGGGGCAGGCGCACCATGGCTGGGCAACGTCCGACGGTTCGGCTCGAGCTCGAGCCCCCCGATGTCGCGTTGGTCGCGTTGGCGCTCGAGCAACTGATCGAGAAGGAGTCCGCGACCCCGATCGCGGATCGGGCCGTGGTGCTGGCCGCCTACCTCCGCCTCCAACGGCACCAGGCCCTGCGCAACCACCCCGGCGCCGATCCGCTGCCGTAGGTGCTGCCTAGCTCGGCGTGATCCTCCAGATCGCGCCGCCGCCACCTCCGACATCGGTGGCGATGTAGAGGTCGCCGTCGGGTTCGGGTGCCTGCACCGCGACCCGGAGCCGGGTGCCGAAGTTGCCGAGCACCGACGTCGTCGCCATGACCCTGCTGTTGTCGCTCGGGTCGAGGAACATCACGCGCAGGTGCCGGCCCTTGAGGGTGGCCACGGCGAGGGCGCCGTCCCACGACTTCCATTTCGTCCCGCTGAGGAACGTCGCGCCCGACGGGGCGATCGTCGCCGAGTTCGGCGGCGGGCCCGCATCGCCCGAGCGCCAGGCCGGCAGCATCGCACCGGGGAACTTCACGAGGTCGGTCATCGGAACGTTCTCGTTGTACCCAGGCTTCGGGTCCCATCCGCCGTTCCCACCGGGCGTGAGCCGATTGACCTCGTCGTCCCGGTTGGTCCCGTGCTCGATGCTGTACGGCTGGCCGCTCGCGGGCTCGAACGCAATCCCCTGTGGATTCCGGTGGCCGTACGTGTAGACGCGGGTGCCGAACGGATTACCGGCGTAAGGGGCACCGTCGCGGGTGACGCGAAGGATCTTGCCGCCCAGTCCACCGA
>JBOGFJ010000253.1:0-10097 GCA_050743385.1 Acidimicrobiia bacterium
TTCGTGCTCTCGGGAGGCGGGAACCTGGCGGTGAGCCAGGTGGGGATGCTGCGCGCTCTGGTCGAGCGGGACATCCTCCCCGACGTCGTCGTTGGGACGTCCGCCGGCGCGCTCAACGGCGCCGTGATCGCGACCGACCCGACGCTCGACGGTGTCGAACGCCTCACCGACGTGTGGTGCTCGCACCGCACGGGCGAGGTGTTCCCGGGCGGGAAGCTCTCGCGTGCGTGGAACGTGCTCAGCCGCGACGACCACCTGTTCTCCAACGAGGGTCTCCAGGCGATCATCGAACGGGCGGATCCCGCGCCCACCTTCGACCAGACCGTCCGGCCCCTACGGGTCATCGCTACCGATCTGCACTCCGGGGAAGAGGTCGTGTTTGCCGCCGGGCCCATCGCCCCGACCCTGCTCGCAAGCGCGGCGCTCCCCGGGATCTATCCGCCGGTCGAGCACGACGGTCGCACCCTCATCGACGGCGCGGTCACGAACAGCGTGCCGATGTCGCACGTGATGGCCGACGGTATCGAGCGCGTCTACGTGATGAACGTCGCCGGTGGAGGGCCCGCCGACCGGCCCACCCGCTCGCCGCTGGGAATCGCAGTGCGCGCGTTCAACATCTCCCGGAACCAACGCTTCGACCTCGAGATGCGCAACACGCCCGAAGGGGTCGACGTCATCGTGCTCCCCCGCCCCGACGACGATCGAGAGCTCCTCGATTTCACCGACGCATTGATGCTGACGATCGAGGCGCACGCCCTCGCGGCCAAGTTCCTCGACGCCGGCCCGTCGATCATGGCTCGACGCCCGGTCAAGCGCCGGTGGTGGCAGCGCCGCAACAACGTCGCCTAGCGGTCGGTCGCGACGACCGGCTTGCCGGCGTGCAGTTTCTTCGGCGCACCTCGGTGTACGACCTCGAGGCCGTCGCCTTCGCGCAGTGTGTACGAGGTCTGCCCCGGCGTGACGTCGACCTCGAGCACTTGACCTCGCACGACGATGCGGAAGCAGAGTCGCTGCCAGGCCTCGGGCAATTGGGGTGCGAACGAGATCACGCCGTCGCGGTCACGCATACCGCCGATGCCGTGCACCATCGCCATCCAGGCGCCGGCCATGGCCGCGACGTGCACGCCGTCACGGACGTTGTGGTTCACGTCGTCGAGGTCCATTGCGGCCGAGCTGAGCGCGTACTCGAGCCCGCGCTCGAGCTCGCCGACTTCGATCGCGACGATCGCCTGGATCGCGGGCGAGAGTGAGGAATCTCCGGTCGTGAGCGGGTCGTAGTACTCGAAGTTCCGTCGCTTCTCCTCGGGCGTGAAGCGATGACCCTGGAAGAACATCGCGAGCGCCAGATCGGCCTGCTTGATGACCTGGTGCCGGTAGATCTCGAGTGGGTGGTAGTGGAGGAGGAGCGGGTACCGGTCGGCAGGGGTCCCGGCGAAGTCCCAGCGTTGGAGCTGCAGGAACGAGTGGTCCTGCCCGTGGATCTGGAGCTCCTCGTCGAAGCACACGTACATGCGCTCGGACGCCCGTCGCCAGTCGTCGACCTCGTGGTCTTCGAGCTTCGTCCGTGCCTGCAGCCGGGCGTAGCGGTCGGGATCGTCACGGCGCATGGCGTCGACGGTGGCAGCCGCGAACTCGAAGTTCGCGCACGCCATGAGGTTGGTGTACGTGTTGTCGTGCACCATCGCCGTGTACTCGTCGGGGCCGGTGACCCCGTGGATGCGGAAACGCCCGCCGGCGCGTTCGGAGAAGAAGCCGAGGTCGAACCAGAGCCGGGCGGTCTCCACCAGCATCTCGGAGCCCTTCCCGTAGAGGAAGTCGCGGTCGCCGGTGGCACCGACGTACTTCTGGAGCGCGAAGGCGACGTCGGCATTGATGTGGTACGCGGCCGTGCCTGCCGGGAAGTACGCCGATCCCGGCTCGCCGGTGATCGTCCGCCACGGGAACATCGCTCCGCGATGGCCGAGCTGTCGCGCTCGGCGCCGCGCGTGACCGAGCATCGCATAGCGGTATTCGAGCCCGCGACGTGACATCTCGGGTGCAGCGAACGACAGCATCGACAGCATGTAGGCGTCCATGTCCCAGAACGACTGACCCTCGTAGCCCGGCCCCGTGAGGCCCTTGGCCGGGATACCGCGCCCGTCGGCCCGGGCCGCGGCCTGAAGCACCTGGAAGATCCCGAACCGCACCGCCTGCTGGAGCGCATCGTCACCCTCGATGACCACGTCGCAGCGCTCCCAGAGCCGGTCGAGTCGCCGCGCTTGGCCGCGCGCGTGCGCGTCGAAGCCGCTGCCGCGGGCGCGGTCGAGGTCGGCCTCGACCCGCGCCTGCAGCGTCTCGGGTGACTTCCGAAGCGTCTCGCGGTAGACGAGGTACTTCGTCACGCCCCACGGGCGGCCCGGCCGGCCGTCGATGGTGAACGTCACACGACCGCCGACCTCGTCGAGGGTCGTATCAGTGGTGCACATCGAGGCCGCGCCCTCGTCGAGGTCGTGGTCGACCCCGGCGACGAGCAGCAGGCGGCTGCGGCGGGTGCGGCGCCCGAGCAGGACACGCAGGCGGTCGGCGCCTGCCAAGACGTGCTCGTAGTCGCACTGGCGCGAAGGCGCCGACACGCGCGGATCGCCGGCCTCGGCCGCGTCGTGCTGTTCGGTGGTGAGCTCCGAGACGACGACGAGCTCGCACGGCCGGTCGAGCACCTCGACGGACCACTCGATGCACGCCAAGTTCGGATGGGCGAACGACGCCAGCCGGCGCGAGCGCACGAGCACGCGGCGACCGCCGGGCGACACCCATTCGAGCTCGCGGCTCATGAGGCCCGAGCGCAGGTCGAGCACGCGCTCGTGGCGGACCAGCTCGCCTCCCGTGATGTCGAGTGGCTCGCCCGCCACCTCCAGGCGGATCACCTTGCCGTCGGTGACGGAGACCATCGTCTCGTCGATCCGGTCGTAGCCGTACGCCGCCTCGGCGTAGACGATCGGGTGCTCCTCGTAGAAGCCGTTCACGTACGTGCCCGACTGGTACACCGGCCGAGCCTCGTCGAGGTTGCCGCGCAGCCCGAGGTACCCGTTCGACACCGTGAAGATGGTCTCGCTGGCGCCGAGCCGGGACCGGTGGAAGCCCCGCTCCCGGACGTGCCAGGGCTCGACGGGAAACGCCCGGTGACGGATCACTTCGGGAGAAGAGTGGCGAGGTCGGTGACGGCGACGTCGGCGCCGCCCGCACGCAGCGCGTCGCCGTCGTCGCGCCGGTTGGCCCCGACGACGAGCCCGAACCCGCCGGCACGACCAGACTGCACCCCGGAGATGGCATCCTCGACCACCACCGCGCGCGCGGGCTCGATCGACAGCTCCCGTGCCGCCTCGAGGTACTCGTCGGGTGCCGGCTTGCCCGAGAGTCCGAGCCGCTCGACGGTCGTGCCGTCGACGCGGGCGTCGAAGAGCTCGGAGAGGCCGGCCGCCTCGAGCACCGCGGCCGTGTTCTCGCTCGCCGACACGACCGCGGTGCGGATGCCGACGGCCCGGACACCGCGCAGCAGCGCCAGACCATCGTCGTACGGCTCGACGCCCTTCTGGGCGAGGACGGTTTTGAACATCTCGTTCTTGCGGTTTCCCAGACCCCACGCGGTCTCCTGGTCGGGGTGGTCGCCCGGCGCACCCTTCGGGATCGTGATCGACCGCGACGCGAGGAAGCTGATGACGCCGTCGGTACGCGGGCGCCCGTCGACGTAGCGGACGTAGTCATCGTCGGTGAACGGCTGGAACGCGGCGCCCTCGCGCTTTGCGCGCTCACGTAGGTAGCCGTCGAACATCGTCTTCCATGCGGTTTCGTGGACCGCCGCCGTCTTCGTGAGGACGCCGTCGAGATCGAAGAGCACCGCGTCGTAGCGCTCGGCCGTGATCGTCGTCATGGGCTCCCCTTCGGCGTGCTACAGGATGGCAGCCTCTCGGGCGATGTCGAGGAACCATGCGGGGGCGATGCCGATGGCGAGGACCGCGCCCGCGGTGATGCCCAGTACCAGGACGAGGGGAAGGTCGAGGCGAGACCGGGAGGCGGCGGGTGCTTCGGGATCGTCCTCGCTCGCGAACATGGTGACGACGATGCGGAGGTAGATGAATGCGGCCGCGACGGCCGCGAGAACGCCGACGATCACGAGGTAGTAGGCGCGGGCTTCGGTGGCGGCCGAGAACACCTCCAGCTTGGCGACGAAGCCGCCGGTCAGCGGCACGCCCGCCTGGGCGAGGAGGAAGAAGGCCAGGAACCCGGCGAGCACCGGGCTGCGAGTGGCCAGCATCCGGTAGTTGGCGAGGGTATGGCGGGCGTCGTGCGACGGGCGGGCGACCACCATCACCACCGCGAACGCGCCAATGGTCATGAACGCGTAGACGAGCAGGTACAGGAGCGCCGCCTGGATGCCCCGCTCGCCGACGGATCGGCCGTCGGCGGCGGCCGCAGCCACCCCGATGAGCACGTAGCCGGCGTGGGCGATCGACGAGTACGCCAGCATCCGCTTGACGTCGGTCTGGACGATGGCGGCGACGCTCCCGACAACCATCGTGAGGATGGCCAGGCCCGCGATCGCCGGGCGCCACGTGTCGCGGAAGAGCGGGAACGCCAGGTAGAACACGCGCAGCAGCGCGGCGAAGCCTGCCACCTTCGTCGCCGAGGACATGAACGCCGTCACCGGAGTGGGCGCACCCTGATAGACGTCGGGGGTCCACATGTGGAACGGCGCCGCGGCGATCTTGAAGCCGATACCGACCAGCACGAGGGCGATCCCTGCGAGCAACACGCCGTCTTCGAGCAGGGTGTTCTCCGCTAGGAACGCGCCGATACCCGTCAGTGAGGTGGTGCCGGTCGCGCCGTACACGAGGGCGACGCCGTAGAGGAACACCGCCGACGAGAATGCGCCGAGGACGAAGTACTTGATGCCCGCCTCCTGCGAGCCCAGCCGACGGCGGTCGAACGCCGCCAGCACGTAGAGAGGAATCGAGAGGATCTCGAGCGCGACGAACACGACGACGAGGTCGTCGGCGGTGGTCATCACGAGCATGCCCACGGCCGAGAGCAGCAGCAGGGCGAGGTACTCGGGTGACTCGAGGCCCTCCCGTCGGAGGTAATCGGCCGACAAGAGCAGCGCCAACAGGGTTGCGATCACCACGATGCCGCCCAGGAAGATGCCGAGTGTGTCGAGACGCAGCATTCCGGCGAGCGCGGATCGCGGGCCGTCGTCCTGGACCTTGTGCCACTGGATCACGAGCACGATGCCAGCCGCCACCGTGCCAGCAACCGCCAGCGCGAACGACACCGGAAAGAGCCAAGTGCCGCGGCGCCGGACGATCGCCCGCAGCATCACGATGGCGATCCCGACCGCTCCGATCACCACCTCGGGCCCGATCGCCAGCCAGTCGACACGGGGGGCGACAACGTCGGCGTTGAGCAGGCTCACGGCCTCGCCTCCGCTTCCTCTTCCTGATCCCCGTCCTCCGCCTCGTCGCGCTCACGCTCGACGACCGGCGCCTCCTCTCCGCTCTGCTTCGGCTCGCGGTAGTCGGTGCGCTCCTCGAAGTGGTCGATGAGTGATCGCATCGTGGGCTCGACACGATCGAGGATCGGTCGTGGGTACAAACCGATGAAGAGGCTGAGCACGAGCAGGGGCGCGACGACGATGAGCTCGCGGGCGTTGAGGTCGCGCAGGCGCTCGGTGACGCCCCTCGGTAAGCCCATGAACGACTGCTGGAAGGCATAGAGCATGTAGACGGCCGCCAGGATCACGCCGGCAGTCGCGACCACCGCATACCAGCGGTGCACAACGAACGCGCCGAGCAGCGCGAGGAACTCGCCGATGAAGCCGGAGAAGCCGGGCACACCAATGCCCGCGAGCAGCGCCACCATGAACAGCCCACCGAGGAGCGGCGCCGCCTTCCACACCCCACCGAGCTCCGACATCACCCGCGTATGGGTGCGCTCGTCGAGCATGCCGACGAGGAGGAACAGTGCGCCCGTGGTGAGCGCGTGGCTCACCATGATCACCAGGGCGCCGTTGAGCCCGATGGTGGTGAGCGTGAAGATCCCGAGCACCAGGAAGCCCATGTGCGCGACCGACGAGTAGGCGATGAGCCGCTTCAGGTCGCGCTGGCGAGCCGCCACGATCGACCCGTAGACGATGCCGATCACCGACAGCACGAGCAGGAGCGGCGCGAAGTCGACGGACGCGTCGGGGAAGAGGGTGAAGGAGTAGCGCAGAAAGCCGTACGCGCCCATCTTGAGCAGGATCCCGGCCAGGATGACGGAACCGAACGTCGGTGCTTCGGTGTGCACGTCGGGCAGCCAAGTGTGGAACGGGAACAGCGGTGCCTTGATCGCGAACGACACCATGAATCCGAGAAACAGCCAGGCCTCGGTCGTGCCCGAAAGGCCGTTCCAGTCCATGAGCGTGCGGAAGTCGAACGTGAGCGTGCCGGTGGCGCTCTGGTGCAGGAACCCGAGCGCCAGGATCGAGGCGAGCAGAAAGGCCGAGCCCGCCATCGTGTACAGGAAGAACTTCGTCGCCGCGTACACGCGCCGGTCATGCCCCCACCCGGCGATGATGAAGTACATGGGGACGAGCAGGAGCTCCCAGAAGATGAAGAACGCGATCAGGTCGGCCGTGAGGAAGATGCCCATGATCGAGGTCTCGAGGAGCAGGAACCAGAAGGTGTAGGCCTTGATCCGGTGGGCGATGCCCCCCTCCGACGCCAGCAGGCCGATCGGGAAGACGAGTGCAGTGAGCGCGACGAGGAACACGCTCACGCCGTCGACCCCGAGAAGGTAGGAGACGCCGATGTCGGAGAACCACCGGTGCTCCTCGACGAATTGGAGCCCGGGCTCGCCCGCCTCGAAGTGCCAGAGCATGTACCCGGCGAACCCTCCGGTCGCGACCGTGGCCGCGTAGCCCAGGGCCTTGACGACCTCGGGTCGGCGGGACGGCGTGAGCAGCACGAGGACGGCGCCGACCGCGGGCGTGAAGACGATGAACGTCAGGACGGGGAAATCGATCATCCCCGCACCAGCATGAACAGGAGGAGCCCGGCGGCACCGAGCACCACTCCGAGGGCGTAGTTGCGCACGAGCCCGGTCTGGACCCGCCGGAGTCCCCCGCCCAGATTGCGGAACAATCGACCGGTGCCGTTGACCGCCCCGTCGATGATGCCGGCGTCGACGGTGCGGTCGAGCCAGTCGGCGAAGCGGGTGACCGGCCCGGCGACGACTCGACCGATCGTCTCGTCCAGGTAGTAGGCGTGGCCGAAGATGCGGCCGACGAAGCCGAGCCGCTCCACGCCGCGGTCGTCCTCGGGGCGGCGCAGCCCGTGCCGGTACAACGACACGGCGACGAGGATGCCGACGAGGCCCAGCGCGACGGAGAGGGTGGAGAGGGCGAACCCGCCGAGGAACGAGTTGGAGTGGATCTCGGGGACGCCCTCGAACACCGGGTCGAGCCATTCGGTGAGGAACTCGAGGCCGTGGAAGGGCAGGTTGAGCACGCCGGCCACCACCGCGAGCGCGCCGAGGACGAGGATGGGAGTGGTCATCGTGCGGGGCGACTCGTGCGGATCATGGTCGAGACGGGCCGGGCTCGGCTCCTTCCCGAAGGGGACGGTGGGCGAGAGGGTTCGCGCCTCCTCCGTTTCGACAGCCGGCTCCGCGACGGGCGGCGCTTGGGCTTCGCCTTCGGCGGGGGTGGCCCGGAAGCGTTCGTTGCCGAAGAAGACGAGGAACACCTCGCGCGTCATGTAGGCGGCGGTCAGCGCGGCGGCGGCAATCCCGACGACCCAGACGCCGTAGTCGTGGGCACTGAACGCCTTGGCCAGGATCTCGTCCTTCGACCAGAAGCCGGAGAAGGGCGGCATGCCCGCGATCGCGAGCCAGGCGAGGATGAAGCCGCCGGCGGTGAGCGGCAGGAACTTGCGCAGCCCGCCCATCGTGCGGAGATCCTGGTTGTCGCCCGTCCCGTGGATCACGGAACCGGCGCCGAGGAAGAGCGTGCCCTTGTAGAACGCATGCGTGATCACCATGAAGATCGCGGCCGCGTACGCCCCGACACCGAGGGCGAGGAACATGTAGCCGATCTGGCTGATCGTCGAATACGCCAAGACCCGCTTGATGTCGGGTTGGACGAGCGCGATCGTCCCCGCGAACAGCGCGGTTCCGGCACCGATCCAGGCGACGACCGTCATCGCGGTGCCGCTCTGCTCGAAGAACGGGTGCGCCCGGGCGACGATGAAGACGCCCGCGGTCACCATGGTGGCGGCGTGGATGAGCGCCGACACCGGCGTGGGGCCTTCCATGGCGTCGGGCAGCCACACGTGCAGTGGGAACTGAGCGCTCTTGCCGATCGCCCCGAGGAACAGCAGGAGCGCGATCGCGGTGGCGGTGCCCGCGGACAGGCCGGCGGCCTGGCCGAGAGCGGAATAGTCGAGCGTACGGAGCTGCTCGAAGATCAGGAACATCGCCACCATGAAGCCGAAGTCGCCGACGCGGGTCGTGACGAACGCCTTCTCGCCCGCCACCGCCGCGGCCGGTCGCTCGAACCAGAAGGAGATCAGGAGGTACGAACAGACCCCGACGCCCTCCCAGCCCAGGAAGGTGACGAGGAACCCGTTGCCGAGGACCAGCACGAGCATCGCGCCCGCGAAGAGGTTCATGTACCCGAAGAAGCGCGTGTACCGCTCGTCGCCGTGCATGTAGCCGATCGAGAACAGGTGAATGAGCGTCGCCACGCCCGTGACGAAGAGCGCGAAGGTGATCGACAGCGGGTCGGCGAGGAAGCCCAGTTGCACCTGGAAGCCACCGGAGGGCACGAGCTTCCAGATGATCGTCTCGTGCGCGCGGGGGTCGACGTCGCGCAGGGCGAAGAACATGACCAATGTCCAGACGAACGAGAGGCCGACCAGTCCCGTGCCGATCCAGCCCGCGATCGGCTCGCGGATGCGCTTGCCCAGCACGAGCAGCGTCACCGCACCCGTGAGCGGGAGCGCGGGCACCAGCCACAGGAGATCGAGGAGATCGCTCGCGCTCAAGCGTCAGCCCTTCAGCAGGTGGAGATCGTCGGCGGTCGCGCCCCGGCGGCGCCGGAAGATCGCCACGATGATGCCGAGCCCGACGGCGACCTCCGCCGCCGCGACCACCAACGTGAAGAACACGATCGCCTGCCCACCGACGTCGTCGAGCTCCCGCGCGAAGGTGACGAAGGTGAGGTTGGCCGCATTGAGCATGAGCTCGACGCACATGAACATGACAAGCACGTTGCGGCGCACGAGCAACCCGACGGCGCCCATCGTGAACAAGAGCGCCGCCAGCACCAGGTAGTAGTTGGCCGTCACCTCGACGGCGGCCAGCCTCACGACACCGGCTCCTCTTCCTGAGCTTGTTCCCGCACTTCGCCTTCGATCTCCTCGGCTTGCTCGTCTTCGGCTTCGTCGAGGAGCTCGACGGGCTGACCGCTGCGGCGGGCCAGCACGACGCCTCCGACGACCGCGATCACGAGCAGGGCGGCTGTGATCTCGAACGGCCACAGGAAGTCGGTGAACAAGACGCGGGCGACCCGCTCGATGTTGTTGAGGTTGTCGCCGTCGACGGGCGCGTCGAGAGAGCCGCGCTGCGAGGGAGCGCCGGTCGCCCAGGTGCGACCGGCGAGGAACAGCACCTCGGCCAGCGCGATGCCGCCGAGGATCAACGCGGCCGGCCGCTGGTAGCGGATGGTCTCCCGTAGGCTCTCCCGCTCGTCGACGCCCAGCAGCATGATGACGAACAGGAACAGCACGACGATGGCGCCGGCGTAGACGATCACCTGCACTGCCGCGAGTAGCTGCGCATCCTGCTGGAGGAAGAACACCGCCACGCTCACGAGCGTCACTACCAGGCTCAGCGCGCAGTGCACCGGGTTGCTCGCCAGCACCACCCCGAGCGCGCCCGCCAATGCCAGCGCGGCGAAGATCACGAAGATGACAAGTTCCATCAAATGGCTCCCTCGCTCGGCGCCGGGATACCCGGCGCCGCCCCTGCGGGGTCGCTCGTCCGCACGGTCTAGCCTCGCTCGCTCGCTGCGGGCGGGGATACCC
>JBOGFJ010000254.1:0-16601 GCA_050743385.1 Acidimicrobiia bacterium
TGCTCAGCCCGGGCCCGTACCAGGCGGTCCTCCCGGTTGAGCTGGTCGAGCAGCTGCTGCGCCGGCGCGTCCCGGAGCTCGGGGCGCTCCTCGAAGAGGTAGTCGAGCTGCCCGGCCAGGCGCGACACCGTCGGGTCGACCGACACGGCGGCTCAGACCGCCTTCGCCGGCGCAACGCCGGGGCGCAACGTGCGGAGGGGCTCGCCTCGCGTCCACGCCGCCGGGTCGCCGGGCCTCCACCGGCGGCCACCGCCCTCCTCCGCGATCCGCCGGCGCGCCATCGTCTCGGCCGCGCGTCCGGGCGCCACCCCCAGCTCGCGCGCGAGCGCGAAGACGCGCGCCGTTGTGTCCTCGATCGCTGCCGCACGGGTCAGCGCCCGTCGCGGGTCGTAGCCGACGAACTCCTCCGCGATGTTGATGACGCCGCCCGCGTTGGCGACGAAGTCGGGGGCGTACACGATGCCACGCGCCGCCAGGGCGTCATCGACGGTGGCGTCGGTCAGCTGGTTGTTCGCG
This sequence comes from Acidimicrobiia bacterium, assembly GCA_050743385.1. Taxonomy (GTDB): domain Bacteria; phylum Actinomycetota; class Acidimicrobiia; order IMCC26256; family JACDBD01; genus JACDBD01. The sequence continues at coordinate 517 of JBOGFJ010000254.1, forward strand.
GCACCGGCGATCGCCCGACAACGCAAGCGCGGCACCATCTCCTCGTCGAAGACACCACCCAGCGCGCAGGGGGCCAGGATGTCACACTCCTCTTCGAGCACCATCTCGACGGGGAGCGCGTCGACGCCCTGCGCGCGCACGAGCGCGTCGACCTGTTGCGTGTCGATGTCGGCCACGCCGACCGACGCGCCCGCGTCGACGAGGAGCTCGACGAGGTGCGTGCCGACGTGGCCGGCTCCCTGCACGGCAACGCGCCGCCCCGCCAGCGACGGCTCGCCGTCGACCTCCTCCGCCGCCGCCCGCATCGCCGCCATCACGCCGACCGCAGTGACGGGTGACGGGTCACCGGAGCCACCGGGCCCGTCGACGCCGGTCACCCACCGCGTCTCCAGCGCGAGCCCGTTCATGTCGGCGGGAGTGGCGCCGACGTCCTCGGCGGCGATGTAGCGGCCGCCGAGCTCGTCGATGGCCCGACCCAGGGCGCGCAGGAACGGCTCGCTGCGGGCCTGGTGCGGGTCGTCCCACAGCACGACCGCCTTTCCGCCCCCCTGGTGCAGGCCGGCGGCGGCCGCCTTCAGGCTCATCGCCTCGGAGAGGCGCAGCACGTCGGCGAGCGCCTCCCGCTCACTCGGGTAGTGCCAGAAGCGGATCCCGCCCAGCGAGGGACCGAGCGCGGTCGAGTGCACCGCGATGATCGCTCGCAGCCCAACGGCTGCGTCGGCGACGAAGACGACCTGCTCGTGCCCGCCCCTCGCCATCGCGTCGGTCACGGAGAGCTCGGCCGCTGCCCCCATCACCATGGACGGTACCGCGCCGCCGGCCGGCTCACGACGGCTCGATGACAGGCGCGCCGGCGCGGGAGCGTCGGCAACCGGCCCAGCCCGGCGTCCGGGGTCGACTTCCACGGCCGTCATGTTCTCGTCCCTGGTGCTCTGACACCTCCACGGGGACGTGCGAAGCTGCCCGACCATGCAGATCCCCACCCGGTGGCAGGTTGCGGCCGCGCTCGCCTCGATCGTGGTGGTCGCGAGCGCGTGCTCGAATGGTGGTGGCGATGACGACGCGCAGGTCGACACCGGCAACGATCCCGAGACGTCCGTCGAGAGCTCGGCTCCGGACGCGCCCGACACGACCGAACCGGACGCGCCGGTGAACGTGTACGAGAACACCGGCGCCGACGACCTCGCCCCATCGGTCGCCGACATCCCCACCCGCGTCTACGTTCCCAACAGCGAGTCGAACACGGTGAGCGTGATCGACCCGACCACCTACGAGGTGATCAACGACTTCCCGGTCGGTCAGCTCCCGCAGCACGTCGTGCCGTCACACGACATGCAGACGCTCTATGTGAACAACAACATCGGGAACTCGCTCACACCGATCGACCCGCGTACCGGCCAGCCCGGGGAGTCGTTCCCGGTCGAGGTCCCCTACAACCTCTACTTCACGCCCGACGGCGCCAAGGCCGTCGTCATCATGGAGCGCAACAGCCAGGTCGACTTCCGCGATCCCGATACGTGGGAGTCGATCAAGCGGGTCGACATCCCGGCCGCCCAGCGCGATGAAGACGGCGACTCGGGTGTGAACCACGCCGAGTTCACCGCCGACGGCAAGACGATGATCGTGAGCTGCGAGTTCTCTGGATGGCTGGTGCGCTTCGACCTCGACACCATGGAGATCACGGGCGCGGTCGAGATCGGCGGCAAGCCCGTCGACGTCAAGCTCTCGCCCGATGGAACGGTCATGTACATCGCCAACGAGACCCGCAACGGCGTCCACGTGGTCGACTGGACCACGATGCAGGAGCTCCAGTTCATCCCCACCGGCGAGGGAACCCACGGCCTGTACCCGAGCCGCGACGGGACGCTGCTCTACGCCAGTAACCGCCTCGGCGGGTCGGTCAGCGTCATCGACTTCGACACCCGCGAGGTCGTCGACACCTGGACCTTCGGCGGCAGCCCCGACATGGGTGGCGTTTCGACCGACGGGAGCCAGCTGTGGCTGAGCGGTCGCTACCACGGCGAGGTGTACGTGATCGACACCACGAGCGGCGAGCTCATCCGCCGCATCCCGGTGGGCAGTGGGCCACACGGCCTCGCGCTCTTTCCCCAGCCCGGTCGCTACAGCATGGGGCACACGGGGAACTACCGCTGAGGATGCACTCGCACCGACGGTAAGATGTGATCGAAACCCAAGGGGAGCTCGGGTCAGCCGGGCTGAGAGGGTGGCCGGTCTCTTCCGGACAGCGCCACCGACCCACCGAACCTGCACTGGGTAATTCCAGCGGAGGGAGGGCCCGTGGACGCCCCGCCACCCACAACGGCGCTGGTCGTCGCGGGCGGAGACCCCCTACCGGCGACGGTGGCGCGCCGGCTCCCGGGTGAGGACGCCCTCGTCGTCGCGGCCGATTCAGGTGTGGAGCACGCGCTCGCCCTCGGTCGCCGGGTCGACCTTGTCGTCGGCGACTTCGACTCCGCCGACCCCGTGGTCGTCGAGCAGGTGGCGGCGACGGGCGCCGAGATCGAGCGCCACCCGGAGGCCAAGGACCAGACCGACCTCGAGCTTGCGCTGCGGGCGGCGCAAGCACGGGGGGCGACGCGCATCGTCGTCGCCGGCGGCTACGGCGGCCGCCTCGACCACTTCCTCGCCAACGCGCTCGCGCTGGCCGGTCCCGCCGTCGACGGCGTGGCCGTCGAGTGGGTCACCGGTGACGCCCTCATCACCGTGGTACGCGCGTACGGCGAGATCACGGGCCGACCCGGCGATCTGTGCTCGCTGCTGGCCGTCGGCGGACCGGCGCGCGGCGTTCGCACGCGCGGCCTGCGATATCCGCTCGCTCGAGAAGACCTTGAGCCCGGGTCGACGCGCGGGGTCAGCAACGAGCTGACCGAGCGGACCGCCGAGGTGTGGGTGGAGCACGGCACCGTGCTCGCGATCCAGCCCGATCCCGAGTCCTCACATGCCGAAGGGACCTGACATGCGCCGACTGCTCGTACCGATCCTCGCGCTGGCGCTGGTGACGGCGGCCTGCTCCGACAGCTCGTCCGACGACACCCTCACGCTCGTCACCCACGACTCGTTCTCGGTCTCCGACGACGTGCTCGCGGCGTTCACCGAGCAGACGGGAGTCGAGGTGGAGGTGCTGCCCGCGGGTGACGCCGGCGCGACCCTGAACCAGGCGATCCTCACCGCCGACGACCCGCTCGGCGACGTGATCTTCGGTGTCGACAACACCTTTCTCAGCCGGGCCACCGAAGCCGACATCCTCGTCCCCTACGAGTCGCCCGAGCTCGCCACCGTGCCCGACGAGCTCGAGCTCGATCCCCGCCACCGGCTCACGCCCATCGATCGGGGCGACGTCTGCATCAACTTCGACAAGGAGTACTTCGCCGCGCAGGGGCTCGCCGTCCCCGAGACGCTCGACGACCTCACCGCCCCCGAGTACCGGGGGCTCCTCGTCACCGAGAATCCGGCGATGTCGTCGCCGGGGCTCGCCTTCCTGCTGGCGACGATCGCCGAGTTCGGCGACGACGGCTGGCGTGACTACTGGCAGCGGCTCCGCGACAACGACGTCGAGGTGGTGTCGGGTTGGGAGGAGGCCTACAACGGCGAGTTCAGCGCGGGCGAAGGACGAGGTGATCGACCTTTGGTCGTGTCGTACGCCTCCAGCCCTCCGGCGGCCGTGTACTTCTCCGATCCGCAGCCCGCGGAGTCGCCCATCGGCACTCTGCTCGCGAGCTGCTTCCGCCAGATCGAGTTCGCCGGGATCCTGCAGGGAACGTCGAAGGAGAAAGAGGCGCGCGAGCTGATCGACTTCATGCTGTCGGAGCGGTTCCAGGCCGACATCCCGCTGAGCATGTTCGTCTTTCCCGCGCGCGAAGGCGTCGACCTTCCCGACGTGTTCGTCGAGTTCGCCGACGTCCCGCCCGACCCGTTGAGCCTGCCACCCGACGCGATCGGCGAGAACCGGGAGCAGTGGATCCGCGAATGGACCGACACCGTGCTGCGATGAGATGGCGACGCGCCGCCCTTCTGGCGGTGCCGGTGGCGTTCGTGGCGTTGTTCTTCGCCTACCCCGTGGCCGCGATCGTCGGACGCGGCCTGGTGCCCGACGGGAGCCTCGACCTCGAGTCGCTCGGCGACGTCGTCACCGACGGCGGGCTCCGGGAGGTCGTCTGGTTCACGATCTGGCAGGCCACGGTCTCGACCGTGCTCACGGTGCTCGTCGCGATCCCAGGCGCGTACGTCCTCGGCCGGTACCGGTTCGCCGGCCGACGGCTCCTCTGGGCGGTCATCACCGTGCCGTTCGTGCTGCCGACGGTCGTGGTCGGCTCCGCGTTCCGCAGCCTGTTCGAGGACGGCGGCCCCCTCGGCAGGCTCGGTCTCGAGCAGTCGCTCGCCGCCATCCTCGTCGCGCACGTGTTCTTCAACTACGCGGTGGTGGCGCGCACGGTCGGCGGGCTGTGGTCGCACCTCGACCCGAGGCAGGAGGAGGCGGCCCGGGTGTTGGGCGCGAGCCGGTGGCAGGCGTTCCGGACGGTGACACTCCCGTCGCTGCGGCCCGCGATCGCGGCCGCGGCCTCGATTGTGTTCCTGTTCACGTTCACGTCGTTCGGGGTCATCCTCATCCTCGGCGGTCCCACCTATGCCACCCTCGAGGTCGAGATCTACCGCCAGACGGTCTCGCTCCTCGACCTCCCCTTGGCGGCCGCGCTCACGATCGTCCAACTGACCGCGGTCGTCGCCCTGCTCGTGGTCTCGGCGCGCCTCGAGGGTCGGCGCACCGGCGCCCTGCGCCTGCGAGCGGCGGCCGAGGTCGCGCGCCGACCACAGGGCTGGGCGCAACGGGGCCTTCTCCTCGCCAACCTCGCGGTGATGGGCCTGCTCCTGGGCGTGCCACTCGCCGTCCTCGTCGAACGATCGTTCGCGCTGTCGACCGGCGGCTACGGGCTCGACGCGTACCGCGCGCTCGGCGAGTTGCGCCGGGGGACGTCGTTGTTCGTGCCGCCCGCGGAGGCGATCATCAACTCGCTCGTGTTCGCGCTGGCTGCCACCGTGATCGCACTCGGCGTCGGCGGGCTTGCTGCGTCCGCGCTCGCGACCCGGCCCCGGCATCGCGCCGCTGGCGCCGCCGGTATCGAGACCCTGCTCATGCTCCCACTCGGCGTGTCGGCCGTGACTGTCGGCTTCGGCTTTCTCGTTGCGCTCGACGAACCGCCCGTTGACCTGCGCGGGTCACCGGTGCTCATCCCGATCGCGCATGCGGTCGTGGCCGTACCGTTCGTCGTCCGGGTGATGACACCGGTCCTGCGTTCGATCGACGAGCGCCTCCGCGAGTCGGCCGCGGTGCTGGGCGCCTCACCCGGACGTGTGTGGCGCGAGGTCGACCTGCCCATCGTGGCCCGCGCCGCACTCGTCGCCGCCGGTTTTGCGTTCGCAATCTCCCTGGGCGAGTTCGGCGCAACCGTGTTCATCGCCCGTCCCGACTATCCCACGCTCCCGATCGTGATCTTCCGCCTGCTGGGGCAGCCGGGCGCGGTGAACTTCGGCGCGGCCATGGCCGCGAGCACGATCCTGATGGCCATGACCGCGACCGCCGTCGTCGCGATCGAGCGGTTCCGCGTCGGCCACGTGGGTCAGTTCTGATGCTCGGCATCCGGGGCCTCATCGTCCGCTATGGCGACGTGGCGGCGCTCGACGGCCTCGACCTCGACGTCGCCGACGGCGAGGTCGTCTGCGTGCTCGGGCCCAGCGGCTGCGGCAAGAGCACGCTGCTCCGCGCCGTCGCCGGGCTGGAGGTACCCGCCGCGGGCACGGTGGCGTGGAACGGGCGCGATCTCGCGGGCGTTCCCCCCCATCGCCGCAACCTCGGCCTCATGTTCCAGGACCACTCCCTCTTCCCGCATCGCGACGTGCTGGGCAACGTGGCGTTCGGGCTCCGCATGCAGCGCGTCCCGTCGGCGCGCGCCCGCGCCCGGGCGGAGGAGCTGCTCGCGCTCGTCGGCCTCGCGGGTTACGAGCACCGCAGGGTCTCCGAGCTCTCCGGCGGCGAACAACAGCGGGTCGCGCTGGCACGCGCGCTCGCGCCCGCGCCCCGCCTGCTGATGCTCGACGAGCCCCTGGGTTCGCTCGATCGCCGCCTTCGCGACCGGCTCGTCGTCGATCTACGGGAGCTGTTCCTTCACCTCGGCCAGACCGCGCTGTTCGTGACCCACGACCACAACGAGGCCTTCGCGGTCGCCGACCAGGTCGCGGTCATGCGTGCGGGACGCATCGAGCAGTTCGGACCGCCGGCCCAAGTGTGGAGGCGACCTGCGACGGAATTCGTTGCCCGCTTCCTCGGCTACAACGTCACCGCCGTTCTCGGCCCGGAGCGCGCCGCGGTGCGTCCCGACGGTCTCCGCCTCGAACCGGACGGATCCGTCACCGGCGTCGTGACCGCGCGCACGTTCCGCCGTGATCACTTCCTGATTCGGGTCAAGGTGGCCGACGGCCTTCCTCTCGAGGTCGCGGTGCGCGGCGACGTCGTCCCCGAGGTCGGCGACGCCGTCGCCCTCGCCGCCGAGCCTGAGGCCGTGATCCCGCTCGAGTGACCGACGCCGAGCGAGACAAGTGTGCGCATCTGCACAGGATCCTCACATCTCCGGCGAGACTCCCCCTGACCGGGTCCTTATCCTGGCAGTGATGCATCCCGGTACGGCTGCTCCGGTCTCGGCGCGCACGATCGTCGTGATCGAGGACGAAGCGCCCATCGCGTCGGCCGTCGCCGCTCGGCTCCGCAGTGAGGGCTTCGCGGTCGAGATCGCCGCCGACGGGCCCGCCGGCATCGCGCTCTGCGAGCGGGTTCGCCCCGACCTGGTCGTGCTCGACCTCATGCTGCCCGGCCTCGACGGCCTCGAGGTGTGCCGGCACATCCAGCACGACCGGCCGGTACCGGTGCTGATGCTCACGGCCCGAGACAGCGAAAGCGACAAGGTGGTCGGGCTGGCCGTCGGCGCCGACGACTATCTCACGAAGCCCTTCGGCGCCCGCGAGCTCGCGGCCCGCGTGCACGCACTCCTCCGGCGCGTCGGCCGCGCCGCCACCGATTCCGGCGCCGGGCCGTTGCGGATCGCCGACGTCGATCTCGACACCACGGCCCGGCGAGCGCGGCGCGGCGACGAGATCGTCCACCTCACTCCCACCGAGTTCGACCTGCTCGCGCACCTCGTCACACATCGCGGACAGGTGTTCACACGCGCGCAGCTGCTCGACGAGGTGTGGGGCTACGCCGACAGCTCGGGTGCCCGCACCGTCGACTCGCACGTTCGGGCGCTTCGCCGGAAGCTCGGCGCCGAGATCGTCCGCACGGTGCACGGTGTCGGCTACGCCGCCGCCGACCCGGATGTGGCCGCGACCGCCGATTCCGCGGGGCGAACGCCGTGACCACACCCGACCCCCGCCGGCCGCTCGCCACCGTCCCGTCGATCAAGATCAAGCTCGGCGTCGTCATCTTCGCCGCGGTCGGCGTCACGGTCTTCGTGTTCTGGTCGGGGATCAAGCTCGGGCTCTGGCCGTCGGTCAGTGGGATCATCGCCGCCGCCCTCGCACTGCTGATCGTGCGCTTCCTCGCGCGCGGTATGACGTCACCGCTCCGTGAGATGTCCGAGGCGGCGGCGGCCATGGCGAAGGGCGACTACGACCGCCGGGTCACGGCGACGTCGCGCGACGAGGTGGGCGCGCTCGCGCGCGCGTTCAACAAGATGGCCGCCGAGCTCGCCGAGACCGATCGTCTTCGCCGCGACATCGTCGCCAACGTCTCCCACGAGCTGCGGACCCCCATCACCGCGCTCCAAGCGGTTCTCGAGAACCTCGTCGACGGCGTCGAGCCACCTGATCCCGAGACCCTGCGCGCGATGCTCGCCCAGGTCGAGCGGCTCGGCCGGCTCGTGCGCCAGCTGCTCGACCTCTCCCGCCTGGAGTCGGGAGCCGTCCCGCTCGAGCGGGCGGCCTTCGACGTCGAGCCGGTGCTCGAGCACGCGGTGCGCGAGCAACGCCTCCACGCACCCGGTGTCGACGTGGCGATCGTGGTGGAGACACCGGGGCTCACCGCCGATGGCGACCCGGAGCGCGTGCACCAGGTCGTCGCCAACCTGCTCGAGAACGCGGTTCGCTTCACGCCTCGGGGCGGGCGGGTCGAGGTGCGGGCTCGCCACTCCAACGAGCCGCCGGGCGTGACGATCGAGGTGATCGACGAAGGGCCGGGGATCCCCGAAGACGAGCGGCGCCGGATCTTCGAGCGCTTCTACCGGGCCGACACCGCCCGCGCGTCGCGCGACGGGGGCGCCGGGCTCGGGCTCGCGATCGCACAGTGGATCGTCGACCTGCACGGGGGTGAGATCCGACCCGAGCGCCGTCTCCCCCACGGCTGCCGGATGGTCGTGACCCTCCCCACCGAACTGACGAGCACCGGAGGACGCCCGTGAGCACTCTTGCCACCATCGACGAAGCCCTCAAGCGCATCCGGCGTGGGGAGATGGTTCTCGTCGTCGACGACGAAGACCGTGAGAACGAGGGCGACCTCACGATGGCCGCGAGCTGGGTGACGCCCGAGGCCGTGAACTTCATGCTGCGGTGGGCACGCGGCCTCGTGTGCATGCCTTGCCACGCGTCCCGCCTCGACGAGCTCGAGATCGGACCGATGGTCCCGCCCGCGCACGCAGGCTGCGACACCGCCTTCTCGGTGTCGGTCGACCATCGCGACGCCGGCAGCGGCATCGGCGCCGCCGACCGTGCCATCACCATCCGCAAGATCCTCGACCCCACCAGCGCGCCCGACGAGTTCGTGCGTCCCGGTCACGTCTTCCCGCTGCGCGCCCGGCCCGGCGGCGTGCTGGAGCGCCGCGGGCACACGGAGGCTGCCGTCGACCTCGCCTGCCTCGCCGGGCTCCCGCCGGTGGCGGTGATCTGCGAGGTCCTCCAGGACGACGGCGCGCCGGCGCGCCTCCCCTTCCTGGAGTTGTTCGCGCAGGAGCACCGGGTGGCGATGATCTCGGTCGACCAGGTGGCGGAGCACCGCGTTCGTCTCGAGCGCGGTGCCGAGCCCGTCGGCGCCCCGCTGATGCTGTAGCCGCTGCACCCCGAGACTCGAGGCCGCGGGGTCCGGATTCCGGACCCGTGGGCCTCGAGTCTGCGGTCAGCGGCCGGGGTCCTCCCCGATCTCGCGCAGGGCATCGCCGACGGCGGCGCGCAGGCGGCGTGCCGTCTCGGGCCCGAGGTGCGCCACGATGCCGTAGCCGGCCCGGCCCGACTCCTCGACGGTCAGCACCACCCGCAGCTCACCGGCGCCGCAGGCATCGCAGTCGTCCGACAGGGCTACCGCCCAGGAGACGGGCGGGCGCTCGTCGTCGTCGGCGGGATGGTCGTCGAGGGCGTCGTCGATGGAGCGTCGCATCGCAGCACCCTAGGCACCGTGGGCCGCTCGAGCTGCTCTGAGCAGCTTCAGCGACCGACGTGGGCGCTCGGGGCTGGGTGCCCGTCGATCAGCTCCCCGAGCTCGTGCTCTCCACCCGGGCGTCGCTCTGGGGAAAGTAGGTCGTCTCGTGGCCGTCGTCCCAGCGCACCCGGTAGTGCTCGCTCCCGGTGTCGGTCACGACCTCGACGATCTCCCCCTCCCGGCGCGGCTGTCCGACGTGCGCGCTCTCGATGATGATCCGGTCACCGCGGTTGGCGTGCACGGCGCAGACCTCCTCTCTTTCGGAGCCTGCCCTCGCCCCTTGATACCCATCCGACGGGAACCCGACAACCCCTACGCGAGCAGCGACAACACCAGCCCGCTCTGGCCCAGGTGGTACGTGACCATGACCGCGACCCGGAGCCCGCGTGTGGAGGGCCGTACGAACCGGGTCTCGGCGATCAGCGCGTCCGACCCGAAGAAGAGGATCGCGCCGGCCACGGCCCAGGCGTTCACGCTCGCGAGCGCGCTCGTGACCATGGCGGAGATCACCACCATGTAGGCGACCACCGGAGCGAGCAACCCGCGGTTGGCGCCGGTCGTCATCGCCGCGAGGATCCGGATCGCGAGCCCGGCTGCGACCGCGGCAACCGGGATCGCGGCGAGCGCGAGCGCCCCGACGGAACCGCCGTGCAGGTTCAGCCCGACCACGTAGGCCACGTGGGCGAGGAGGAAGGCCGCCAGACCGGGTACGAACCGGTCGGCCGGCAGCATCAGGAAGACGTCGCCTGCGAGCGAGAGCACGAGCGCGGCCACGAACCACGCCCGCACGTCGCCCTGCGCCGGGTCGAGCGTCAGCGCGACTCCGATGAGCAGGACGAGTGCGCCCGGCTTGCAGACGTACTCGAGCCGCTCGACACCCCGGCCCACCGCCACCCAGTCGGCCGCCGCGACCACGCCCGCGGCGACGAGCAGCACCGTCGCCGTGGTCGTCACGGCAGACTGTCTAGTCGCGGCCGCGCCACGACCCGCCGGCCGCGCCGGGCTCGTGACAACGGGCTCCGCGCGGGGTACGAAGAGGGCACATGGATCTCGACGTGATGGCCCGCCTGGAGCGGCAGGGTGAGCGGTGGCGCTGGTTGGGGTTCGTGCTGGCGGTGCACCACCGTGCGAGCGAGCTGCACGGCAGCCAGATGGCGTCGGCGATCACCTTGACCGCCTTCATCACGCTGTTCCCGCTCCTGCTCGTCGCCATCGCCGTCATCGGGTTCGTGTCGGCCTCGGACAACGACGTGGCCGCTCGCATCGTCGAGAACCTCGGGCTTACGGGGCGCGCGGCCGAGACGGTGACCGACGCGATCGCGACCGCGGAGAAGAGCCGTCGCCTCGCGAGCGTGATCGGTGTCGTCGGCCTGCTGTGGACGGGTCTGGGCTTCGCGGGCGCGCTCGCCTACGCGTACAACACCGCCTGGCAGGTGAAGGGGCGGGGCATCCGCGACCGCGCGTACGCCCTCGGCTGGTTCGTCGGTCTCGGCGTGCTGGCGGCAGCGACGTTCGCGACGACCTCGGCGATCGAGTGGCTGGGGGCGGCGGTGGCGCCGCTGCTGTTGCTGGCGGGCATCGCGATCAACGTGGCGCTGTTCCTGTGGACGTCGTGGATCCTGCCCAACCGCAAGGTCGGGATCCGCCCCCTCCTTCCCGCCGCGATCGTCGGCGGCGTGGTCTTCGAGGCGCTCAAGGTGATCGGTACCCTCGTCGTCCCCCGCCTCGTCGCCGACTCCTCCGCCCTCTACGGCACCATCGGCGTGGTGTTCGCGACGCTCGCATGGCTCCTGATCCTCGGCCGTCTGGTCGTGTACGTCGCCACGATCGAGGTCGTCAGCTGGGAGGCGCAGCGCGGCACCCAGCGGACGGTCATCGAGCTCCCCGCGCTCCCCGACAGCCATCCCGTCGCCAGTACCCGCTCCGGAGGCCGCGAGGAGGCGTAGGGCGGGACGCATCGGCGCGTTCCTGAGTGTGACCGGGCCTCGGAGGAGAGCCTACGGTTGCGGGCGGTGACTTCCGCTCCGTCGCTCCCCGCCAGCCAGGCGCCCCCGACCAGGTCGGCCGCCGAGCAGCGCGTGCGCCGGTTGCTCCGGCTGCCCGACGACGGCCCTCGCGTCAGCATCCTCGAAGCCCAGAGCGCGTTCGGCCGGTCCATCGCCATCTCCGCGACCCGCTGCTTGATCACGTACGTGGCGCTGCCGGTGCTCGGGCCCCTCGTCGACCTCTCGGGCGCCGTCGGCCCGGTGCTCGGCCTCCTGCTCGGCCTGGTCTCGATGGTCGCGATCGTGGTCGCCGCCCGCCGCCTGTTCGCGGCCGACCATCGGTGGCGCTGGGGTTACCTGGTGATCGGCAGCGGCATCTTCGTGCTCCTGATCGTGCAGGGCGTCGTCGACGTCGTCGCGCTGCTGAGCTGACATGAACGACGCTCCCGGCACGAGCTCGACCGGGCATCCCGGGGGCCGCCTCCGGCGCTCGTTGTGGTTCGCTGTCGGGTGGGTGGCGGTCGCGATCGGCTCGATCGGGATCGTGGTTCCTGTGCTCCCGACGACGGTGTTCTTCATCATCGCGGCGGCGTGCTTCGCTCGATCGAGCCCGCGGTTCGAGCGCTGGGTGCTGGAGTTGCCGAAGGTGGGCCCGCTCGTACGCGACTACCGGGCCGGGCTCGGCATGCCGCGGCGGGCAAAGGTGTGGGCGATCACGGTCATGGTGATCTTCGCCGGCGCCAGTGCCCTGCTGACCATCGATCACCTCGTCGTCGGGGCCGCCATCGCCGCGCTCGTGCTCATCGGGGTCTGGTTCATCTTGCTGCGCGTTCCTACCCGGGAGCGGGTGCTGGCGGCGCGAGCCGAGTCCTCACGGTCGGCGGCGCCCGCGGCTCGCCCGTAGCGCGTGGCGCGCGACCCACTCCCGAGGCTCCGGCGCCTCTGTCTCGCCCTCCCCGAGACGACCGAACGGCTCAGCCACGGGGAGCCGACCTGGTTCGTGCGGGGCAAGCAGACCTTCGTGATGTACGCGAATCACCACCACGACGACCGGCTCGGGTTCTGGTGCGCCGCGCCCGACGGCGCCCAGCGAGCGATGGTGGCGTCGGAACCCGATCGGTTCTTCAGACCGCCCTACGTCGGGCACCGGGGTTGGCTCGGCGTGTACCTCGACGTGGCGGTCGACTGGGAGGAGCTCGGCGACATCCTCGAGGACGCCTACCGGATGATCGCGCCCAAGAAGCTCGTGGCACAGCTCGACGGCGAAGAGAAGTAGATCGGCCGCGCGTGGACGCGATCGTCACTGCCCTCGCCGAGCAGCACGCCGAGCTCGGCGGCCTGCTCGCAGACATGGACGAGGACGACTGGCAACGCCCGTCGCCCTGCGAGGGCTGGACCGTCGCAGACGTCGTGCTCCATCTCGCCCAGAGCGACGAGCTGGCGCTCGCGAGCGCCCGCGGGCGCTTCGCCGAGACCATCGAGGAGCTCGCCTCGGGCCTGGGGACCGCGAGCGACGTCGACGACGGCGCGGATCTCCTGGTCGCCCGGGAGCGGGGCCGACCCGGGTCAGTGGTACACCACCGCTGGCAGACCAAGGCCGACGAGCTCCGGCGCGTCCTGGCGGGCTGCGACCCGCGCCGGCGTTTGGTCTGGGTGGCGGGCGAGCTCTCGGCGCGGACGCTCGCCACCACCCGCCTGGCGGAGACATGGATCCACACCGGCGACGTGGGCGAGGCGCTCGGACGCGTTCCCCCACCAACCGACCGGCTCCGACACGTCGCCCGGCTGGCCTGGCGCACGCTGCCGTACGCGTTCGCGCGCGCCGGTCGTGAGCTCACGGGCCCCGTCGCCTTCGTGCTGCGAGGGCCGAGCGGCGCAAAGTGGGAATTCGTCCCGGAGGACGACCCGTTGACGTTCATGCGCGGCGACGGCACCGAGCTGTGCCTCGTCGCGGCGCGGCGCGTCGACCCCCGAGAGACCGCGCTCCGCGGTGAAGGGCCCGACGTCGAAGCCGTGCTCGACCTCGTGCGCACCTACGCCTGAGCCGACGGACACCGCCTCGCTTTCGTTGTCACCTCTCTGACCGCGTGAGGCCCGCCAACTCATCGCTGCGCCGCCGAACGCCGAGCTCTCAGGGCGCGAGGCGCTCGAGCCGCCACGCGCCGGCGGCATCGCGGCGATAGCGCAAGCGGTCGTGCAGACGATCCTCGCGGTGCTCCCACAGCTCGATCGCGTCGGGCACGACCCGATAGCCGCCCCAGAAGGGAGGGAGGGGCACGTCGCCGTCGCCGAAACGCGCCGCGACCCGTTCGACCTCTGCCTCGAGCTCGGCCCGACTCGCGACCGGCTCGCTCTGCCGTGATGCCCACGCGCTGAGCTGGCTCGGCCGCGGCCGGTTCCGCCAGTACTCCACGGCTTCGGCCTCGTCGAGGCGGCTGACGGGTCCGGTCACCCGCACCTGGCGCCCGACCTCGGGCCAGTGGAGCACGAGCGCCGCCCGTGGGTTGGCGGCAAGCTCGCGGCCCTTGTTGCTCTCGGTGTTGGTGTAGAAGCACAGGCCCCGCTCGTCCAGCCCCCGGAGCAGCACCATCCGCGCCGACGGCTCGGCCTCCGGTGTCGCTGTGGCGACGACCATGGCGTCGGCAAGGTCCCCGGCCGCGGCTCGTGCCGACTCGTACCACTGCGCCAACTGCACGAGCGGATCAGGGTCGACGTCGTCTTCGGAGAGCACCACGACTCGGTACGCTACGCGGCATGAGCTTTCACCACATCGCGATCGCGACCCGAGACGTCGAGGCCACCCACGCCTTCTACACGGAGGTGATGGGCTTCGACCTCGTGAAGGTCGACGCCGTACCCACCGACGGCGGCGGCTGGGCCCGTCACCTCTTCTACGACACCCACGGGCAGGGCCTGATCGCGTTCTGGGACATCCACGACGACGAGAACGTCCCCGCCGACTTCACCCCGTCGATCAGCCGAGGGGTCGGTCTGCCCGCCTGGACCAACCACCTCGCGTTCGACGCGGTCGATCTCGACGGCCTCGCCGAGCACAAGCGCCGCTGGCTCGCGGCCGGCCACGGTGTGGCCGAGATCGACCACGGCTGGTGCACGTCGATCTACATCGAGGATCCCAACGGCATCATGGTCGAGTTCTGCGCAACGACACAGCCGTTCACCGACGCCGACCGCGAGGAAGCGGATCGGGCGCTGCGGGCTACCGGCCAGCCCGAGCTCCTGCCGCCTCCCGACGTGATCATCCACGAGGCACCGAGGAAGGCCGCCGCGCCGGCATAGGGACCCCAGTGACCCGGATCGGGCACTACGACAATCCGTACCTCGTCGCCGAGTGGCACCGAGATCCACCCGCGGGGACACGCTGCGAGCCGCTCATCCTCGAAACCGCCGACCGGGCGGTGGCGCACGGCTGGCTCTACGCGCGCGGTGGCGAGAACACGGCCGTGCTGGTGATGCACCCCCGCGCCAACTTCGCCCACCACTACGCCGTCCCGGGGCTGGTCGACGCCGGTCTTGCGGTGTTGTGCGTGAACAGTCGCTGGCTCAACAACGACACCACGCTCGTGCACGAGGTCGTGCTCCTCGACGTCGCCGCCGCGATGGCAACGTTGCGTGACCGCTACGAACGCGTCGTGCTCCTCGGCAACTCGGGCGGTGGGTCACTGCTCACGTTCTACGTGCAGCAGGCGCACGCGCCGGACGGCCAGCGGCTCACCGACACGGCCGCCGGCGATCCCTTCGACCTCAACCGCTTCGAGCTTCCTCGCGCCGACGCGATGGTGTACCTGGCCGCGCACACCGGCGAGGGCCACTACCTTCTCCACGCCATCGACCCCTCCGTCACCGACGAAGCGGATCCCCTGTCGTGCGACCTGGCCCTCGACCCGTACAACCCTGCCAACGGGTTCGTCGAGCCGCCGGGCGCGACCCGCTACGAGGCCGACTTCCTCGACCGCTACCGCGCCGCGCAACGAGGGCGCGTAGAACGCCTCGACGCCGTCGCCCGCGAGCGGGTCGGGCGGCGCCGCGCGGCGCGCGAGCGTTGGTCGACCACCCGCGCCACCGCGGACCGGCGGGCGTCCATCGCCACCGAGTTCCTCACCGTGTACCGCACCGACGCCGACCCGCGCGCCGTCGACGGCTCGCTCGATCCGTCGGCGCGGGCGTACGGGTCGCTGTGGGGTGCCCGGCCCGACTGGATCAACTACGGAGCGGTCGGGTTCGGACGGGTCGTGTCACCGGAGGCGTGGTTGTCGACCTGGTCGGGCCGGTCGTCGCGGGCGAGCATCGAGCACACCGGCGCGGGGATGACCGTGCCCGCCCTGGTCGTCGCCTACTCCGGCGACCAGGGCATCTTCCCGTCGGACACCGAGCTGATCGCCTCCTCGTTGGGCGCGCCCACCGTCGACCGGGCGGAGGTCGACGCCGACCACTACGGCTTCCCGGCCGCGCAGGGGCGGGACGCGGCCGTCGGGATCGTCGCCGAATGGGTGCGATCCACCTGACCTCGCGCGCAACCCCCATCGGCCCTCGTGCGTCGGGAGGGCAGGTGTGACCGGTGGAGCCGCGAGAGGTGGAGTAGGCCGAGTGGACGCCGTGGTGCTCGA
>JBOGFJ010000255.1:0-19463 GCA_050743385.1 Acidimicrobiia bacterium
TGCGGGCGGGTCAGGCCGACGCCACGCCCGCGGCCGGGCCGCGACGGCCCCCAGAAGTCGGGATCGGGCGCGGGATTCTCGGCGCGGCCGCGGTGCGGCGGAGCCGGGGGCGAAACGGTGTCGGCCATGGCGACCTCCGGTCTGGTCGGTGCGGTGAGCGCGCGACGGCGCGCCGGGAGAACCGGAGGAAGTGCCGGGGGAACGCACGGAACGTACCAGCGGGGCCGGCGCCGGGAAAGGGGTCAGTGGCCGGTGAGCGCCCGCGCTTCCCGCTCGAAGGGGATGGCGGCGTAGGCGTCGCGGTGACGAAGGCCCCGGAGCCGGCCGCGTGCGTACGAGCCGAGGTAGTACCAGAGGAAGCGGACTGCGCCCGACTCCCGCCACTGCCGGACGTGCACCAGCTCGTGAGCGAGCAGCCCGGTGTCGTGTTCGTGGCCGCGGCGGAGCAAGACCCAGCGCGCCAGCGTCATGCCGGCGACGCCCGGCGTCAGCAGCGGCACCACCACCACGCGCGCCCGCCGCCGGTCGAGCTCGGGGACGTGGGTGAAGCGGCCGTGCTCCTCGGCGTTCAGGGAGCGGCCCACACGACCGCTCACTCGACGACGAAGTTGACCAGTCGGCCGGGAACGACGACGACCCTGCGAACGGTCTTCCCGGCCAGGGCGGCGGCCACCTTCTCTTCGGCGCGCGCGGCGGCCTCCACGTCGGCCTCGGAAGCATCGGTGGGCACCAGGATGCGGGCGCGCACCTTGGTGTTCATCTGGACTGCGATCTCCACCTGCTCCTCCACGAGCAGCGCCGGGTCGGGCTCGGGGAAGGGCTCGAAGACCAGCGAGTCGGTATGACCGAGTCGCTCCCACAACTCTTCGCCGACATGCGGCGCCAGCGGGGCGACCATCAGCGTCAGGGGCTCGACGACCTCGCGGGACGCCGCCCCGCGCCGCGCGACGACCTCGTTGAGCCGGTTGTTGAGCTCGAACAGTCGCGCAATGGCCGTGTTGAACGAAAGCTCGTCCATGTCGGCGCGAACGGCGGCGATCGTCCGGTGCAAAAGCCGACGCGTCTCCTCGTCGGCAGGCTCGTCGTCGACGCGTGGCTCGCCCGTCTCCTCGTCGACGATGTTGCGCCAGAGCCTCTGCAGGAAGCGGTGCACACCTACGATGTCGGTCGTGCTCCACGCCCGGCTGGCGTCGAGGGGCCCCATGAACATCTCGTACAGCCGCAGGGTGTCGGCACCGTACTCGGCGTAGATGTCGTCGGGCGTGACGACGTTCTTCAGGCTCTTGCCCATCTTGCCGTACTCGGGTGCGACCGGCTCGCCCTCGAAGAGGTACTCGTCGCCGCGCTTCTCGACCTCGGAGGCTTCGACGTAGAAGCCACGCGCGTCGACATAGGCCGGGGCCTGGATGTAGCCCTGGTTGAAGAGGCGTTGGAACGGCTCGGGAGTCGAGACGTACCCGAGATCGAAGAGCACCTTCTGCCAGAACCGCGCGTAGAGCAGGTGCAGCACCGCGTGCTCGACGCCGCCGACGTAGAGGTCGACGGCGCCCACCGTCGGCTGGCCGTCGGGGCGAAGGGTGCGCGACCAGTACCGCTCGACCTCCGCGTCGACCAGGGTGTTCTCGTTCGTGGGATCGAGATAGCGCAAGTGGTACCAGCAGGAACCCGCCCAGTTGGGCATGGTGTTGACCTCGCGCAGATAGGTCTTGGGCCCGTCGCCCAGGTCGAGTTCGACCGTGACCCAGTGCTCGGCCCGCGCCAGGGGCGGCTCCGGCGTCTCCTCGTCCTCGCCCACGATGCGGGGCTCGAAGTCGTCGATCTCGGGCAACGTGACCGGCAGCATCGATTCGGGGAGCGCCACCGGGAGATCGTGCTCGTCGAACACGATGGGGAACGGCTCGCCCCAGTACCGCTGGCGGCTGAACAGCCAGTCGCGCAGCTTGTAGGTGACGGTTGGTGTGCCGTTGCCGGTCTCCTCCAACCACTCGTTGATCCGTTCCTTCGCGGCGACGACGTCGAGCCCGTCGAGGAAGCCACTGTTGATCGCCGGCCCGTCGCCCAGGTACGCCTCCCCCTCGAACTCGGGGGGTGGCTGCACGGTGCGGACGATGTCGAGGTCGAACTCGCGGGCGAAGTCCCAGTCGCGCTGGTCCTGACCGGGCACGGCCATGATCGCACCGGTCCCGTAGCCGGCAAGGACGTAGTCGGCGACGAAGATCGGGATTCGCTCGTCGTTCGCGGGGTTGATGACGTAGGCCCCGATGAAGACGCCCGTCTTCTCCTTCCCCTCGGCCTGCCGCTCGAGATCGGTCTTCTTCTCCGCGAACTGGCGGTAGGCGGCGACGGCCTCGGGTGGCTGCACGTCGATGCCGAAGCTGCCGCGCCATGCCGGCGGCGTGTCGGGCGGCCACTCGTTCGGCACGATCTCGTCGACGAGGTCGAGCTCGGGGGCAAGCACCATGTAGGTGGCGCCGAAGAGCGTGTCGGGCCGAGTGGTGAAGACGCGAATGCCGAGATCAGCGTGGCCCTCGACCGGGAAGACGACGTCGGCGCCGGTGCTCCGCCCGATCCAGTTGCGCTGCATGATCTTGATGGGCTCGGGCCAGTCGAGCACGTCGAGGTCGTCGAGCAGGCGATCGGCGTATGCGGTGATACGCAGCATCCACTGGCGGAGCGGGCGCTTGTACACCGGATAGTTGCCGCGCTCGCTGCGACCCTCGGGAGTCACCTCCTCGTTGGAGAGCACCGTTCCCAGTGCCGGGCACCAGTTGACCGGCGATTCGTCGAGGTAGGCGAGGCGGTACGAGTCGACGAGCATGCGGCGATCGACCGCGCCGAGCTCCGACCACTCGGAACCGTCGGCGGGCGGGCGCGTGCCGGCGTCGAGCTCGGCGAGCAGGTCGGCGATGGGACGGGCGCGACCCTGGGCGTGGTCGTACCACGAGTTGAACATCTGGAGGAAGATCCACTGCGTCCAGCGGTAGTAGCCGGGGTCGGTGGTGACGATGGCGCGGCGCGAGTCGTGGCCCAAGCCGAGCGCCCGCAGCTGGCGCTTCATCGTGGCGATGTTCTCGTCGGTCGTGACCCTCGGGTGCTGGCCCGTCTGGACCGCGTACTGCTCGGCGGGCAGGCCGAACGCGTCGTACCCGAGCGTGTGGAGCACGTTGAAGCCGGTCATGCGCTTGAACCGGGCGTACACGTCGGTGCCGATGTAGCCGAGGGGATGGCCGACGTGGAGGCCGGCGCCGCTCGGGTACGGGAACATGTCCATCACGAACAACTTCCGGCGGTCCGTGACCCGTTCGAACCCGTCGGAGAGGGGCCCGGTGGGGTTGGGCGTCCAGAAGGTGTGCTCGGCCTCCCAACGGTCCTGCCACTTGGCCTCGATCTCGTTGGCCAACGCGGCCGCGTAGCGGAACTTGGGCGCGTCCGTCATGGTGCGCTGAGCGTACCGGGCGCCCTTCCGGCTCCCGCTCTACGGCAAGGGCCATCGGAGTACGCGCTTGGTACCCTGGCGGGCTCCGGGGATGTAGCTCAGTCTGGTAGAGCGCCTCCATGGCATGGAGGAAGTCGTGGGTTCAAGTCCCATCATCTCCACCCTTCACTATCTATCACAATCTTGAATGCGCTCGGCCTCTCGGCTGGCCCGCAGAGCGAATTCGGCGCGCGACGCGACACGCCGACCCGCCAAACGCCGCTCGCCCGCCGTCGGTGTCGTGATCGTCGACGTCACCGACGGCCTTGCCGTCGCGCACCGTCCAGACAATGCGACCGGCGCGTCGAGCTTGCCCCCGCGCCTCGGTCGTGCCGGTCGCGCGTCCTTCCACGACGACGACATCGCCAGCGTCGTGGAAAGCGTGGATCATCGTTCTCGAGGGCGGCAGCCAGGAGGTCGACTCGTACACTGAGGCGCCGTGATCGACGTCATCGACTACCGGGCCGGGAACTCGCCCAGCGTCGTCTACGCGCTGGAGAAGCTCGGGCTCCCCTGCCGGCTGGTCGGTAAGCCCGAGGAGTTACTGGCCTCGGAGCGACTGGTCCTCCCCGGGGTCGGTGCGGCACGCGCGACGCTCGAGTCGCTCGACGAATCCGGGCTCACCGAGCCGCTCGTCGAGCGAGTGAAGCGCGATCGCATCCCCTTTCTCGGGATCTGCATCGGCCTCCAGGTGCTGTTCGAGCACAGCGAAGAGGAGGACACGCCGGGCCTCGGCTGGCTCGGAGGGATCGTCCGGCGCTTCCCCGACTCCGGGCGCGTCCCCCAGATCGGCTGGAACGACGTCTCCGTCACCCGACCCCACCCGCTCTGGGAGGGGCTGCCGACCCGCGGACACTTCTACTTCGTCAACTCGTACTACGCCGTCCCATCGGATCCCCACGCCGTCGTCGCCACGACCGACTACGGCCTCGAGTTCTGCTCGGTCGTCGGGCGCGACAACATCGCCGCCACGCAGTTCCACGCCGAGAAGAGCGGGCCGCTCGGCTTGCGCATCCTCGCCAACTTCGCCGGCTGGGCTCCCTGACATGCTGACCAGGCGGCTCATTGCCTGCTTCGACGTCATCGACGGCCGGGTCACGAAGGCGCAGCAGTTCCAGGACAACATCGACGTCGCGCCCGCCGAGGAGCTGGCGGCGCAGCTGTACGACGACCAGATCGACGAGATCGTCTTCTACGACATCACCGCGAGCGCCCAACGGCGCAAGATCGACCTCGAGACCGTGCGTGCCGTTGCCCGCCACGTGTTCGTGCCGTTCACGGTGGGAGGCGGCATCCGGTCGGTCGACGACATGTTCGAGGTGCTCAAGGCGGGCGCCGAGAAGATCAGCGTCGACTCGATGGCGGTGCGCAACCCCGAGATCATCCGCGACGGCGCGCGCGCCTTCGGGCGGCAGTGCGTCGTGCTCAGCACCCAGGTGAAGCACGCCGGCACCCGTCCCGGGCTCCCGAGCGGCTACGAGGTGTTCATCGACGGCGCCCGCGAGCCGACGGGGCTCGACGCGCTCGACTGGGTGCGCCGCGGTGAGGAGCTCGGCGCGGGCGAGATCGTCGTCAACAGCATCGATCGCGACGGCACCGCCTCGGGCTACGACCTCGAGATCACGCGTGCGATAGCCGACGCGGTCAACGTCCCCGTCATCGCCTCGGGCGGGGCCGGCGCCGTCGAGCACATCGCAGCCGGTCTCACCGACGGTGGCGCGTCGGCGGCGATCATCAGCTCGATCCTCTACTCTCCCCGCTTCGACCGCAACCTCGGCGTGCGGGAGCTCAAGGAGTCCCTCATTGCCCGGGGTGTGCCGATGCGGCCCTACCTGGCGGGTTAGGAGACTGCGGCGGTCTGCTCCCAGTCGATGCGGGGGGCATCGGCCCACAGCCGATCGAGGTCGTAGTACGCGCGCGTCTCGGCCAGGAACACATGCACGACGAGGTCGCCGTAATCGAGCAGCACCCACGACGCGTCGTCGAGACCCTCGACGCTCCGAGGTGACATGCCGTCGCGCTCCCGCAGGGCGTGCTCGACCTGGTCGACGATCGTGCGCACCTGGCGGGTGTTCGAGCCACTGACGATGACGAAGGCGTCGGTGATGGAGATGATGTCGCCGACGTCGAGCACCGCGATTTCGTCGGCCTTCTTGGCCGCGGCGCTCCCGGCGGCGATGGCGGCCCGGCGGTGCGCGTCTTCGACCGGGGGGCTGGTCAAGCGGCCGCCGCACGGGTCGTCATCACGGTCGAGTGTAGAGGCCGCGCTCCCGGATGGCACGCACCGTTCCCGGTGGAACCAACCCGTCGATGGGCCGTCCTTCCGCCAGCCGGGCGCGGAGGTCGGTCGAGGAGACCTCGAGGCGGGGGATCCGGACGTGCACGACGTGCCAGCCCTCCGCCGGCGGAGCCACGTCGTGCTCGCCGCTACGCTCCACCACCACGATGGTCGCGAGCGCGCGCGTCTCCTCCAGGCGTCGCCACGTCGGCATGTTGCGTACCGCGTCCGCCCCGAGCACCAGGAACAGGTCGCGGCCGGGCGCGGCAAGCGCCTCGAGCGTGTCGGCCGTCACCGACGGCCCGGCGCGCTCGATCTCGATCGCCGACGCCTCCACGCCGTCGATGCCCTCGACGGCCGCCTCGACGAGGGCGAGGCGATCGGCCGCCGGCGCGACCATCTGCTCACGCTTCTGCCACGGGTCGCCCGCCACCACCATCAACACGCGGTCGAGTCGCAGCACCGCCCGTGTCTCCACTGCCGCGACCACGTGGCCGACGTGCACGGGATCGAATGTCCCGCCGAACACACCGATGCGGTCGCCCATGGGCGAAGTCTACGGTTCACGAGCTCGAAACACTCCCGTAGCGCGCCCGTCGTAACCTGGAATCATGAGTGAGTCCCCGTCCGCACGCGCGCACGTCCTCGTGCGGGTCTGGCTTCCCGACCGTCCCGGCGCGCTGGGCGCGGTCGCTTCGCGGATCGGCGCGATGCGGGGCGACATCATCGGGCTCGACGTGCTCGAACGCGGCAAGTCGGTGGCGGTCGACGAGTTCGCCGTCGAGCTCGAGCAAGTGGAGCTCGTACCGATGCTCGTACGCGAGATCGAGGAGGTCGACGGGGCGTCGGTCGAGGAGGTGCGCGTCGTCACCAGCTTCCCCGATCCGCGAATCGACGCGCTCGAGTCCGCGGCTGCGCTGTGTCAGGCCGACGGCATCGACGAGCTCCAGAACGCGCTCGTGTGCCAGCTGCGCGACGAGTTCGTCGCCGACTGGGTGGCACTCCTGGAGCAAGGCTGCGTGCTGCATGCCGACGGCGTCCTGCCGGCGACCGAGAAGCTCGCCGCGTTCGCCGCCGGGACGGTCGCGTCCCCGCTGGTCGCCGAGGGTGCGACCGGGCCCGAAGATCTCGCCGTGGCGACGCTCCCCGCCCACGACGCCGCCCTCCTCGTCGGGCGGGACGGCCACCCGTTCCGCCGGCGTGAGCGCATGCAGCTGCTGGCCCTCGCACGGATCGCCGGTCGGGCATGGGAGCTGCTCCAGCGCTGACCTCCCCGGTGCCTAGCCTTCGACGATCGCGGAAACGAAGCGCTCGAGCTGGCGCAAGTTGCGGCACTCGAACACACCGTCGCAGTAGATGCCGTAGTCGGAGACGATCGAGTCACCCGTGTCCCAGTAGCCGCGTGGCTCCGGGTTCAGCCAGTAGACGTGCCGGGCTCGTTGCGCCAGCTCCTTCACGATCCCGTTCTGCGACGCGTGGTAGTTGTTCCGGGCGTCGCCGAGCAGGATGATCGACGTCTTGGGTGTGATCTCCGTGAGGTGCCGCTCGCGAAAGACCTCGAGCGCATGGCCGTAGTCGGAGTGACCGTCGACCCATACGACGTCCGCCTCGGTGTTGACACGACCGATCGCCTCGCTGATGTCGTCGGACTCCTGGAAGAAGCGGGTGACCTCGTCGATCCCGTCGATGAACACCCACGACCGCACCTTGGAGAACTGACTCGCCATCGCGTAGACGAACTGGAGCGTGAACCGGGCGAAGCTCGCCACCGAGCCCGAGATGTCGGCAACGACCATGATCTCGGGCCGTGACGGCCGCGGGTGGCGGAATTTCGGCTCGGCCGGCACGCCGCCGTAACTCAGCGAGTGGCGCACGGTCGACCGAAAGTCGAGGTGACCACGGTTCTTGCGCTTGCGGCGCTGCGCCAAGCGGGCGGCGAGCGCGCGGGTGAGGGGGTAGATGGCGCGCTGGAGGGCCTGCATCTCCTCCCGGGACGCGTGCATGAAGTCGACGTCCTCGGGGAGTGGCTTGCGCAGCGTGCGCGCCATCGCCTCGACGCCTCGATCGGCGACGAGGCGGCGACGGATCTCGGCCTCCACCACCTCACGCAGCCGTCGCAGTCGTTCGTCGAACTCCTCGCGCTGGAGACGCTCGGCCAGCGCGTCGTCCTCCGGGGGCCCGTCGCCCTGCTCCCGCGCCCGTCCCATCATCCGCGCCGCGAGCCCCTCGAGATCGAGTTGTCGCAGTGTGCGGTAGAGGTAGTAGGTGCCGCCGACGGGGCGACCCGGCTCCATGCCCGCGTACCGGCTCACGGCCATGCCGGCGAGGCGGCGCAACTCGTCCTCGTCGCCGTTCATGAGCGCGGCCAGGAGCATCTCCGCCAGCTCCTCGGGCGAGAGGTTGCCCGCAGCCCCGCCGCCTTCCATGGCCTGCATCTCGGCCCATGCGTCGGCATCGGCGTCGTCGCCCCCGGTACCCGGGGCGTAGAGCGAGAAGTACACGTCGAACACGGTTTCGAACGCGCGCCAGTGGTGATGGTGCTTGACGAGCGTGGCGCCGAGCGCGGCCTTGAACGTGTCGCGGTCGGCGAGCTCGACGTGCTCCACCGCCCGCATGGCGTCGAGGTTCTCGGTCATCGACACCGGGAGCCCGGCGGCGCGCAGCTCGTGGACGAAGCCCTGGAGCACGTCGAGCATCGACGGGCGAGGGTCAGCGGCGGCGACGGGCGTGCTCACGCTCAGGTCGACTTGACCGCGGGCGTCGCGCTCGTCTCCAGCTCCTTGCGTGCCTTGGCGATGTCGGACTGGTACTTCAGGAGCACGTGGAGCGTCTCGCTGATCACCTCGGGATCGATCTCGCTCTTCCCCAGGTAGAGCAGGGTGCGTGCCCAGTCGATGGTCTCCGAGATCGACGGTGCTTTCTTGAGCTCGAGCTGACGGATCGAGCGCACGACCGCCGCCACCTGCCCCGCGAGCTCCTCGTCGATCTCGGGCACGCGCACCCGAACGATCTCCTTCTCGCGCTCCAGGTCGGGATAGTCGACGTGGAGGTAGAGGCAGCGACGCTTGAGCGCCTCCGACAACTCGCGGGTGTTGTTCGACGTGAGGATCACGATCGGTCGCTGGGCACCGACGATCGTGCCGAGCTCGGGAATCGACACCTGGAAGTCGGACAGCACCTCGAGCAGGAGCGCCTCGGTCTCGATCTCGACCCGATCGACCTCGTCGACGAGCAGCACGATCGGCTCCTCGGCGCGGATCGCCTCCAGCAACGGCCGGGTGAGCAGGAACGGCTCGGAGAAGATGTCGGCCTCGACATCGGCCCAACTCGTCTCGTGCTCGCGGTCGGCCTGGATGCGCAGGAGCTGCTTCTTGTAGTTCCACTCGTAGAGCGCCTTCGACTCGTCGAGGCCCTCGTAGCACTGGAGCCGGATCAGGCGCGAGCCGGTCGTCTCGGCAACCGCCTTGGCGAGCTCGGTCTTGCCGACGCCCGCGGGCCCCTCGACCAGCACCGGCTTCTCGAGGCGGTCGGCGAGGTACACGACACCCGCGATGTTGGCGTCGGCGAGGTAGTCGGCCTTGCGCAGGCTGTCGATGACCTCGGGGACGGACGAGAAACGCTCTCCCATCTAGTCGACCACCTGACCGTCGCCCCAGACGACGTACTTGTAGGACGTGAGCTCGCGCAGGCCCATGGGACCGCGGGCATGGAGCTTCTGCGTCGAGATGCCGATCTCGGCACCGAATCCGAACTGCTCGCCGTCAGTGAAGCGCGTGGACGCGTTCACGATCACGACCGCGGCGTCGACCTCGCCGGTGAACCGACGGGCAGCGTCGAGGTCGTGGGTGAGGATCGCCTCGGTATGGCCCGTTCCGAAGCGGTTGACGTGGTCGATGGCGGCGTCGAGAGACGGCGCCACTGCGACCGTGAGCTTGAGCGCCAAGAACTCGCGCCCGAAGTCGTCGTCGGACGCCTCTCCCATCTCGGGCCACCGGCGCTGAGCGCCGGCGTCGCCGAGGAGCTCGACGCCCCGTGCCGCGAGCGCGGCGCACACGCGCGGGAGGAAGGCGTCGGCGACTCCCTCGTGCACGACGAGCGACTCGGCCGCGTTGCAGACGCTCGTGCGTTGGGTCTTGGCGTTGACCACGATGTCGAGCGCTTCGTCGAGGTCGGCGGCGGCGTCGACGTAGACGTGACAGTTGCCGTCGCCGTCGATGACGACCGGCACCGTGGCGTTCTCGCGGATCGACTGGATCAGCGCGGGACCGCCGCGCGGGATGAGGCAGTCGACGAACTCGGTCAGCTGCATGACCTCGATGGCGGTCTCGTGCGACACGTCGTCGACGAGGATCATCGAGTCTTCGGGGAGGCCGACCTTGGCCGCGCTCTCCCGGAGCACTCCGGCGATGGCCGTGTTCGAGCGGAGGGCACTGCCGGAACCGCGCAGCAGGGCGGCATTTCCCGACTTCAGGCAGAGGCTGGCGGCGTCGCTCGTGACGTTGGGTCGGTTCTCGTAGATGATCGCGATCACGCCGAGCGGGACCCGCACGCGCCGGATCTCGATACCGCTGGGGCGGCGCCATCCGTCGAGGACGTCACCGACGGGATCGGGCAGCGCCGCCACCATGCGCAGCCCCTCGGCCATCCCGTCGAGGCGGGCGTCGGTGAGACGGAGCCGATCGCGCGGCCCGGCGTCCATGCCCGCCCGTTCGGCCGCCTCCAGGTCGCCGGCATTGGCCGTGAGGATCTCGGGGGCCCGGTCGACGAGCAGCTCGGCGGCGGTCAGGAGCGCCTCGTTCTTCTCCCCCGTCGAAGCGGTGGCGAGGCGGCGCGACGCCGCCCGGGCGCGCCGGCCGAGCTCGAGGACCGGTGTGGAACGGGACATCGCCAGGCGAGTGTACCCGGGGCTCTTGACCGCCCGGTCTAGTTGTTCGCGCCCCTCGCCACGCGTCGGGGGCGACGGGCCCGAACGCGAACTCGGGGGGGCAGTGGGGCTGGGTTTCGCGCGGGCGGCGACGGCAGAGCCGTCGTGCCTGCGAGGCGGTTCCCCGACCTCACTGCGCCCCCCGCTCCTCGCCGGCCGTATCGAGGCCCTCGTTGCCGAGGGCCCTCCCCCCGTCGGCCGGCGACGAGGACCAGGTCACGCAAAGTGTGAAGGTGGGTAGTGTGACGGACGGCACAGGCCGGCGCAAGAGGGAGTTCGAGGGGGCAGCTAAGGAAGCACCACCAGGTCGTCGCGGTGGATGACCTCGTCGGGGGTGCCCTCGGGCAGGTCGCGCGTGCGCCGCCCGGCGACCGCTCGCAGGGCCTCGGCCGACAGCCGCACCAGTCCCTTGGCGAAGGGCCGGCCGGCTTCGTCGACGACCTCCACCGCCTCGTCCGGGGCGAACGCACCCTCGACCTCGGTCACGCCGGCAGGCAGCAGCGACCGCCCGTCGTGGCGCAGCGCCCGCTCGGCGCCCGCGTCCACCGTCACGCGACCGCCCGCACCCTGGGCGAAGGCGATCCAGAGCTTGCGGCTCGGGAGGCGAGTCGACCGCGGACGAACCGCGGTGCCGACCGCGTCGCCCTGCAGCGCGCCGACCACCACCCCGGGCTCGTCGGCAGCCGCGATCACGGCTCGCACACCCGACCAGGCCGCGATCTTCGCCGCCGCCAGCTTGCTCGCCATTCCGCCGCTGCCCCGAGCGGTGCCCGACCCGCCGGCGACGGATTCGAGCGCGGCGTCGACTTCGGCGATCTCCTCGATGAGTGATGCTTCGCTGTCGAGTCGGGGGTCGGCGGTGAAGAGCCCGGGCGTGTCGGTGAGCATGACGAGAACGTCGGCGCCGACGAGATGCGAGACGAGCGCGGCCAGCCGGTCGTTGTCGCCATAGCGGATCTCGTCGTCCGCGATCGTGTCGTTCTCGTTGACCACCGGCACGACGCCCAGGCCGAGCAGCCGCCCGAGTGTCTCGCGTGCGTGCAGGTACTGGGCGCGCTGCACGAAGTCGTGCGGCGTGAGCAGCACCTGTCCGGCGACGAGGTCGTGCTGCGCCAGGATCGCCCCGATGCGCTCCATGAGCCGGGGCTGTCCGACGGCGGCGATCGCCTGGAGCACGCCGACGTCGGAGGGACGCGCGTGCAGACCGAGCGCAGGCAGACCGGCGGCTATGGCACCGGAGCACACGAGCACCACCGCGTGACCGTCAGCGCGGGCGGCGGCAACGTCGCCGCAGAGCTTCAGAACCGCGGCGTCGTCGAGCTCGCCGGTCGCCGTCGTGATGGACGACGTGCCCACTTTCACGACGGCGATCACGGCGTCACCCGAGCCCTTCGACGTATTCGAGCTCGACGGGCCCGACGCGCACGAGGTCGCCCTCGCGCGCGCCGGCGCGGGCCAGCGCCCGCTCCACGCCCATGCGCCGGAACCGGTCCTGCACGTACGCGATCGCTTCGGCATTGGTCAGGTCGGCCATCGCGACGACCCGCTCGGCGGCCTGCCCGCGTACCCGCCAGGCGCCGTCGCCGTCGCGCACGACCGAGAAACCCTGTTCGCTCGGGCGGTGGACGACGAAGGGCTCGGCCACCGGCTCGGACGCGCGCGCGTCGGCGATCATCGTGACCAGGGCGCCGAGGAAGCTGTCGAGGCCCTCGCGGGTCACCGCCGAGATCCGGCGGCCGTCGAACTCGTACGCGGCGACGTCCGATTTCGTGCCCACGACGAGCCGGGGTCGGTCGAGAAGGTCGGGCTGGTAGCGCCGCAGCTCGCCCAGCAGCACTCGTTCCTGCTCCTCCGGCGCCCGCCCTTCCATGCTGGCGAGATCGAGCAGCACGACCAGCACTCGCGCCCGCTCGACATGGCGGAGGAACCGCTGGCCGAGACCCTTCCCCTCGGCTGCTCCTTCGATCAGCCCGGGGATGTCGGCGAGCACGAACTCGTGCTCGTGGAACCGCACCACGCCGAGATGGGGTTCCAGGGTCGTGAACGGGTAGCCGGCGACCTTGGGCTTCGCCGCGCTCACGGCGGAGATCAACGTCGACTTGCCCGCGTTCGGGAATCCGACGAGGGCGGCGTCCGCCATGAGCTTGAGCTCGAGGCGGAGCCAGTGCTCCTCGCCGTACTCGCCCTGCTCGGCAAAGCTGGGCGCGCGGCGCGCGTTCGAGAGGAAGCTCGCGTTCCCGCGCCCGCCCCGCCCCCCGTGGGCGGCGACGTAGCGGTCGCCGTGGCTGACGAGGTCGGCGAGCAGCTCACCGGACCGGGTCTTGACGACCGTGCCCTCGGGGACGGGCACGACGAGGTCGGAGCCGGTGGCACCGTGGCGACGGTTCCCGGCACCGTGCGTGCCCGCCTTCGCCCGGCGGTGCGGATGGTCGCGGAAGGCGAGCAGGGAGGCGGCGTTGCGGTCGGCTTCCAGGATCACGTCTCCGCCCTTGCCACCGTCACCGCCGTCGGGCCCACCCCGCGGGACGTGGGCTTCACGCCGGAAGGAGATGGCGCCGGCGCCACCGTCGCCTCCCCGCAGGTTGACCTGCACTTCGTCGACGAACTGGCTCACGACTAGAGGATACGGACCGAAGCCGCGAGTCCTCAGAAATTGCAGGTTTTCGTGTGCGGATGGGACCGCATCAGTCACCTCAGCACACGAAAAGTCGGGAGGGACGTAACTGTCGTACCCGGATGATTTCCTGTCGCGCATGGACACACCGGACGCCCGCTTGGCGGTGGTCGCCGCCGGCCAACACGCCCTCGTGACGCGTGACCAAGCAAACCGAGCGGGCTTGAGTGATCGCATGATCCGGACCCGCCTCGCCGCCGGGCGGCTCCTCGCGCCCGCCCCCGGCGTGCTCCTCCTGCCGGGCGCGCCCCCGACCTGGAGGCAGCAGCTCCTGACCGCGTGCTTCGCCGGAGGAGCGAGCTGCATGGCATCACATCGGGCCGCGGCCGCGCTGCATGGGTTCGACGGGTTCCGGCCCGGCTTGCTGGAGGTGACCGTCGACAGGGCTCAGTACTACCGCCCAACCGGGATCGTCGTGCACACGACAGCCGACTTCGCCGTCGTCGACCGGGGCGCGGTCGACGGCATTCCCGTCACTACGCCGCTGCGCACACTGCTCGATCTCGGAGCCGTCGTCCACCGCCACCGGCTCGAGGACGCGCTCGACTCGGCAGAGCGAGACGGCCTGGTCGATCGAGAGCAACTGCGATCGGTGCTCGCGATCGTGCGTTGCCAGGGGCGGAACGGCGTCGGCCCACTGGCAGACGCGCTGGAGGACCGCAACGGCAATCAGCCCCGCAGCGTCCTCGAGCGCAGGATGCTGCGCTTGCTGGCGAAGCACGGGCTGCCGCGCCCGCTCTGCCAGTACCGAGTCATCCGCCCCGACGGGCAGCTCGCCGATCTCGATTTCGCGTACCCGGTGGAGATGATCGGGATCGAGGTAGACGGCCATGTCGGTCACGCGACGCGCCGCCAGCGCCGCAACGACAACCGTCGGTCGAATCAGGTGACGCTCGACGAGTGGCGCCTGCTGCGGTTCGACTTTACCGACGTCATGGAACGTCCGAGCTACGTCGCGGAGACCGTCCGCAAAGCGTTGGGACGTTTTCGTGAGCGCAAGTGACCGCATCGGTCACCTGAGCACACGAAAAGTCGGGCTATTCGCCGGTGCGGACGTCGACGAGCTTGCGGCCGCGGCGGTGGCCGAAATGCACGACGCCGTCGGCGGTGGCGAAGAGGGTGTCGTCGCCGCCACGCCCGACGTTGTCACCGGGATGGAAGCGGGTGCCGCGCTGGCGCACGATGATCGCCCCCGCCCGAACCGGCGTGCCGCTGTACACCTTCACCCCGAGCCGCTGCGCGGCGGAGTCACGCCCGTTGCGCGAGGACGCCGCGCCCTTCTTCTTCGACATCAGGCCGTTCCCTTCTTGGCGGGCGCCTTCTTCGCCGCCGGGGCCTTCTTCGCCGCCGGGGCCTTCTCGGCCCGCGCCTCCTTCTTGGCCGGCGCCTTCTCGCCCTTCGAGATCGAGGTGATCTCGATCAGGGCGTGGTGCTGGCGGTGGCCCCAGCGGCGCCGCTGGTTCGACTTCGACTTGTAGGTGAAGCCTCGGATCTTTGGTCCCCGTACGTCGGGGTCGACGACTCGGGCGCTCACCTTCGCGGCACCGAGCTGGTCGGGCGTCGCCAGCACGCGGCTGCCGTCGACGACGAGCACGGGTGTCAGCTCGACGTCGTTGCCGGTGTCGGCGCCCAGCTGCTCGACCTCGAGCTGCTGGCCCTCTTCGACCCGGTACTGCTTTCCGCCGGTGCGGATGACGGCGTACATGGGGGAAACGGGAACTCTACTGCATCCCTTCCAGCTGGGACTCGTCGAGGAGGATCCCCCGCCCCCCGCAGGTTGGGCAGGTCGTGCTGAAGGTCTCCACCAGACCCTCGGAGATCCGCTTGCGGGTCATCTCGACCAGGCCGAGCTCGGTGATGTCGAAGACCTGGGTGCGGGTCTTGTCGCGTGCGAGGGCCTCGCGGAATCCCCGCATGACCTCGTCCCGGTTCTTCTTGATCTCCATGTCGATGAAGTCGATCACGATGATCCCGCCGATGTCGCGCAGCCGGAGCTGGCGCGCCACCTCGTCGGCGGCCTCGAGGTTGTTGCGAAACACCGTCTCCTCGAGGTTCGACCGGCCGACGTTCTTGCCGGTGTTGACGTCGATGACAGTGAGGGCCTCGGTTCGCTCGATCACGAGCGAGCCCCCCGATGGCAGCCAGACCTTGCGGTCGAGCGCCTTGAGCAGCTGCTCGTGCACGTGGAAGCGCTCGTAGATCGGGATGCCCTCGTCGACCTCGTCGTAGTGCTCGATCCGTTCGGCGAGCTCGGGTGCGATCGCCTCGACATAGCTGCGGATCTCCTCGTAGAGGTCGCGATGGTCGATCACGACGCCGCGGTACTCACGGGTGAACTCCTCCCGGATCACCCGCACCACCATCTGCGGCTCCTTGTAGAGGAGCCGCGCCGGCTTCGACCGGTCGGCGAGCTTCGAGATCTGCTCCCACTGCGTCTTCAGCCGCTCGACGTCGCGCGCGAGCTCGTCGCGGGTTGCGCCCTCGGCCGCGGTGCGCACGATGAGGCCGGCGTCGGGGGGTCGGAGCCCCTCCAGGACGGTGCGCAGGCGCTTGCGCTCGTCGTCGGGGAGGCGCTTGGAGATGCCGTAGGTCTCGGGCTGACCCGGCACCATGACGACGAACCGCCCCGCGAGGCTGACCTCCTGGGTCAGTCGCGCGCCCTTGGCCCCGATGGGGTTCTTGGTCACCTGGACCATCACGGTCTGCCCGTTCTTGAGCAGCCGCTCGATGCGCGGGTGGCTCTCTTCGACGTCGCCGGGGTCGAAGGCCACATCCCCGCGGTACAGCACACCGTTCTTGGGCGTGCCGATGTCGATGAACGCGGCCTCCATCCCCGGCAGCACGTTCTGCACGCGGCCGAGGTAGATGTTGCCGTCGATCGAGGTGTCGTCGTCGACCGTAGAGCCGACGTAGTGCTCCACGAGGTTGCGACCCTCGAGCACCGCCATGTGCGTGGAGCCGCTGTCGGGATGCACGTGGACGCACATCAGGTAACGCCCGGCGGGGCGTCCCTTGCGCGTCTGGCCGCGCCGCCGTTCCAGGACGTCGTCGTCGAGCTCGAGGGCGGCGCCGCCGCCACCGACACCCAGGTCGGCCTGCACGACCTCGCCCCCACCGCCTCCGCCCCCGCCGCCTCGGCCGCCACGGCCCCGGCCCCGGCCCCCGCGGCGACGACGCCGCGTGCTCGTCGGCCTCTCGTCGTCCCCGGCGGACACCTCTTCCGCGGGCTTCGGCGCGGGCCGGGTGTCGCCGATCTTGGGTCGGGTGGGCACGGGCTCGCCGGTGAGGCCGGCCTCCTCCTTCGCCTCGGCGGCGACGTCCTCGGTGGTCAGGCCACGGTCGGCGGCGGCTGCCGTGTGGTCGTCGCCCGACGGTGTGCGCGCCGCCGGCTTCTTGCGGTTCCGTCCCCCCCGCGATCCTCGTCGACGGCGGCGCCGAGGTTGCCCGTCACCGGGGTCGGGACGGCCGGATTGCTTGCCAGCCGCGGAACCGTTCCCGCCGGCCGCGCCGGCGCTGGGGTCGTTCTCGGAGGCGGTCGCCTCCGGCATGGTGTCGTCGGACATCGAATCCTTCTCTCATGACGCGTGTGCCTCCGGCACCCGCATGCGCGCGTCGGCGTCCAACGGCTCCAGCCGTGCGCCGCCGCGCTCGATCCATTGATGTGTGCGGAGCACACGCTCCGCGACGAGGTGCGCGCCGACCGCGGCGACGATCTCACCGGGCCGGGCGCCCCTCGGCTGTGTTGCAAGTTCCAGGTCGACCACCGTGTGCCCGTCGGCCGGGCCGACGATCACCATGGCGACCAGCTGCGGTCGGACGTCTTCGACGACCTCCCGTCCTTTCTTCGTGCGAGTGGTCTCGAGCACGGGCTTCGCCAGCGCCCGCTCGATCAGCTCACCGACTTCGGCGGTCTCCGCGCCCGTGATGCCGAGGCGGTACTCGACCGTGGTCACCGACTCCTGGAGCGCCGGCGCCCGCTCGGCCAGGGCACAGGTGCCCGTGACCTCGATCCCCTCCGGCAGCGCGGCCGAGAGCATCGCCGGCCACGGTTCGAGATCCACCGCGTGGTCGAGCTCGACGTCGAGGTACTCGGCGTCGCTCTCGTGCCCGACCGACAACGCCAGCCCGAAGCTGACCTTGGGTCGGGGAACGAACCCGGCCGTGAACGCCAGCGGCAGCGCCTCGATGCGAAACGCGCGATCGAACGCCCGCGCAACGTCGCGATGCGAGATGAACCGCACCTTCCCCCGCTTCGTGAAGCGGAGCCGGACGGGGAACCCCGCATCACCGCGCACCGATGCGCTCCTTCGTGCCCAGGAACTGCACGGGCGCCTCACCGCCGCGGGTGAGGTCTTGACCCGTCCCCTGGCTCCCGCCCGCCGGAGCCAGCGGCGACGCCACGACGTGCTCGAGCGCGTAGTCGGTGCACACCCCACAGTCGTAGCAGGGAGTCCACCGGCAGTCGGGGAGGCCGTGCGCCTGCAAGGCCGCCTGCCAGTCCTGCCACAGGAAGTCGCGGTGGAGCCCGGCGGCGATGTGGTCCCACGGGAGGATCTCGTCGGCGCTGCGATGGCGGGCGACATACCAGTCGGCATCGAGCCCCTCCGCGGCCATCGCCTCGAGCCACCGGTCGAGCACGAAGCGCTCGCTCCACTCCTGGAACGTGCCGCCCTCGCGCCAGACCCGCTCGATGACCCGACCGACCCGCCGGTCACCGCGGCTGGCGATGCCTTCGGCAAACGTCGCCGCCGGATCGTGCCAGCGGATGTTGGCGCCCGACTTGCGCAGCCCACCCCGCACGAGCCCCACCTTCCGCTCGAGCTCGGCCACGCCGTTCTGGCCGAACCACTGGAACGGTGTGTGCGCCTTGGGAACGAAGCCGCCGAGCGACACCGTGCAGCTCGCCTGCTTCGTGTACTTGCGCCCGACCCTCACGACGTTGCGAGCGAGCTCGGCGATGGCGAGCGTGTCCTCGTCCATCTCGGTCGGCAATCCCGTGAGGAAGTAGAGCTTCACGCGCCGCCAACCCTGCGAGTACGCACCCTCGACCGCGGCGTACAGGTCCTCCTCGGTGATCAGCTTGTTGATCACCTGCCGGATCCGCCACGTCCCCCCCTCGGGGGCGAACGTGAGCCCGGTACGCCGAACCTTCTGGATCTCGCTCGCGATGCCGACCGTGAACGCGTCGACGCGGAGCGACGGCAGGGAGAGCCCGACGCAGCCGGTCCCCTCCTGCTCATTGACGAGGCCGGCGACGACACCGTCGATGCCGGAGAAATCGGCGCTCGACAACGATGTGAGCGCGACCTCGTCGTAGCCGGTGCGCCGCAGCCCTTCGCGGACCATGGTGCGCACCTGCTCCTCGGGCCGTTCCCGCACAGGGCGGGTGATCATCCCCGCCTGACAGAAGCGACAGCCCCTCGTGCAGCCCCGGAAGATCTCGACGTTGAGGCGGTCGTGGACGACCTCGATGAGCGGCACGAGCTGGTTCTTCGGGTACGGCCAATCGGCCAGATCCGCGACCGTTCGCTTGTCGACGACCGCGGGCACGTCGGAGAACCGGGGCCGGACCTCGGCGATGAACCGCCCGTCGTAGTCGACCTCGTACATTGCCGGCACGTACACACCCGCGATCGTCGCCAGCTCCCGGAGCAGGCCGTCGCGCCCGGTGCGCCCGGATCGCTTCCACGCGGCCACGACCTCGGTCAGCTCCCCGACGGGCTCCTCGCCTTCGCCGATGACGAACGCGTCGACGAAGTCGGCCATCGGCTCGGGATTGAACGCGCAGTGGCCGCCGGCCACCACGACGGGATCCTCCGGCCGCCGCTTCTCCGCCCGCACCGGCACCCCCGCGAGGTCGATGCAGTTCAGGACGTTCGTGTAGACGAGCTCGGCCGAAAGGTTGAAGGCGAGCACGTCGAACTCGGCGGCTGCCCGGTGGGTGTCGACCGAGAACAGAGGCAGGCTCGACCGGCGCAGCTCCCGCTCCATGTCGACCCAGGGCGCGTACGACCGCTCGGCGACGGCGTCGTCGCGCTCGTTGAGGATCTCGTAGAGGATCTGGAGCCCCTGGTTGGGCAGCCCGATCTCGTAGGTATCCGGGTACACGAGC
>JBOGFJ010000256.1:0-28390 GCA_050743385.1 Acidimicrobiia bacterium
GTCCGGGCCGGGTGGGAGCGCGGTCGCGACCGCGGCCACGCCGGCGGGCAGCGGGCTCCCCGATACGTAGTCGATCCGCTCGGCGCGGCGGCCGAGTGCACGCGCGACCGCGGTCAGCCGCTCGTCGTCGAGGTCCGCGAGCAGCACCCGCTCGATGCCGGCGGTGTCGACGAGTTGGCGAGCGGCTCGGGCGCCCACGGCGCCGATCCCCACCACCAGGACGGTCGTCAACGGAACTCGGGGCCCTCGAGCTCCCGCCACCCGCCGCTCGTGGGCGGCACACCGCCCTTTCCCCGCAGGCGGACGAACCCGCCGACGACCACGGCGATCAGGGCGACGATCAACCCGCGCCGGAAGGCCTTCACCCAGCTTCTCCCCGCACGGTCACGAGCCGGAGTGTACCGACGAGGCCTGGCCCCCAGAGCGGCCCGGGTTCGAACGAGGGACCGGCTGGTGGGGCTAGGTGGAATCGAACCACCGACCTCACCCTTATCAGGGGTGCGCTCTAACCGACTGAGCTATAGCCCCGCGGTGCGAATCCACGAGTTGGGGAGAGCGAGCGTACCAGCCGATCCCGGCAATTCGGCTCGACGTCGCGGACTACGGCGCCGTCGTGTCTTCCTCGACAACGGTGATTTCGAGGCCGCCGAACAGCGCGGCGAAGAGGTTGTAGAACGCGCCGGCGATGACCGTGATCACGACCTGGAGCATGACGAGCACGAGACCGACGAGCACGACACCGCGCAACATCTCGCCTGAGAGGAAAGTGAAGTCTTCGGACGACAGCAGCTCGCCGATGAACTCCTCGACGTTCTCGACGATGCCGAACGAGTCGGCGATGGCCCAGAGCGAGACGAGCGCGACCACGACGACGGCGAGCGAGCAGAGGTAGAAGCAGAGCGACAGCTTCAGGACCGACCACAGGTCGACCTTCTGAATGGTGTGACGCAGGCGCCGCTCCACCCGAGCCGGTTGCACCGGTCGCGGTTGTGGCGGCGGCTGCTGTGCGGGCCTGCTGCCGACGTTCGCGGGCTTGGGCGCCGTCGCCGTCTTCGCCGGCGTGGCGCGCTTGCGCGGCCGCTTCTTCTTGGGCGCGCCGTCGGGCGAGACGTCAGGAGTCGTGTCGGGCGCGGGCACGGCGCCCACAGGACCGGTCGGACGTGGGTCCATGTCGCCTTGGGCCTTCGCCATGGGATCTACACGTCCTCTTCGTCGACAGCTTCGAGTACCGGTGCCACCGCTACGACGGTCTGGCCCTCGCCGAGGCGGGCCACCCGTACGCCGGTCGCGTCCCGCCCTTGGGCCGAGATCTCCTTGGCTTGCATGCGGATGATATTGCCGCCCGACGAGATCACCAAGATCTCGTCGTCGGGTCCCACAGTAAAGGCGGAGATGACGCCACCGCGCGCGGCGGTGATCTTCATGCCCCGCACGCCCTGACCGCCTCGGCCCTGGGTTTTGAACAAGTTCAGCTTGGTGCGCTTGCCGTGTCCACTCGAGCTGACGAACAGCATCACGGCGTCGTTGCGGGCGACCGTGCAGGCCACGACGGCATCGTCGCTGTTCTTGAGCTTCATCCCCCGGACCCCCGCGGTCGCACGACCCATGGCGCGTACCCCACTCTCGGCGAACCGAATCGTCATTCCCTCACGGGAGACGAGCATGATGTCGCTCCGCCCGGTGGTCTGGATCACGCGCACGAGCTCGTCGCCGGCGTGCAGGTTGATCGCCCTCAGGCCACTGCGGATCGACGAGTCGTACTCGGTGATCCGCGTCTTCTTCACCATGCCCTGCTTGGTCGCGAAGAACAGGTAGGCGCCATCTTCGTAGGTGCGGGTGTCGATGATCGCCTGGATCTTCTCCTCCGCGGCCAGGGCGAGCAGGTTGACGATCGCGGTGCCGCGCGCGGTGCGCTCCTTCATCGGGATCTCGTGGGCGCGCAACCGGTATACGCGGCCCCGGTTCGAGAAGAACAGCAGATACGAGTGGGCGGTCGTCGTGAGTAGGTGCTCGACGTAGTCCTCGTCGCGCAGCTTCGCCGCGGCCACACCGCGCCCACCCCGACCCTGGCGTCGGAAGGCGTCGGCCGCGACCGTCTTGACATAGCCCTTGCGCGACAGCACGACGACGACCTCGTCGTCGTTGATCAGGTCGAGCACGTCGAGGTCGCCCGTATCGGCGACGAGCTGGGTACGCCGATCGTCGCCGTAGTCGTCGCGGATCTCGAGCAGCTCCTTCTTGATGACACCCCGGAGCTTCGCCTTGCTCTTGAGGATCGACTCGAGCTCCTTGATCCTCGCCTCCAGCTCGGCCAGCTCCTCCCGCAGCTTCTGACCCTCGAGCTGGGTGAGCCGGCGCAGCTGCATGTCAAGGATGAAGTTCGCCTGGATCTCGCTGAACTCGAACGGCTCGGCCATCAACCCGGTGCGGGCGGTGTCGACGTCGGCGGCACCCCGGATGAGCTCGATGACGGCGTCGATCATGTCGAGGGCACGCACGAGGCCCTGGACGATGTGCTCGCGCTCGCGCGCCCGGCGCAGGCGGTACTGCGTGCGGCGCGTGATCACGTCGATCTGGTGGTTGACGTAGACGAGGATCGCCCGGTCGAGCGAGAGCAACCGCGGTACGCCCTCGACCAGTGCGAGCATGTGCACCGCGAACGTCGTCTGCATCGGCGTGTGCTTGTAGAGCTGGTTGAGCACGATCTGGGGGTTGGCGTCGCGCTTGAGCTCGATCACGAGGCGGGTGGTCACGCCCGACGACTCGTTGCGGACGTCGCGGATGCCGTCGATCTTTCGCTCGTTGACCAGCTCGGCGATCTTCTGGCCGATCACCTCGACCGAGGTCTGGTACGGCACCTCGGTGACGACGATGCGCATCTCGCCCCGGCTGCCCTCGTCGATGTCGGTGACCGCGCGCAGCTTCACCGAACCCCGCCCGGTCTTGTACGCCTCCTCGATCGCCGTGCGGCCGAGGATCTGGGCCCCCGTCGGGAAGTCGGGTCCCTGCACGAAGCGCATGAGGTCTTTGGGGCTGGCGTCGGGGTTGTCGATGACGTGCACGGCGGCGTCGATGATCTCGCGGAGATTGTGGGGCGGGATGTTCGTCGCCATACCGACGGCGATCCCGCCGGCGCCGTTTACGAGCATGTTGGGAAAGCGGGCGGGGAGCACGCCGGGTTCGGTGTTCTCGCCGTCGTAGGTCTCGACGAAGTCGACGGTCTCCTCGTCGATCTCGCCGAGCAGATGCATCGCCAGCGGCGCCAGCCGCGCCTCGGTGTAGCGCGGCGCCGCCGGGCGGTCGTTGGGGTCGGGGGAGCCGAAGTTGCCATGCCCGTCGACGAGGGGGTAACGCAGCGAGAAGTCTTGGGCCATGCGCGCGAGCGCGTCGTAGATCGCGGTGCTGTCGTGCGGGTGGTACTTCCCCATCACGTCACCGACCGCGGAGGCCGACTTCTTGTGCTTGCGGTCGGGACGCAGCCCCTGCTCGTACATGCCGTACATGATCCGGCGCTGCACCGGCTTGAGCCCGTCGCGAGCGTCGGGCAGCGCGCGCGCGGTGATGACCGAGACGGCGTAGTCGAGGAAGGAACGCTCCATCTCCTCCTGGATCTCGATGGGCTCGACGACGCCGAGCGTTTGCTGCAGGCCGTCATCCGGCATGGATCATCAACTCCTCCCCTGTGCCCCGGTCTTGCGAAGCCGATCAGACGTCGACGAACCGGACGTCCTTGGCGTTCTCCTGGATGAAGCTGCGTCGCATCTCGACATCGTCACCCATGAGGGTGGAGAACACCTCGTCGGCGATGGCGGCGTCCTCCACCGATACCTGGAGAAGCGTGCGGGTCGTCGGGTCCATCGTCGTGACCTTGAGCTCTTCCCAGTCCATCTCGCCGAGACCCTTGAACCGCATCACCTCGAGCTTCCGACCTTCGTGGTCGGATTCGAAGGCCCGGAGGGTGGCTTCGTCCTTGAGGTAGTGACGCTCCTTGCCGATGTCGACCCTGAACAGCGGCGGCTGCGCGATGTAGATGCGGCTGGGCTCCTTCAACAGGTCGTTGAGCTTCCGGAAGAAGAACGTCAGCAGCAGCGTCCTGATGTGCGCACCGTCGACGTCGGCGTCGGTCATGACGACGACCTTGTGGTACCGCAGCTTCTCGCCGTCGAAGTCTTCGTCGACGCCGGTGCCGACCGCGGTGATCAGCGCCTGGATCTCCTCGTTCTTCAGCATCCGGTCGATGCGGGCGCGCTCGACGTTGAGGATCTTCCCCCGGATCGGGAGGATCGCCTGGTGCTCGGGGTCACGAGCCCGCTTCGCGCTGCCACCGGCGCTGTCGCCTTCGACGATGAACAGCTCCGATTCGGCGGGGTTGTTCGACGCGCAGTCGGCGAGCTTGCCTGGCATCGCCGACGAGTCGAGCAACGACTTGCGCCGCGTGAGGTCGCGCGCCTGGCGGGCCGCAATCCGTGCGCGAGCCGCTTGGGTGGCCTTGGTGGCGATCTGGCGCGCCTCCGGCGGGTGCTCCTCGAGCCAGTCGCCGAGCTTCTCGTTGGTGGCCTTCTCGACGAACGACCGCATCTCGGTGTTGCCGAGCTTCGACTTGGTCTGCCCCTCGAACTGCGGGTTGCTCAGCTTCACCGAGACGATGGCGGTGAGGCCCTCGCGGATGTCTTCGCCCAGCAGATTGACATCCTTGTCCTTGATCAGATTCTTGGCCTTCGCGTACTTGTTGACCGCGTTGGTGAGCGCCTTCTTGAAGCCCTCCTCGTGCATCCCGCCTTCGGTGGTGGCGATGTTGTTGGCAAAGGAGTGGATGCCCTCGTGGAACCCCGTGTTCCACTGCAGCGCAATCTCGATCTCGCCGGTGGCCGACTTGTCTTCCAGGTCGACGACCCGCTTGAAGAGCGGGTCCTTCGAGGCGTTGAGGTGCTTCACGAAGTCCACGACGCCGCCGGAGTACTTGAACGTCTGCTCGATCTTGGGTTCGGGCCGCTCGTCGGTGAAGCGGATCTCGAGGCCCCGGTTGAGGAAGGCCATCTCGCGCAGGCGCTCGAGGATGGTCTGGGCGCGGAAGTCGACCTCGTCGAAGACGGTGGGGTCGGGCCAGAAGGTGACCGTGGTGCCCGTCTTCTTCGAGGTGCCCGCCTTGGTGAGCTTGCCCTGCGGCCTACCGCCCTTGGCGTAGTGCTGCACCCACTTGCCGCCGTCGCGGTGGATCTCGAGCTCGAGCTTGTCGGAGAGCGCGTTCACGACGGAGACACCCACGCCGTGGAGGCCGCCCGAGATCTTGTAGCCGTCCCCGCCGAACTTCCCGCCGGCGTGGAGGGTCGTCATGATCACCTCGGCGGCCGACTTGTTCCTGAAGTCGCGGTGGTTGTCGACCGGGATGCCCCGACCGTTGTCGGAGACGCGGCACCCGCCGTCGACGAGGAGCACCACGTCGATGCGAGTGCAGTACCCGGCCATCGCCTCGTCGACCGAGTTGTCGACGACTTCGTAGACGAGATGGTGCAGACCGGTGGGCCCGGTGGACCCGATGTACATGCCGGGGCGCTCGCGGACGGGCTCGAGGCCCTTGAGCACCGTGATGTCCTTTGCCGCGTACGCCACGCGCGCGCACCTTTCTGCGGGTCGGCTTCGGTCGCCGGCCGGCCTGGCTGACGCCCCATTGGGGGGCCGGTTCGATGGGTCGGGGGGCGGCCCGACGAGGGTCGGAATACGGGTAAAACCCCTGGTCAGGACCCCTAAATCCGCTGGTGCCAGTTTACCAGACGGGTATGTCGCTCACGTGTGTCCCCGGCCGGTCAACCGCGCGGTTCGACACGCACCCGGACGCTCGCTACCGGGGCCGCGGGCGCGGCCACCCGATTCGCCCACTGCACGAGCTCCCCCTCCCGGTAGCGCAGCTGGGTCGCCCACGGGGCGGCGTCGACGACGACCGTCAACACGCCCTCGCGCAGCGCGCCGATGGTCGCGTGCGCGGCCACCTCGGCCCCGACGACATCGAGCCAGGCGGCGCGGAGGGCGTCGAGCACACCCGGGCGCGGTAAGCCGAGCTCGGCTCCGACGGCGGCGAGCGCGTCGCGCAGGCGCGGCGGCTCGTCGTCGCGAGGATGCCGGTTACTCACCGTCGTCCTTGCCGAGGCGCCCGTGCGCGACCCGCAAGCGCAACTCTGGTCGGATCCCGTCGGGAAGAGCCGAGGCCGACGTGAAGAGCGTCTGACCGGGGGGGAGGTGCTCGACGAGCGCCCGCCCGCGGAGCGGGTCGAGCTCGCTGAACACGTCGTCGAGGAGCAGTACCGGGTCGTCGCCGACCACCTCCGCACAGACACGGTGACCGGCGAGTCGCAACGCGAGGGCCAGCGTGCGCTGTTCACCCTGTGAGGAGTGGGTTCGGGCGTCGAGGCCCTCGACCCGCAGGCGCCACTCGTCGCGATGCGGGCCCACCAGCGTCACTCCCCGATCGAGCTCCTGTCGCTGACGCGCCACCAGCGCGGCGCGCAGCAACTCCTCGACTGCGCCCGCGTCGGACGGCACCACGCCCTCCGCCCACTCGGCCTCGTAGGCGGCCCCCACCGCGGCGGGCTCACCGGCGAGTGCCTCGTACGCGTCGCCGAGCGGGCCGGTGAGCCGGTCGACCAACCGCAGCCGTCCCCGCACGAGCTCGCCGCCCGCGCGCACGAGTTGCTCGTCGAACACCGCGAGCGTCGAGCGTGCGTCTTCCCCCGCGAGACCACCGCGCAACAACGCGTTCCGCTGCCGGAGCACCCGTTCGAAATCGGTCCGCGCCGCCTCGTAACGGGGTGTGATCGAAACGAGCAGCTCGTCGAGGTACGCGCGCCGTTCGGCAGGGCCTCCCTTCACGAGCTGGAGGTCGTCGGGCGCGAACACCGTCACGCGCAGCAATCCGAGGAGCTCACGAGCTCGGGCGAGCGGATGACGGTTCAGCTGCACCCGATTGCGTCCTTGCGCGTGGAGTTCGGCCTCGAGCAGCTGGGTGCGGCCGTCGTCGGTGACCTCGGCACGCAACACCGCGTGCTCACAACCCGTGCGTACCAATGCGGCGTCGGGGACAGCCCGGAACGACCGGGTGGTGGCGACCCAGCCGACCGCCTCCAGCAGGCTGGTCTTCCCCTGGCCGTTGGCGCCGACGATCACCGTGACGCCGGG
Organism: Acidimicrobiia bacterium; assembly: GCA_050743385.1. Classification (GTDB taxonomy): domain Bacteria; phylum Actinomycetota; class Acidimicrobiia; order IMCC26256; family JACDBD01; genus JACDBD01. The sequence continues at coordinate 7,171 of JBOGFJ010000256.1, forward strand.
TGGGAGCTCGACCGAGGCGTTCTCGTAGCAGCGAAAATCGGTGAGGGTCAGCTGGGTGACTCTCACGGGAGTGGCGTCAGGAGATGCGGACGGGCATGAGCAGGTACAGGTAGTCGGCGTTGTCGGTGGCCCGGAGCACCGCCGGCTTGAGCTGGTCGATCGACTCGACCACCACCTCCGCGGCGCCGGCGGCCTCGATGCCCTCGAGGAGGAACTGCGAGTTGAACGCGACCGTGAGGTCGGATCCTTCGTACTTCGCCTCCACCGACTCGTGCGCCTCGCCGACATCTTGTGCCACCGCGGAGAGCTCGAGGCCCTGCGCGGTCATCGCCAACCTGATCGGTGCGGTGTCACGCCCCTGGCCCACGAGCCGCACGCGCTCGACCGCGGCGTGGATCACGTCGCGGCTGACCGTCAGTCGGTTGGGGTAGCCACTCGGGATCAGTTGCTCGTAGTTTGGGAAGTCGCCCTCGATCAGACGCGCCGTGACTTCGGTGGTACCGACACGGAACACCACCTCGCGTTCGGCGAGTACCACCTCGATCTCGCCGTCGCCGAGGAGACGTTGCACCTCGGCGAGACCGCGGCCGGCTACCAGGACCCGCTGGCCCTCTTCGAGGAACTGGGTGACACCCTGAAGGTCGCGCACCGCCAGCCGGTACGAGTCGGTCGCGACTAGACGTAAGCCACCTCCCGACGCGGTGAGCAACACTCCGGTGAGGATCGGGCGGGCATCGTCGCGTGACGCCGCCGGAACGACCTGGCGCAACGCCTCGGCGAGCGCGCCTGCCTCTACCCGCACGCCCGCGCCGCTCACCTCCGGCAACCGGGGGAAGTCGGCGGCCGGCAACGTACGCAGCGCGAAGCTCGCCCGGCCCGCTTCGATCTTGGCGTCGTCGTCACCGAACTCCATCGTGACGATGCCGGGCTCGAGCTTGCGGACGATGTCCGAGAGCAAACGCGCTGGCACGACTGCGCTGCCCTCGCCTTCTACGTTGGCCTTGGCCTCGACCCGGATCGTCAGCTCGAGGTCGGACCCCACCAGCTCGATGCCGCTCTCGCCGGTAGAGACCCGCAGGCCCGAGAGAACCGGCAGCGCGCCCGGCCGAGCTGCCACCGCCCGCTGCGCGGTCGCGATCGCATCGGCAAGGGTGTCGCGCTCGCAACGGAATTTCACCTGGGTGCCCTTCTCCTATGAAGACCTAGACGTAGTTCATAGCCGTTGTAGTAGGCCCTGTGGATAGGGGAGAAGTGCATTCCTGCCCTGGTGGGAGCGGAAATGCTTGTCCACCGGTTCTCCACCGTTCTCCACCGGGTGCGGCGGACAGCGTCGGGACGACGCCCCGGTCTCCCCAGACCGTGGGCTGATATCCACAGCACTCCACAGCGTTATCCACTGGTCCCGAGCTTGATGCGGCCGATGAGATCGTTGACCTGGGTGAACGTGGCCTTGCGCTCCGCCATCTGCTGCTTGATCTTGTCGACGGCGTACATGACGGTCGTGTGGTCACGGCCGCCGAACTGCTCCGCGATCCGGGGATAGCTGTAATCGGTCAGCTCCCGGAACACGTACATCCCGATCTGACGGGCCGTCACGAGGGGCCGGCGGCGGCTCTTGCTGAGGAGCTCCTCGATCGTCCAGCCGAACATGCGGGCGGTCTCTTCGAGGATGAGCTGAGGCGTGACGACGCGGGCCTTCGCCGGCGGGAGCAGGTCGGCGAGCACCTGGTGGGCCACCTCGGCGGAGAGCTCAGCAGGCCGATTGAGGTTGGCGAAGGCCGCCACCCGGATCAGGGCACCCTCGAGCTCGCGGACGTTGTCGGTGATGTTGCTGGCAATGAAGGCGAGCACCTCGTCGGGGATCTCGTCGAAGTGCTCGGCTTCGGCCTTCTTGCGCAGGATGGCGAGGCGGGTCTCGAACTCGGGCGGCTGGATGTCGGTGCTGAGGCCCCATTCGAAGCGACTGCGCAACCGGTCCTCCAGGGTGCCCATGGACTTGGGGGCCCGGTCGGAGGAGATCACCATCTGACCGCCGTCGTTGTGGAGCTGGTTGAAGGTGTGGAAGAACTCCTCCTGGAGCTCCTGGGTCCGCTCCAGGAACTGAATGTCGTCGATGAGAAGCACATTCAGGTCGCGGTAGCGACGCTTGAACGCGGGCATGGTCTTGGAGCGGATGGCGTCGATGAACTCGTTCATGAACGTCTCCGTGGAGACGTAGCGCACGCGCTTGGTCGGGAACATGGTCTTGACGTGATGGCCGATGGCGTGGAGAAGGTGCGTCTTCCCGAGGCCAGCGTCGCCGTAGATGAAGAGTGGGTTGTACGAGCGGGCGGGCGCTTCCGCCACCGTGAGGGCGGCGGCGTGGGCGAAGCGGTTGTTGGCTCCGATGACGAACTGGTCGAACGTGTAGCGAGGGATCAACTTCCCGGTGGTCCAGGCCCCGAGCGCCGGAACGTCGTCGTCGGGCTCGGCGACCGCGGCGGGCTCGGCCGCGCGGACGGGCTCCGGCGGCGTCACCCAGACCGGCTCCTCGATGCGGTCGGCCGTCTCCACCACGAGCTCGATGCCGGTGTTGTGGCCGGTCACGCGGCGGAGGACGTTGGCGAGCAGCGGTGTGTAGGACCGGATCCGCTCGGCGGCGAGGCCGCTCGGGACACCGAGGGTGAGGGAGTGCTCGTCGTAGGCCAGGGGACGAACGGTCTGGAAATACGCGTTCCAGGCGCCGTCATCATCGAGCCGGGCGCGCAACGCAGCGGCCGATCGCTGCCAGATATGGTCGGCCGTCGCCGCGCCCAGGTCCTGATTGTCCACAGGAACGTCCACAGTTGTGGAAGAACATGGAGCGGGTCAGTGCCCGCTCCATCGGCACCCACCGGCCTGCTCGAGCTGGGCTCACCCGGGGAAGTCCGCCCAACCAGGCCGATTGGTTTGGGCGGGAGCGCGGCAACGTAGCACCGGCTGGTTCGACCGACAAGGGGCGCGGGCCGCGTTGCGGAGGGACCGGAACGGCTCGTAGACTGCAAGCTCCGCCTGTCGTCGCGACCCCCGACCTCGGGTCACGACCGCGCCGGCGTGGCGATCGTCGCGAGGAGGCCATGCGTGAAGCGCACGTTCCAGCCCAACACCCGGAAGCGCAAGAAGACCCACGGCTTCCGCAGCCGCATGCGCACGCGCGGTGGCCGGGCCATCATCAAGAGCCGGCGGCGGCGGGGCCGCGCTCGCCTCTCGGCCTGATCTGGCGCATCCGCGATCGTGCGACCTTCGCCGCCCTCTCCCGGGCGCGCGCTCGGCGGGAGGGCCCCGTGACCCTGCGCTACGTCACCGGTTCCGACCTCGCCCACCCGCGCGTCGCCTTCGCCGCGTCCCGGGCCACGGGGAGCGCGGTCGCCCGCAACCGGGTCCGTCGCCGGCTCCGGGCGGCGGTCGCCGCCCATCGAGCGGAGCTGAACCCGGGCGCCGCGTACCTGTTCACAGCCGACCGGGAGGCGATCGCGGCTCCGTTCGACACGCTGACCACGGCAGTCGGCCAGCTCGTTCGCTCGGTGAAGGAGGCCGCGTGAAGCGGTCGACGATGGCGGCGCGGCTGCTCATGCTGCCGATCCGGGCATGGCGGCTCGTGAGCGCGAGCCTGACGCCGCGGTGCCGCTACGAGCCGTCGTGCTCGCAGTACGCGCTCGACGCCCTCGAGCGTCACGGCGCACTCCGGGGCACCTGGCTGGCGATGCGCCGCATCGGGCGCTGCCACCCGTGGGGCGGCGCGGGCTACGACCCCGTGCCGGATGCGAACACACGTTCGATGACGAGAGCAGGCTGACATGTTGGACCCGCTGTACGAAGCCATCGGCTGGCTCCTGGCGTTCTTCTACGGGTTGGTGCCCAACCTGGGCGTCGCCATCATCCTGCTGACGTGCACGGTCATGCTCGTGCTGTTCCCCCTGACCGCGAAGCAGGCCCGCTCGATGCTGGCCATGCAGGAGATCCAGCCCGAGCTCAAGAAGCTGCAGGCGAAGCACAAGGGCGATCGGCAGAAGATGGTCGAGGAGCAGCAGAAGCTGTTCCAGGAACACAAGGTCAACCCGCTCGGGGGCTGCCTCCCCCTGGTGGCGCAGTTCCCGATCTTCATCTCACTCTTCTCGGTACTGCGCAACCCCTACAAGAACGTCCCGGTCGACTCCGACCTGTTCCGCGCGTTCTGTGGTGATCGGGGCGAAGCCGCCTGCGGGCGCCCTCCCGGCCCGAACCACCTCGAGTTCCTGGGGATGGACCTCACGACCACCGCGCTCGACGCCAGCGGTGGGCTCTTCACCGTGGCGCCCTACTTCATCCTCGTCGGGCTCGTGATCCTCGCCGGGTACTTCCAGTCCCGCCAGACCCAGCGCACCACCCCGGCCGGCGCCAACCCCCAGATGCAGATGATCGGCAAGGTGCTTCCGATCGGGTTCGGTGTCTTCTCCCTGTGGTTCCCGGCCGGCCTCGTGCTCTACTTCCTCGTGAGCAACCTCTGGCGGCTCGGGCAACAGGAAGTGATCTTCCGCAAGATCCACCTCCCCCACCGGGAGCGCCAGGCGGCAAAGAAGGGCGGCGGCGGCAAGGGCGAGACCGCCCCCGAGGTCATCGACGTCGTCGAAGCCGAGCCCGAGGAAGAGGCCGCCGAGGGCCCGACACCGGCGCAGCGCCCGAAGCAGCGCCCGAAGCAGCCACGGGCGGCCACCCCCTCGACGCGGGCCGAGGCCCAACCCGGGACTGGGGGCCGGTTGCGCGATCTGTTCCGGCTCCCGCCGACGCCGAACGGCGAGCCGGCACCGTCACCCGCACCACCTCCCACACCGCCGCCGAAGAAGACCGGCTCGCCGCCGGGCGGAGCGAAGCGCAGCGGTTCGAGCCAGAGCCAGTCGGGGCAGGCGCGCCGCCGGCGCAACAAGAAGCGGAAGCGGTAGATGGAATGGGTCGAGACCACCGGCCGGACGCTGGTCGAGGCGGTGGATTCTGCACTCGACCAGCTGGGTGTGGCCGAGGACGACCTCGAGTACGAGGTGATCGACGAGCCCCGATCGGGGCTCTTGGGCCGGCTCGGTGGTCGCGAGGCCCGCATCCGGGCCCGGGTGAAGCCGATCTCGCGGGAGAAGCCCGGCGACCGGCAACGGCGTGAACGGCGGCGGGGGCGCGCCGGGGCGGGCGCGGGTCGGGGAAATCGAGCCCGGACCGGCGGGAATGGCGGTCCCAAAGGCGGCGCGGCGGTAGGAGAAGACGGGAGCGGCGCCCGGCGCGGCGGCGCCCGCCGCCGCGGGCGTGGTGGCAGATCGAGAGAGCAGGCGGCAGGGGCCGCCCCGAACGAGGGAGCAAGGGTGGAGGAGACCGACGTCCCCATCGAGGAGCAGGCCGAGACGGCCGAGAGCTTCACCCGTGGCTTGGTGGAGGCGTTCGGCGCCGCCGCCGCCGTAGAGACGCGCATCGACGACGAAGACACCGTGGTCGTGGAGGTGACGGGTGAGAACCTCGGTCTGCTCGTCGGGCCGCGAGGCGCGACCCTGGCGGCCATGGAGGAGCTCGTCCGCACCGTCGTCCAGCGCCACACCGGGGGGCACGGCGCCCGTATCAACGTCGACGTCGGTGGCTATCGGTCGAAGCGCCGGCAGGCGCTCACGGACTTCAGCCAGGATCTTGCGGCGAAAGTGGTCGAGACGGGCCAGGAGCAAGCGCTCGAGCCCATGTCGGCGGCCGATCGTAAGGTCGTGCACGACGCGCTCGCCGACATGGACGGCGTCACCACCGGCTCCGAGGGCGAGGACCCCCGCCGCCGGGTCGTGATCCGGCCCGCGTAGTGCCCGCCCGCCTCCTCGACGTCCTCGAGGAGGCCCGGGCCCGAGGGCTCCTCGGTCCCGGCCCCGTCGAGTCGCACGTCGACCACGCCCGGGGGCTGGCGCGCCTCGTCGGGAGCGCACCGACGTCGTTCCTCGACCTCGGCTCCGGCGGCGGCGTGCCCGGGCTGGTGCTGGCCGACGAGTGGCCGCACGCTCAGGGGGTCCTGCTCGAGTCCCGGGGCCGGAGGTGCTCGTTCCTCCGAGGGGCCGTCGCGCAGCTGGAGCTGGGGCGGATCGCCGTCGCCTGTGGGCGAGCGGAGGACCTGGCCCGCGAACCCGCCTTGCGGGCGTCGGTCGAGCTCGTGGTCGCCCGGTCGTTCGGGCGCCCAGCGGTCACGGCCGAGTGTGCCGTGGGGTTCCTGCAACCGGGTGGTCGGCTGCTCGTGGCCGACCCACCCGGAGCGGAAGGCGACCGCTGGCCCGTCGCCGGCGTCAGCGTCCTCGGGCTGACGGGTCCCGAGGTCTGCCGAGCGGGGGGCGTGACGGCCGCCGTGCTCACGCTGCCGGGAGCGGTCGACGACCGCTGGCCCCGCCGATCCGGGATCCCGGCCAAGCGGCCTACCTGGTGAGGCGCTGTTCACCGTGAAACATGCCGGCGGGTGGCCGGGGACGTTTCCCGTGGAACTCCGGGCCGACGATCATGGATCCACCGTGCGAGCGACAGCCGGCAGCCGTACTCCCGCCTCCCGCCACGACGCCCGCCTCCCTCCACTGCTGCTTGACCCCGACCGCCCCGTGGGCGAACATGGGCGCACACCAGCGAGGGAGCCCGGACGAGCCCGATGGCACGCGCCGACAAGGAACTGCGAGGCCGCGGGCGCCGGGGGTTCAAGTCTCTGCGGCGTCGAGGAGGCGAGGCACCGGAGAACGGCGCCGAGCCCGACGCTCAACCCTCGGTCGAGGGGCCCCCGGCGACCGCGAGTGTGGCTCAACCCCCGGTCGAGGCAGCCTCGGCGACGGCCGAGGCCGCGCCTCCGACCGACGCGGTCGACGGCGCCGCCGTCGACTTCGAGCCGCCCGGTCTCGACGCCGCCGACGGCGCGACCCGCCAGATCCTCGAGCACGCGCACGAGCACCCCGGCCCGCTCGAGCTGCCGCGTGTGCTGGCGATCGCCAACCAGAAGGGCGGCGTGGGCAAGACGACCACCGCGGTGAATCTCGGCTCCGCCCTGGCCGAGGCCGATTACCGCGTCCTCGTGATCGACCTCGATCCTCAGGGCAACGCCAGCACCGGTCTGGGCGTGAACCCCCGCGATCTCGACTCGTCGGTCTACGACGTCATCATGAACGACGCCGCCCTCGAGGACTGCGTCGAGCCCACGAGCCTGAAGAACCTCTTCGTCGCGCCGGCGACCATCGACCTGGCGGACGCCGAGATCGAGCTCGTGCCGGCGATGAGCCGCGAGCTCAAGCTCCGCCGGGCCGTCGACGCGATCCGTGACGATTACGACATCGTGCTCATCGACTGCCCGCCCTCACTCGGTCTGCTGACCGTGAACGGCCTCGCGGCCGCTGACGACGTGATCGTGCCGATCCAATGCGAGTACTACGCGCTCGAAGGCCTCGGGCAGCTCCTGCGCAATGTGGGCCTCGTTCGCGGCAACCTCAACCCAACCCTCGACGTCCGCGGCATCGTGCTCACGATGTACGACGCCCGCACCAAGCTCGCCGACCAGGTCGAGGCGGAGGTGCGGGCGCACTTCGGACCCAAGGTGTACGAGACGGTCGTGCCGCGCACGGTACGGCTGTCGGAGGCGCCCTCGTTCGGCCAGCCGATCATCGTGTTCGATCCGTCGTCGCGGGGAGCCCAGGCTTATCGCGACCTCGCCGAGGAGGTCAGTCGTGGCGCGACGCGGCGGGCTCGGTAAGGGTCTCGGCGCCCTCATACCCCCCGGGGGTACCGAGGGCTCGCACGTGCCCGCAGCCACCGGCGGGCTTCAGGAGATCCCGGTGGCTGCGATCCAGCCCAGCCACCTGCAGCCCCGCCGTCACTTCGACGAAGCCGCGCTGGGCGAGCTCGCCGATTCGATCCGCGAAGTGGGGCTGCTCCAGCCCGTGCTCGTGCGCGCCGATGCCGAGGGCGGCTACGAGCTCATCGCGGGCGAGCGACGCTGGCGGGCGGCGCGCCGGGCCGGGCTCCAGTCGATCCCCGCCCTGGTGCGCACCACCGACGACGCGTCCGCCCTCGAGCAGGCCCTGGTCGAGAACCTCCACCGCGACGACCTCAACGCGCTCGAAGAGGCGGCCGCGTACCAGCAGTTGATCGAGGACTTCGAGCTGACCCACGAGCAGATCGCAACGCGGGTTGGGCGCAGCCGGGCGAGCATCACGAACATGCTCCGGCTGCTGCAGCTCCCGCCGGCGATCCAGCGGCTCCTGAGCGAGGGTCAGCTCGACGCCGGGCATGCCCGCGCCCTGCTCGGCACCCCCGACCGGGCGTTCCAGGAGCAGCTCGCCCGCCGCGCCGTCGAAGAGGGCATGTCGGTGCGTGAGGTGGAGGACGCCGTCCGCCAGCACGGCGAGCCTGACGGCAACGGGAGTGGTACCAGCCGGGCGCGCAAGGGTGGACGGGTGCGCCCGCCCGGCCTGCTCGAGCTCGAGGAGCTCCTCGGCGAGCACCTCGAGACCCGGGTGCGGGTGTCGATGGGCGCGAAGCGCGGTCGCGTGACCATCGAGTTCTCCGATCTCGAAGACCTCGAGCGCATCTACCGCGCGATGACGGAGCCCCGCACCGAAGCCGACTCCGCGTAGCGCAAGCGCGCGCGGAACCGCGCGGAACGCGTCGCGCGCCGGGCGCGGCACCGGTAACGGTGTCGGACTCGCCCCGCTTTCCGCCCGAGCCCCTGCTCGCAGCACCTTGCGGTGCTGCTCGGGTCTTCGACCCGGGTCTCGGCCGGGCGGGGCGAACTGTCCGACACCGACCGGTGCTGCGCCCGGCCACCGTGTTGGTCGGGTGGCGGGCTAGTCGTCGGCGGGTGTGTCTTCGATGCCGCGGCGGACGCCGTGGACGATCGCCCGGCCGATGTCGCCCGCGCGCGCGACGAGGCCGCGCATCGCGTCGACGTCGCCGCGCTCGACGAGTTCGCACACGACCGCGGCCATGCGGGTCTCGCGTAGCAACCCGTGTGACCGGCCGCACGCGGAGCCACCGGGAAGCAGTCGGCCCAACTCCTCGTGCACTCCGGTCGCGACGCGGTACCCCCGTTCGGATCGGAAGGTCCGCGATGCGAAGTAGCAGCACCGGCACTCGTCGGCGGGGCCGGAGCCGAGCGCGAGGCACAGGTCGGCCTCGAACCGGTTTGCGGCCGCCGCGGTCACCGATTCGTCCGCGCTCGACGTGTCGAGCACTGCGTCGGCGCCGGCGGCCAGCAAACCCCGCGTCACCGCGTCACCCAGAGCCTCGAACCCGAGCGCGGCGACCACGTACACGCGCCGGCCGCCGAGGCGCCGGGGGCCGCGACGGATCTCTTCCCGCTCGCGCACGCTGGCGACCGATCCCGCGGCCATTCCGCCGACGCGGTCGAGCGCGGCGACAGTGGTCGAACCGCAGATGCCATCGGCCGTGAGCCCGACGTTGCGCTGAAACTCCGTCAGTGCCGCGATCGTTCCGTCGCCGAGGATCCCGTCTTCGCGCCCGGCGTCGAAGCCGAGGGTGTTGAGACGGCGCTGGAGCTCAGCGACGTCGTCGCCCCTGAGCATGGGCCGGCGGGCGTAGAGCATGCGGTCACCCAGCGAGAACCCACTCTCGACCAGTGCCGCCCAGGTGTGCCGGCCGCAGATCCCGTCGACGGCGAGCCCGCGGGCCTCCTGGAAGGCGCGGACTGCGGCCTCGGTGACGTCGCCGAAGCGGCCGGGCTCGTCGCCGGTGACGTCGTAGCCGAGCGCCCCGGTTCGCTGCTGGAGATCCCGCACCGCCTCGCCGCTGTCGCCGCGCGCGAGGTCGGCTGGCGGTGTCACCGGACGCTACGGCTCATCTCAGGCGATGAACTCGGCGAGGTCCTGGAGGAGCTGCCCCTTGCCCTTCGCCCCCACGAGGCGCTTCACCGGCTCGCCGGCCTTGAACACGAGCAATGTAGGGATGCTCATCACGTCGTAGCGGCGCGCGGTCTCGGGGTTGTTGTCTACGTTGAGCTTCGCGATGGAGATCTTGCCCCGGTGCTCGACCGCGATCTCCTCGAGCGTGGGAGCGATCATCTTGCACGGGCCGCACCATTCCGCCCAGAAGTCCACCAGCACCGCGGTGTCGGCGCCGCCGACCGCTTCGTCGAACGTCGCATCCGTCACGGTCTGAATGTCGTCGGCCACCGGGGTCCCTTTCGACGAGGTTGAGCGAGTGTACTGACCGGTCAACCGCGACCGGGTCTCTGCCATTCCGGGTCAGCCTGCCCGCACCGCCGCTTCCGCATGTGCCTTGGCCTCGAGCCAGCGCTCGGCCTCGATCGCGGCCATGCATCCGGTACCGGCGGCGGTGATCGCCTGGCGGAAGACGTGGTCTGCCACATCACCGGCTGCGAACACACCTTCCACCGAGGTGCGAGTCGAGCCTGCGAACGGCAGCACGAGGTACCCGTTCGCGTCCATGTCGAGCTGGCCCTCGAACAGCTTCGTGTTGGGGTCGTGACCGATGGCCACGAACAACCCGTCGACCTCGAGTTCGGAAACCTCGCCGGTCACGGTGTCGCGCAGCTTCAGCGCGTCGACGTTGCCATTTCCCACGACGTCCTCGACGACCGAGTTCCACCGGAACTCGATCTTGGGGTTCGCGAACGCGCGCTCCTGCATGATCTTCGATGCCCGGAGCTCGTCGCGGCGGTGCAACACCGTCACCCTCGTCGCGAACTTCGTGAGGAAGAGCGCCTCCTCGATGGCGGAGTCGCCGCCGCCCACGACCGCGATCGGCTTTTCCCGGTAGAAGAATCCGTCGCAGGTTGCGCAGGTGGAGACGCCCTGGCCGAGCAGCCGACGCTCCGACTCGAGGCCGAGCATGCGTGCCGACGCTCCGGTCGACACGACCACGGCCTGGGCCCGGTACTCGGTGTCGCCGACCCAGATGCCGAACGGCGACGCGGAGAGATCGACGCGGTCGACGTCGGCGGTCACGAACTCGGCGCCGAAGCGGGCTGCCTGCTCGCGGAACTTGCTCATGAGCTCGGGCCCGAGGACGCCGTCGGGGAAACCCGGGTAGTTCTCGACGTCGGTGGTGAGCATGAGCTGACCACCGGCTGCGATGCCCTCGATCACGACCGGGTGCAGGTTCGCCCGGGCGGCGTAGACGGCGGCGGTGAGCCCGGCGGGGCCGGATCCCACAATCACGAGCTCACGGGGTTCGGGCATGGCTCCCTGATCCTGGTTTCGCTGTTCCACGTCTAGCCGTTCCGGGTCTCGCCGTTCCGGGCGCCGGTCAGCCGGTCTTCGACTTGGGTGCGCGCCGTGTCCAGAGCAACGCGCCGCCCACGACGAAGATTCCGCCGAGCACGAGGTAGGCCCAATACACCGGACCGGGCAGATAGGAATCGAGCGCCCGGAAGCTGGCGATGCAAAGGAGCGTCAGCGCCGTGCCGACGAAGAACGCCGTGAGCAGCCCGTACACGATTGCCTTGGTGACGTTCTGCGCGGGGACCACGGTCTTGTCGCGGACCGTTGCCACGACCTCCTCGATGCGGTCGGCGGCCTCGGTGGTCCAGTCGCTCATGGGGTTCCCCCGCTCCCTTCACGGACCGAGGGAGCGTACCCGGCCCGACCCGTCCGTCACACGGAGCCGGCCGTTCAGGCCGGCGGCACTCGGGCACGTAGCTCGCACGTCGACTGGTCGAGGACGAACGCGGTCTCGTCGGCGCCGGCCACCACGACGAACACGGGAGCGCCCCCGTACGTCGCCGTGGCCACCAACGTCGGAGCACCCGCATTCTGCTGCTCGAGCACATCAACGCATGCGGCCGGCAACGCCACGACGCCGGTGGCCTCGTCGTCGAAGCTCTCCGTGTCACCACCACCCGGTTCCTCTCCGGCGTCGGGGGCCGCCCGCGGTTGCGCCAGCGCGTCGAGGCGCTCCCGGAGCACACCCGGATCGGAGACCTCGCCGAGGTCGCCCGCCGCCGCCCCCGCGACTTGGTCGCGCGTTTCCTCGGTGGGCGCGGCCGAGCGCTCTGCCGTCTCCCGGCCCGTCCCGTTCCCATCGCGCAGGAGGAGCGCGGCCGCGCCGCCCACCACCGCCACGCCGGCGACCACCGCCGCGATCCGCAGCAACCGGGCGCCCCGCGCGGGCACCGCGGGTCCGGCTTCGGCGAGCGCGCGCCGCACGAGCCGTCGCCGCGTGAGATCGTCGAGCGGCGGAACCTCGAGCTGCGCCGCAACTTGCTCGTCCCGGTCCTCAGCTTCGTCGTGGTCGATGTCGTCGTCGTTCATGGCTGGTGTTGGGGCTCCTCACCGCGATCTCCCGTAGGACGCTCCGCCGCGGGGCCGTGGTTCCCGAGCGCTTCGGCGAGCGCGGCGCGGCCTCGAGCGATCCGCGACCGGACGGTGCCGGGCGGGAGAGCGAGCGCCTCCGCTATCTCGGCGTAGTCGAGGTCACACAGGTCACGGAGCACCACCGCCACCCGGAACTCCTCGGGCAGACGGGCGAGCGCAGCGTCGACATCGAGTCGGGCGCCCACCCGGTTCTCGAGCGGCGTCTCGCTCATCGGCGCGGACTCGGGCACCGCCTCGACCGGTGAGGGCCGCCGACCGCGGCGGCGGCCCTCGTCGAGGGCGGCGTTGGTCGCAACGCGGTACATCCACGTCGTGAAGGCGGAGCGGCCGTCGAAGCGGCCGATGCCGCGCGCGATCGCGATCAGCGCCTCCTGCGTGGCGTCGAGCGCGTCGTCGGCGTCGGCAAGGACGCGCCGACACACCGCGTGGACGCGATCGGCGTGGCGCTCGAGGAGAAGCTCGAGCGCCCGCCGGTCACCGCCGGACGCGGCGGTTGCGAGCAGGGCGTCGTCGCTGTCGGGCGCGAGGCGACCGCCGCGTACCACTACGCAACCTGGATTTCGCTCACGTTCAACTTGCCCGACGACGGGAGCCGGGTCAACCACAGCAGCACGTATCGACCCCTTGTCCCGCGGGTGAGCGGAATCTCGGCCGCCGTGTCCGCGTTCTCGACCGTTCCCCGCGCCTCGCCCCACGCGGCGAGATCGGGACCAGGCTGGTCGGCGACGTACACCGCTGCGCTCCAACCCGATTCTCGGGTGGCGACGGTCACCGTCGAGAGGTCGTGCACGCCGTCGAGCTCGACGAACACACCGACGCCGTCCTTGGCGCCTCCGAACGCCTCCGCCGGTGCCTGGTACTGCTCGGTCTCCCATGCCGTCTGCGGATTCCCGTCGAGCACGTTGCCGGCCGAGTCCTGGTTCTCCTCCCGGTCGTCGCCGAGCGGGTCGAAGTCATCGGCACCGACGATCGTGACGGGTGCCGCGGGAGCGGAGACGCCTCCGCCTCCGCTCCCGTCCCCGCCGTCGTCGGTGATGGCGCGGACGCCGGCGTACGCGGCCGCGCCGATCGCCGCGAACACGACGAGCGCGACGAGCACTCGCGGCCAGCGCCTGCCCCGGTCGGATCGGCCCGATGGGGGCGTCGGGGGCCGGATCGCCGGCGCGGGCGGTGCTGCGCTCGTAGCGGTGCGGTCGACGCCCACGGTCTGATCCGTGGGCGTGGCGACCGGCTCGCTCGTCCGCGGAACGGCCGGAAGCGACCCCGACGGCGGCTCTCGGGTCGGTTCGAGGGCTTCGAGGAGCGCGCCCGCCGAAGGGAACCTCTCATCGGCGTCGCGTGCCAGACATCTGCTGACGATCGCGTCGAGCGTCGGGGACACGTCCGGGCGATGGGTTCGGACCGGGTCGGGTGCTCGCGTAAGCCGCGCCATGGCGGTGCTCACCTCACTGTCACCTGTGAAGGGAAGGGTGCCGGTGAGCATCTCGTACAGCACGAGCCCGAGCGCGTATACGTCGGCGCGCCCATCGACCGGGTCGCCGCTCACCTGCTCCGGCGCGAGGTAGCGGGCGGTACCCACGACGGTGCCGGTGCGGGTGAGATCCTCGTCGCCGGTTGCCTTGGCGATGCCGAAGTCGGTGACCTTGATCTGGCCGTCGGGCGGCACGAGGACGTTGGCGGGTTTGATGTCGCGGTGCACGAGACCGTTTCGGTGCGCGTGGTCGAGCGCTTCCGCGACCTGGGCGGCGATGTCGGCGGACTCTCCCGGTGGTAGCGGTCCGCGCTGATCGAGCATACGGCGCAGCGTCGGGCCCTCGACGAGTTGCATCACGATGTACGCGACCCCGTCGTCACCGGTGTCGTAGGTTGCGACGATCGCGGGATGGCTGAGCTTCGCGGCTGCGACCGCCTCGTGCCGGAAGCGCGCCCGCACGGAGTCGTCGATCGCGAGCTCGGGATGCAGGATCTTCACCGCGACGCGGCGCGAGAGCAGCGGGTCCTGCGCGTCCCAGACGGTCGCCATGCCACCGCGCGCGAGCTCGCGCGTCAGGCGGTAGCGACCGCCGAGCACACGACCAGGGGCGACGGTCTCCGGCACCCGACCGACGCTAGTGCGCCGGTTTTGCCCGCTCTGATCGGGTGATGCGTTCCGGGCGGGCTTCGCCCGCCCCCGGGCCGCCGGCCGCGTGCGGAGCGGCGAGCGCGACAGAAAGCTAGGCCGTCTGGAACGTCACGCCGATGACCCGCGGGCCGGCGTGGGTGCCGATCACGGGCCCGACCTGGCCGACGACGATCTCGGAGCGAGGGACGAGCGGGTCGAGCATGTCGAGCAGCTCGTCGAGGTCGGGGGCCTGGCCGTGCATGACGGCGAGGCTCTCCACCGGCCCCTCCTTCACCTTGTCGACGAGGAGCCGGAGGGCCTTGGAGCGAGTCCGGACCTTCCCGGCCTCCTCCACGACTCCGTCCCGCACCTCGACGACGGGCTTGATCGCGAGCATCGAGCCGAGCAGGGCACGGGCGTTGCCGACCCTCCCGCCCTTCTTCAGGAACTCGAGCGTGTCGAGGGTGCCGTAGAGCTTCGTGCGGTCACGGCGATCGGTCACGTCGGCGACGATCGCGTCGAGGGATGCATCGGGGTCTTGGGCGGCTCGAGCGGCCGCGAGGCAGAGGTTCCCGAGCCCCATCGTGACGTGGAGCGAATCGACCACCTCCACCGGGCAGCTGTCGTCGACGGCCTTGGCTGCCACTTGGGCCGCCTGCATGGTCGCCGACAGCTTCGACGACAGGTTGATGCAGACGATTCCGGTGGCGCCGTCGTCGGCGAGGGTGCGGAACACGGTCTCGAACGCCCCCGCCGCGGGCGCCGAGGTCTCGGGCAGCACGGACGATTCCCCGAGCCGCCGCCAGAACTCCTCCGTGCTCAGCTCCTGGCGGTCGACGAACTCGTCGTGACCGAACCGGATCGACAGCGGCACGATCTCGATGCCGAGCTCGGCCACCAGCTCCTCGGGCAGGTCACATGCACTGTCGGTGACGACTCGAACGCCCACGCGAAGCCCCCTCCTGGTGCCGGATCGGACCTGGGCCCGGGGCGCATCGTTACATGGACGGGGTGCGCCGACCAGGGAGCACCGCGCGCAGCATGCCCAGCTCGGGCACTCGGAGCACGGCAAGGCCGCCGAGATAGAGGATCGCGGCGGCGACGAGACCGACCGAGGTGGTGGCGGCGGCCCGGAGAGCTCCGTCCCCGCCCAAACCGCGGGAAATCGCCCACGTTGCCACCGCGACCGCGAGCCCGGCGGCGAGAACCCGGACCGCCATGTCGCCGATGCGACGGCCGTCGATCCCGCCGACGCGCCGGCGCAGCACCACCAGCGTGACCACCGCCCCCACGGCGTAGGCGCCCGAGAACGCCAGCGCCAAACCGGGGATCTCGAGCCATGCGTAGAGGGGAATGGCGAGCGCGATGTTCACCCCGTTCTCCAGGCAGTTCAGCAGGAAGGGAGTGCGCGTATCGGGCAGTGAATAGAAGGCGCGCAGCGAGAACAGGTACACGGAGAAGGGCACCAGGCCTACGGCAAACGCGACGATCGCGTCGGCGACCACCGCCGAATCCGCCCCGGTGAAGGCGCCTCGCTCGAGCAGGGCAACCACGATGGGGCGTGCGAGCCCGACGAAGACCGCCGCCGAGGGCAACACGACCAAGATCGTCAACCGCAAGCCGAACGAGAGGCGCTCCCGCAAGGCCGCGAAGTCGGCTCGCCCGGCAGCGCTCGCCATCTCGGGCGCGATCGTCGTCATCAACGACACCGCGAGTAGTCCGTGCGGAAGCTGGAAGAACGCGTACGCACTCAGGTAGAGGAATGGGCCACCGTCAATGCCGTTGGCGAGGACGAGCACCACCCACAGCGCGACCTGATTTGCGATCACGTAGCCCACGGTCCAACCCGAGAGTCGCGCCATCGTCGCCACCGCCGCGTGGCGCACGTCGAGGAGGAACCGCATACGTGCGCCTGCGCGGACCACGGCGGGCACGAGCGCGAGCGCGACCGCGGCGATTCCGGCGGTCGTGCCGAGGCCGAGGAGGAGGACGAGCGTCGTGTCGTCGCGCACGTTCTCGAGGGTGAGCCGCTCGTCGGTGATGCGGGGGAGAGCGAGGAACATCGCGATCACGACCACGTTGTTGAGGATCGGAGCGAGCGCGGCCGCCGCGAACCGTCGTCGCGCGTTCAGTAACGCGCTCGCGAGCGCCACCATCCCGTAGAAGAAGACGAGGGGCATGAACAGGCGGAGCAGCTCGGTAGCGAGCTCTTGCTGCGCGGCGCGGTCGGCTCCGCTGACGCGCAGCGTGTACAGGTCGACGATCCAGGGGGCGATGGCGACGCCGATCACGGTCAAGGCGAGCAGCGCCACCGCCGAAACGGTGAAGATCGCGCTGGTGGCGTCGTCGTCGTGCTGCTCGTAGTGGCGGACGAACAGAGGCACGAGAGTGGCGGTGAGCACGCCGCCGAGGAGAAGCTCGTAGAGCATCGCCGGCGTCTGGCTGGCGTAGCTGTAGACGCCGGCGACCACACCGCCACCGAGCGCGTACGCGATCGCGGCGACGCGCAGGAAGCCGGTGATTCGTGACAGGGCTGTGCCGACTCCGACGACCGCGCTGGATCGGAGGAGACGACCCGGGGCGGTGGTCTCGGCCGGACTCCCGGGGCCGGCGCCCGTCATGCGGCCGCGCTGGCGCGCGGTCGGCGCCGGCGTCGGAAGTGGAGCAACCACCAGCCGGCGAGGAAGAGAGCGGCCCCGACGGTGATGAAGACGCCCACGCCGCTGACGAAGGTCGAGCGCACACGCACCCGCGTCGACTGGATCACGAGCACCTCGTCGACCGACGTGACCGTCAATTCGAGCGGGAACGTGCCCGACGCGCGCGACTCGACCGTGAACCCGACGGTCGTGTTGCGCGGGGGCAGCTCGATCTCGCGCTCGGCCCCCTCGGGAAAGAAGAGCTTGTCGCTCTCGAGGCTGACCTTGACTCGAAGGGTACGGTCGGTCTCGTTCAGGAACGTCACCGGGATCTCGCCCTTGCGGGCGGTGAGCGTGACCGTGCTGCCGACCGGTACGTGGATCTGCGAGAGCACCTCGCTGCTCGCGGCGCCGATGACACCCAGCTCGGCGCGGGCGCGCTGCCGGTCCCAGGCCGACGACAGGGCGGTCAGCAGCGCCCGCTCGCCCGCGAGAATGCGAGGGTCGGCGGGGCCGATGAGCGAGCGGAGGGCGTTGAGCTCGGCCTCGGCGCGGCCGTACGCGGCGGGCGTCACCGGCGGGGGCGGCGGCACGTAGGGCTGCAGCTGGCGCACGACCGGCACGTCGTCGTCGGTCAGCGCGGGCGGAACCTGGGCGACGAACTGGTCGATGTCCACCGGCTGGAGCAGCTCGTTGCCACGCAGGCCGCCGATCGCGGCGTCGAGCAGCTGCTCCGGCGCGTCCCAGTCGGGTGGATTCGCGATGACGATCCCGCGGGTGGCGTTGGGCTGCTCGAGCGCGACCACGCTCAGCCCGGCCAGGAGTTGCTGGGATCGGAGCGCCGGAGGCGCGTCAGAGGTGAGCATCGCGTTGAGCCCCGGGTCGGTCGCGACCGCGGTCGTCGTGGCGCTCGGGCTCTGGAGTAGGAAGGGCTGCGCGGGTGTGAACTGCGAGTCGATCGGCACCAGTGCCTCACCGTTGACGATCATGCGGGCCACGCCGGCTGCCCGCAGGTATGTGAGCGCGTCGTTGTTGATCGGACTCGTGAGAGCCGTGCCGGGGTCGACGCCCTCGTCGCGGCGGGCGCTCAGCGCCTCGGTACCGCGCGCCAGCTCCGCACCCACTTGGTCGCGGAATCCGTTGGTGACGAGCGAGGGCACGTTGAGCGGTACGTAGGGCCCGGCGAGCACCTGGTTCGTGTCCAACGCCTCTTGCATGGAGGTCAGGCTGTCGGCGAGGGCGGCGTCGTTGGCGGCGAACAGGGTCCAGGCGTCGAGGGTCTCCGGTCCCGGCGCGACCGTGAAGGGGATGTCGGGCGCGGCGGCGAGCGCGGCGGCCTGGCGCCCGATGCGCCCGTTCGGGTTCAGCTGCTCGACGACGGCGGGGTCGGGCCTCCCGAAGGGCTCGACGGCGGGCGCGGCGCTGAGAGGCCAAACCCACGCCACCCGCAGCCGTTCGCCGACGATCGGTGTGCCGTCCGGGTTCGGTGCCGTGACGACGAGCGGCAGCACGAACTCGGACAGCGTCTCGCCGTCGGCGTCGTTCAGCTCGACTTCGAGCGGGTACACGCCGGTCTCGCTGAGCCTGAGGCGGCTGGGATCACCCGGGGCAGCGGGGTCCTGGAGCCCGACCGGCAGGAGGACGACTCCCGCCGACCGCGGCAACGCGGCAAGAGGAAGGGCGATCACGTCGGCCACCGACCCGAGGTCCTCTCCCACGAGGGTGCGTTCGAAGCGGATGCGCGAGTCGACGACCCTGTGGGCGACCACGTTGATCTCGGCCTCGGCCGCGGGATCGACGTCGACAGCGAGGGCGAGCGTGACCGTTCCGCCGGGCGTGACCGACGATTGGTCGATGGAGGCCAGCTCGATGCGGGCATCGGCTTGCGCGCCGGTCGTCGGCGGAGGTGGATCGCCGCCCGCGCCCGCCGACGCGGGCCACGCCAATACGAGAGCTACGACAGCTATCGCGACCGGACGCGCGCAGGACCGTGTCACAGCGGCCGGGTCAGCACGCACAAGCCCACGGGGAGTCGCCGGAACCCGCACGCCTCGTAGAGTGCGAGCGCGGCGGCGTTGCCCAGCTGTGTGTTGACGAGGGCGCGCCGCGCGCCGCGGCGCCGAAGCCAGTGGAGACCGTCGGCGACGAGGGTCCGGCCCCATCCTTCTCGGCGCGCCGCCGGGTCGACCGCGACGCGCTGCACATAGCCCTGGCTCCGGGCGCGGCCGGTGATGGCGTAGGCCACCGCCCCCGATCGACCGCTGCGCTCAGCGACACGTACCCGCGCGGCCGGCGTCGCCCGTACCGCGTCGTCGAAGCCGGACGCGCCGACGAGTCGCCATGGCGCGTCGAACGCGCGCTGGTCGAGCGCGAGGACCCCCGGCCGATCGCCGCGCCGGACCCGTCGGGTCACTCGCGTCGAAACCGGCAGGCGAGCGAGGTCGTGCTCGAGAAGGTCGTGCTCGAGAAGGTGGAGGCGCTCGCGAACGTGGAAACCGGCGTCGACGAAGGGGAGGCAGTCAGAGGCGGTGAGTGCGTTGGTGACGACGCCCCCGTAGCCGGCCTGACGCAGCCGTGCGAGGCAGCGGTACACGACGTCGTACGAAGGTGGGGTCTCGGTGCCGACGGTGAGGTGGGCGGTGTCACGCTCGGGGCCCGGCCACGGCGCGATCCGGGCCCACCCGCCCCGCCACCGGAGGGTCTCGGTGACCATCGCCCGGCGAGCGTACCGGTCGACCGGCGGTAGCCTCCGGCAGGTGCGGACGAGCGTGCCGCGAGGGAGCCATTCGACGGTGCTGTTGGTCGCGAGCGACCCGACCTTCGAGGACCACGACCCCGGTCGGGGGCATCCCGAGCGCCCGGCCCGGCTGCGCGCGGTGGCGGCGGGAATCGATGAGTCTGGTCTCGACGGGGCGATCGCGGCGCTGCCGGCCCGGGACGCAACCGACGACGAGCTCCTGCGCGTACACACCCCGACGCACATCGAGCGCCTCCGTCGTCTGAGCGCCAGAGGTGGGGGCTCGATCGACCCCGACACCGTCACGTCACCGGGTTCGTGGACGGCCGCAGTGCGGGCCGCGGGTGCCGGGCTGGCGGCCGTGGACGCGCTGGAGTCGGGGGAAGGGAAGGCGGCGTTCCTCGCTCTTCGCCCACCGGGACACCACGCCGGGCCCGCGACCTCCATGGGTTTCTGCCTGCTCAACAACGTGGCCGTGACCGCGGCCGCGCTCGCCGCTCGCGGTGAGCGGGTGGGCGTCATCGACTACGACGCCCACCATGGCAACGGCACGCAGGAGGTGTTCTACGCCGACCCGCGGGTGCTCTGCGTGTCGTTCCACGAGTGGCCGCTGTATCCGGGCACCGGTCGCCTCGACGAGACCGGGGCAGGCGCGGGCGCGGCTACCACGTGCAATCTCCCCTTGCCGGCAGGCGCGACCGGCGATCTCTACCTGCGCGCTCTCGATGATGTCGTCGAGCCGATCATGGAGCGCTTCGGGCCCGATTGGCTGCTCGTGTCGGCGGGGTTCGACGCGCACCGCGCCGATCCACTCACCGGTCTCGGGCTGTCAGCCGGCGACTACGGCGCCCTCGCGAGGCGGATGGCCGAGCTCGCTCCCGCCGGCCGGCTGATCCTCTTCCTCGAGGGGGGCTACGACCCCGACGCGTTGCGTGCCTCGGTGGCCGCGACCTTGCCTCCGCTCGTGGGTGAGCCGGCGCGCGCCGCGGAGTCGGCCACCGCGAACGGGCCCGGGGGAGAGGTCGTGGCGGCGGCCGCCGACCTGTGGACCGGGCTACCGCTGCCGGATCCCGGTTAGGAAGGCGGCTGAACCGGCGCTGCCGGCGTCGCGGCCGAGGTCTGGCCGTCGCCGCGCAGGATCTCCGCCAACCCCCCGGCGGCGCCGAAGAGCCCGCTCAGCTCGGTGGGCAGGAAGATCTTCGTGGCCTTCCCGTCCGCGACCGCGACCAGCGCCTCGAGGTACTTGACCGCCACGAGGTCGGGGCTCGGCCCGCCCTCGTGGATGGCCCGGTACACGTTGCGCGTCGCCTCGGCCTCGCCCTCGGCCACCGCGACCTGGCGGTATTTCTCGGCGTCCGCCAGGCGCTGAATCGCCTCCGATTGGCCCTGGGCCTCGAGGATGGCGGCCTGCTTG